>JABDCN010000035.1 GCA_013288125.1 Gammaproteobacteria bacterium
GCTTTGGCTAAAGTAAAAAAGTTAGTGTTAATTTTATCTGCCGACTCAATCGAGCTTAGGTCATAAACATGTCGTACTAATGTTGAATCGTCATGGTGACGCTTACGTTCAATTGCTATGATCCGGCGAGTGAGGCCAACCCATTTTTCAATGGCTGTTTCTTCTACTGAGATGCACTGGGTCGATGATGGTAAAAATATAATTGTGTTTTTCAGAGTATCTTCAATCAGTGTTTTGACTGACAGATTTTCAACTGAAAGACGAATATCCGATAAGATAAATTCCAATAAAATATGTGGTCTTAATCCAGTGCTAGCGGAAAAAGCAGAAGGGTAGTTGACTTCAATTCGCGAATATTGACCTTCATTTCGAACGATTGGTTCACTAGTAATTAAACCAGGCAGTATTAGTTTTGATTTAATTTGTGATCTAAACTCTTTTAGCTCCTTCATAAGCCGTGTTTTGCTGAAAGTCACATCCGTTTTTTTTACTTGAATCTTAAAGTCGATATCTTCAGACATGCGGTTAACAATTCTGTGTGCTTTTGCAAGACAGGTACCACCGCAAAATACTAATCGGAAGTATTTATTTTCTACATCAGAAATAGCATGAATGATTTGAGTAACGTAATAATCTTTTTCAATTACCGCATCACGTAAATTAATGTGCTGACGCGTTACTGAAATTAACTCTATTAGGTCTTTTTTATTTAGCATTGATTTTTTTCTCAAATATTAATTCACTGTTTCTATAGCCAATACGTCGACGGCAACGGCTTTTGAGCTTCACGATGTTACGCACGGGAACTTGGGTTGATTTGCCTTCGTTGTAATCCTTTTCTGCGCTGCCTGGTTCATACGCAACGCCTAAACGCTTTAATGCTTCTCTGAGGGTGGAGTCAGCGCCGTTTTTGACGAGGGGAATGTCTGAGTATTTTGAGAGATAGGCTTTAGCATAAATACCGGCACCAATTTTTACTAGTTTTTTTTCTGCGATTAATTCTTTTAATATGCGGCTTATTTGTCGGTAGGAGCCGAGGTCGTTGAAATCTTTGCGTAATACTACGCTGCCGCGAATTGCTTTTAGGCGGTTGAGGGCTTTGTATTCTATGCTTTCTGAGTATTTTACACGCATTGTTTATCGCCAATCTGGGACATATAATCAATTATAGCATATATACTAATATCGTCAATTTAGGACATATAGGTTTCATAATTATTTAATATATATAATATTTATAATTATATAACTAGGTAACTCTTGCTTGTGTTCTTAATTATTTTCAATGCTTTGGTTAGGTTTTCAACGTTTCCATCAAAAAGACCAGAGAGTACCCCTCTCTACCCAAATTTCAACTGGTGACACTTTGTCACCGGTTAATGTTGCCTTTTGTGTGTAAGGTTCAGTTGGTTACAGTTTGTAACCGACTCGTATTGTGTCTGTTATTTACATAAGGTCAAATTATTTTTTAATTGAGAAAAAGGGGTCAAGTCTGGACAATTGATATATCATAGTTGATATGTCAATTGTCCAGACTTGAGCCCTTTTCTCCGCAGTATTAATTTCACAAATTCAAGGCATAGCAGTCTTTGTTATTTTAAATATGTTTAATGGTGAGTAACATTGGACTTCGTATATATCAATCGCGATAAAATTGCAAACCAATGCAAATTGTAATTTTATTAAAAAGGAAAGAACCGTATGAATACCGCTAACGATTTAGAAGAAGTAATTGAGAATACCAAACAGCACAATGCATCTAACGATAAAATTCATCCATGGCGGATTTGTCCTATCGGCAAACATTTTGTTAAAAAACATATCGTGCACATTCCTCCTAGTAAAGAACACCCTGACGGTGAAACTATAGAAAGGCACGAACATTGTGCCATCAATCCTTCAAAAAAGGATATCTTATCATTTGATGAAATTCAGGCGATGACAGAAAAATATTTTCATCAATTAAGTGGCCCACCAAAAATTGGGGTGCTAAAAGGTTATGCTAATGCAGACAAATTTGATGTCGAAATTCGTGGCTGGACTCAATACTGGAATGATATTTTTTCTTTCTCTGAGCCACTTTCAGCTGATTTAGTTAAAGCATTAATTGCATCAGAATCAAGCTTTCATCCAGAAACTAATATTCCTGCAGGTAAAGGAAAAGGACGCGCACGCGGATTAATGCAGGTAACTGACTACACTATGAATATTCTTGGCAATCATCATGGCGAATTAAGCAATTATCTCATTTGCTTTGATCATTCTAAATTGCTCAGTCCCACTGCAAACATTTGCGCTGGAATTCGCTGGTTATTTAGATCTATGATTATAGCCAAATCTAAATTGGGTGATGCTACAACCTGGATAGATGCAGCAATCCAATATAAAGGCAAGCTTGGGATACAACCTCCTCCCAGAGAAGTGGAGATACTTTTACACCATTACTCATGCTTCATGTAAAGGATATTTATGAAGAAATATTTTCTAATTTTCTTGTTTATAATGCCATTAAAACTTTTTGCTATTAATCCTGAGGCTTTAAAAAAATATCCTTATCAATTACTCACAAACGATTACGGCATCTTAAATGAATCTAACCTAAGGAGATATACGAAAGAAGTAAACATAGAACCATTCACCGGAAAATTTAATGGACTTGATTATTGGCAATGCTATCCAACAAAAAATGTAACGGTTTGGTATGAAAAAGAAAATGACGATCCATATGAAAAAACAACAAGAGGTGACGCACACATCACAGTAAGCGTTACTCCTGCAATAATATATGACTATGTGCCCAGAAGAAGTTTCTCTTCTGATTATGCTAAAGAAAAGGTATCCACCTGGAAGCATCTTATAAAAAATCAGCAGTACGCTTGTATTGGCGGGATTTATGTAGGTACGCATAAGAAAATTAAAGATGGACAAGAAATCACAGAGCGTGGCTGGATATTTGAAAATTTAAAAACAAAGAAGGGGTGTGATTCTTATTTTTCAGGATGGTGCAGGTGAGTGATTTTTACAAAAATGTAAAAATTTGTTTGTAATCCCGTTAAAATCGGAAGGGGTCAAGTCTGGGCAATTGATATATCATGTGGTATGTCAATTGTCCAGACTTGCCCTCGTTTTTTTGTAGAAACCAAATTTTTTAAAAGAAACACAATATGACTAAGATTGATACTTTATTAATTACCGGTAGTACTCGCGGATTAGGCCGTTCGCTTGCATTAAATTTTTCGAAAGCTGGTTATTTTGTTTATGCGGTTGGGCGAGATGCAAATTCCCTTAATGAATTGGCGCAGACTTCACCGCTTATACAACCTATTATTGCAAATATTTCTACTGAAGAAGGAAGAGAAATAATAATAAAAAATATGGATAAACATAAATCAATTTCAGTGATCCATAATGCAGCTATAGCTGATCCTTCGCCATTCGATGTTCTTCCTGAACGATTACTACGAGAGCATTTTGAAACAAATTTTTTTTCTCCAATTTTAATTTCGCAACAGCTGTTACCTCAAATAACTAAAGGACAGAGAATATTGCATGTTACTTCAGGAGCCGCAAATTTGGCTTTATCAAGTCTTATGCCTTATTGCGCAACGAAAGCTGCCTTAGAGCATGCTACACATTGTTTGAATATGGAATTGAATTCACGAGGTATATATTGCGCTAGCTTAAGACCTGGAATGATAGATACAGAAATGCAATTAAAATTTAGAAATTCAGAAAAAAATATACTGCCAAATCGAGATTTTTATATTGATGCTGAAAAAGAAAATTTACTCATTAAACCAGAGATTGTTGCCGAGTTTGTTGCTTGGGTTATTTTAAAAACGGAAGATACTGAATTTAGTAGGACTTCTTGGAATATTTACGATGCTAAACATCATCCGGCATGGTTATTTAGTAATGGGTATTCTAGTTTGTTGGGCAACGATTAGCATAAATGAGAATTCGGGTATGTGATTTTTGCGACATACCCCAAGTTGTACCCTTGCAAAAACCGTCCTTGAAAATCAATTGAACCCGTGTCTCAGTACGTTCGTTGTTCGCGAACAAGAATATTTTATATTCGACCCGTTGTCTTTTACGATTATTATTAATATTACTGTATATTATATAACCATAATTTTATAAAATATTTAAAGTATAGATTAAGTTTTAATTGAAATTTTGATAATAACAGTTATTATGCAAATCCTATTTATATTGATGGGGTGAGATATATGAAAAATAGAGGCGGAGATTGGAGTGATTTTGAGATTTTTAAAAATGTTAGAACAAAAAAAACTGGTCAGTCATTTATTACGATAGCTAAGCATGGTACAGCGACTCTTAATTCAGGCTTTATGGCTAAGAATTATGAAAAAATGAGAGGGAAAACTCATGTTAAATTGGGTTACTCTAAATCAAATAAAGCTATCGCTTTAGAATTTACTGATGATGAAAAGGATCAATCATCTATTAAACTTACTAAAAGTAAAAAATCAAATTGTTCTTTTGCAATACGTTCATTTGCGTCTCATTATAATCTTGATTTAGAAAAGATAGCGGGAAGATACCAATTGGATGTTGAGCCTATTCCTAGATGGGGGAATTATTTTACTATTAATCTAGGCGTGTAATTTTTTAGTTTCTTTCAATAACTTTAGTTTCATCGTTCTGACTTATTGAAGCGGAAGGGTCAAGTGCAAACAAGAAACAGCTAGTTATTTCTTCTTAAATCGTAAGAGATGTGGCTAAAAGAATTTTAAACTTGTTGCTTGTTGGCACTTGACCCTTCCGTTCTTTTTTGACATCAAAAGCTGACAGATATGTTTTTCCTGTGCCGGTGGCGGAAATTAATAGGGCTCTAGTCTTGCCTTTGTCTCGTAATTCCTGGAGATTAGATAATGCTTCAATTTGCATCGCATTTGGTTTAACTGAAATATCAGTTTGATCGGAAAGTCTCTTTGCATTTTCAAGCGCTAAATGATAAATCTTCTCATATCTATCGATGTAATCAATATTTACATCGATAGCATTATCAAACTCAAAGATAATTTCACTCAATGTTTTCTCAATTATGTAGCTATTTGATGTCGCGCTTACTTTTAAATTAAGCTCTTTGTTGACGCATAGCGCTTGAGATGTAAGATTGCTGCTGCCAACGATCAAATTGTAAGAATTACTTTTCTGAAACAAATAGGCCTTTGAGTGAAAATTATCAGATGTATTAATTCTTAATTTGATATTTTTAAATCCTAATAATCTTCTTAATGCTTGTGGCTGCGTGAAGTTTAAGTATTGCGAAACTAAAATATAACCCTGTATATTCCTGTCTTCTAGTTCTTTTAACGTATCAATTAATGTTTGAACGCCACTGTTTGTAATAAATGCCACTGAGAACCAGAATCTATCACAAGTTTTAAGCTCGCTGATTATGGTAGAGAGAACCTTCTCTCCATTATATCTATTATTTGTGAGGAGCCTAGGTATGAAATGATCTTTTGAAGCAGCAGTTTTATCGACAAAACCAGTTCTTAACCCGTTAAGTAGATCTTCAACTGAAAATTTCATATTAGATTGTCAATCCGATAAGTTTATTAACTATTGGCAAATCAGCTTCCGCCCAATCTAAATTTAGCAATTGAGCTCGATCAGACCATTTATAATCGATATGCTCTTTTAAATTAAGAGTGCTTATATCTGTGCAGTTACATAGAAAGCTGTACATTGTAATTTTGAAGTCAGGGTACTGATGAAATACTGTTAAGTATTCTTCTATAATATTTATATCTAAGTTTAATTCTTCGTGGATTTCTCTTATTACTGCATTTTCCTTGCTTTCACCGGGTTCGAGTTTCCCGCCTGGGAATTCATATTTCAACGAAAGATATTGATATTTGTTTTCATTTCTTTGAACGCACAATATCTTTTCCCCATTAAGAATAATGGCGGCTGAGACTTCAATTTGCTTCATAAATACTAACTTCTCCAGTGTGTACAAATTATAGCTCTTTAAGCAATACTGATTCTAGTTATATAGTAGCGGCGATTTGCATTCATGTAGACTTACGGGGCGATATCCTCCACGCCGGTCTTACGGATCTATCAGTTAAAATAGGTTTTTGTGAGTATGTGACTTTTTAAAAGAGAAAGGGGTCAAGTGCCAACAAGCAACAACGTAGTTATTGTTTGTTGGCACTTGACCCCTTTCTCATGTAAATAAAAACGCCATCTAAAAGATGGCGTTTTTATTAATCTGGTGGAGACGGCGTCCACCAATTTATTGCTATAATATATTGTTTATATTAATAAAACTCATTTAACATTGTGCAATGTACCGACATAAATACCTACACAATTAAGATGATAGAGTGTGCTTTACATCCAAAAACACGGAGGATGTTAGCTTCGCAATATCCTCTCTATTCGATGGAGAATTTGGAAATTTAATTTAGCACGCTGATCATTAATCTCTCAGCCGGATTTCACGTCTCTTACTACTTTTTCTTCTTCAACAGTTGCTTCAAACTGCCCAAACCTTCGCGTTCTAATACAGTGCCTAGCGTTGCATCTGACCTGTATCCTTCCGCAAACTGTTCACCGTATTCATCGCGTAAGGTTTTTATTTTTGTGTCGCTACGTTTTTTACGAATTTCACCGTCATGATCTTTCATGCGATTATCAAGCCCTTTGGGATAATGCTTAGCCATATTTAATACTCCATTACAAATAATAAGACTTTGATTTATGATTATGACAATCACTTGTCTTAACCAACTGTTAGGAATTTAATTGCTTATTCAGCAAATTTTTTAGTGATATGCATCCAGAGGTATAGGTGCAATCGCTATCGTCAGTTTCTCGATACTTTGGCAACTTTCTCAAGCAAATAAAGTGAGGGGCATGAACGATCCACGCCCCTCACCAACACTACACTCTAGCTAAGAATACCCAAGCATCATACCCGTAGGCATGAGCATCAAGCATTTTGTGAGAGTTTTTAACGCGGCGATAGCGTGTAAAAATCCACCTAAAGCCTTTTGGAGCTTTTTTTCTTTTGATACTTTTCATCCAAAGTTCCACCATTTTGCGGTACTCAGAAAAGCCGGAACTTATTTGCTTTTCATACTTGGCCGGGTGGCAACTTGTCAAAAATGACCCCTGAGTCTATACTTAGGGTGCTTATGTCAAATTAGGCAAGACTAAAAGTCGCGTACCATGTGTATGTACTTTTAGATTTTTAACCTAAAAAAAGCCGTTAACTTTCGTTAGCGGCTTTTTTGTTTGTTAATTCTTTAATAGAGAAAACGAGCATACCCCCTTCATTTTGATAGCTAAGCACTTGTTTCTTAGCTAGTTTCTTAATGCCGAAGTATCTCAAGACTGGGGCAATATTCATCGAGACACCCGCTTTTTCTTCCGTAAGCTTTCTGAAATTTGTTTCAGTCGGTTGCTCAGTCAAAAACTGAACACCTACCTTTCCATTATCATCATCTACGTGAAGGCACGCATATTTAGCCTTATCATTGAACTGTTTCAACGTAATTTTACTTACAAAGAGCAAGTCGTTTGTCCGTATCGTGATTTCAGTCCTCGATGCAGCACCATATTCTGTAAATGGCCTGAATGGCATTTGTATCCCTCGTATTTATCCTTTACTGAAGTATAGCTCAGTTCGAGTAAAAATCAAGTGTGAATAGAGAAATATTTGTGATGCCAAAAAAGCGTGGTAATATGATGAAAAATGACAATGAGATAATGGCTCGAATATCGTTATCAATATAATCATATGGTTAATTGAAAATGTATAAGAAATACAGCTTGAATTAATTAAATAAGTTAAAAACAATTTCTAGCAAAAAAGAAAAAAATCTTATAACAATACATACAGTATATTGAATAAATTAATTTACTATACTTTTGTGGCGTTATCACATGGGAAGTTATGATGTTTATTTTGTATGAATTAGTCTATGTATATTTTAAATATCTTTTATTTACTATATATACTTTATTAACTTTATTAGTATTAATAGAATAATTTCTTATTTTTATAGATTATTTAGTAGATATATTAGCTATTGTTTTGAGTAATATTTAGCTAACTCTTTTAGTATTGCAGATCTGTTCATTTTCCTTAATCTATGAAAACAACGAATCATCTCCACAAGCTCATCCGATTCCGCATAGAAATAGGCTGTCGGCAATTTCAAAACTGAAGCCATACGTTGAAGTGTAGCGAAATCGGGAGTATGTCTTCCCTTTTCATAGTGATTCATTCGTGCACTAGCAGAAAACCCATCTATACCAAGCTTCTTTTGAGAAAGCTTAGCGACTTGACGAGCCTCTTTAAGTCTTTTGCATATAGGAGAATTATTCATTCTCAGGCCATAAGTGATTGCTTACCAGCAAGCCGTGGTTGGGCTGAGTGTTGTGTGCGAAGCCCAACGAGTCAATCCAAATTATCTAGCTTATTTTAGTAGTTTCGCTCGGAGCGACTCAATCACTTCTGACTATTTTTCCATTTGCCAATAGCCTCTTTTTCCGTTATTTTCCCCCAAAGAAAAAATTAAAAAACATCGGAAAAACTATTCAATGACTGAAAATCCATCTTTTGTGAAAATGTATTGGCCTGATATTAGAGAGAAAATTGCACAATTAGACGCTACCTTTACTAAAATCGTTGATGATCTAGGTGTTGATAAATCATTCCCCATTTATTTGGCTTCTTATCCATATGGTGCATTAATAGCCGACACACAAAGTCCCTTCATTCCTTGCGATAACGGTACTGTAAAGCGTTTGACTGCTCCAGAAGTTGATAAATCAATCACTGAAGATTTGGGTTATGGAAAAGATGGCTTGCCGATGGGAATGGTCCTTAATAAACAACTCGAATATTTTATTGATTTAAAAGGCTTGGGTGTGACGATTCCTTGGTTAATATATGAACCAGGATCTTTTTTCCCATTATCATCCATCTTCAATCAAAAAAATAAACGCAATTATGCTTCTAATAGCGTATTGATGACCACAGCTGGGGCAAGATCAACTTTTATGCTGCCTAATATTGGCTGTTCAACCAATCATATTAACTTGAAGCGTGATTTTAATGTAAAAACGACTACTCCAAAAACATTATATGATCATTGGTATGTTTTTAAGGAAATTGTTAACAGCCCAATTCTTGCTTCGGATTGGCGTTGTGAAGTCATTTATTTTGCTGAAAAATGGCTTAAAAAGCTTTATACAGATACAAGCTGGTTGGCTTTGAAATCGTATCTTCAAGAGTTAGCTTGGTCTCGTTTTGAATATGATCGCAATCGTGTTTATTACGATATTGCATTTTCAGTTATACAGCAAAAAAGAAATCTTAAGCCTAACCCTTATTTAGCAGACACAGCGCGTCATTTATTTTCAATAGCATTGGGTTGTGTACCAGGTTATGCTCCTGCACTAGGTGAAGAAGCCATTCCTGTGAGTATTTTACAGAAAGTTTTTGTTGAGTCGTACAACTTAAAAAAATACATCCCAACTATTATGCAGCCAGTAAATTATAATTTTGAGAGTAACCCACCGGTTTATTATTCGTTGCAGCATCCATCAACGCATATGTTTTCTCCTAAATCGAGGAAAATATCTAGTACTTTATCGGAAATGCGGGAATTGGATCATATTACTAATATTTTTTCTGAGGAATTAGCTAACGATAATGCTATTTGTGCCGATACGATATTAAATCAGGTTTCAAAGGCAATAAAATTTAATTATTTTCATAATGAAAAAGACCGACTTAATGTTATTAAACCATCTTGTGAAATAGTAAAATTAGATGATCGGTTTAATTATGTTCCTTCTGGATATTCTACAAACGAATCTACTTTTTCTGCAGACGCAAGATTTGTAAGAGGCTGTGTTAGCATAAGTAAAATTAATTAATTATGTCTGCGTAATACATATGAACAAGCCAAGCAGAATAATCCTAACAGCAAACAAAATGCCCATAAACTTTGGCCATTGAAGCGTTGATAAATAAAACTTCCTAATGCTGGGCCGGCAACCCTGCTTGTTGCGTAAACCGTTCGATATGCTCCTAAGCTGTGACCTTTTTTGTTTTCCGCACCTTTTTCATAACAAATTAATTGCGCAATAGAAAAAAATAATATTTCTCCAGCAGTTGTTGTAAAGCAGGAAAGAATAGCAATCCAAAATGCGTGGGCGACATTTAAGAGAAACATTCCAAAACCCAATAAAAAAAGCGCCCGATCCTATTAATAAGATTTTATTAAATTTACCGAGTTGATTAACAAAAGGTCCTTGGAACACGACAACTAAGATGGCATTTAATGTGAATAAAATGCCAAAGCTTCGTGTTCCCATCGCAGGAAAAATAGATTGAAGATAAATAGGATAAGTGGAGTTGGTTTGAGAAATGATAAAACCAACTAGGAATAAACAAACTAAAACAAAATAAATAATTTTGTGATCAGATGGTTTAGATGAAATGGTTTTATCGTCTTGTCTTATGGTGTTAGTAAATTGATTTTTGTTGCTTATTAATAATGAAACAGCAGTTAAAGATATTAAGCAACCAGCCATAAAAAACAGAGAATTAAAATTTTTAGTTGATATAAGACTAATTATCAAGCCAGATAAGGCAAGGCCAAGATTGGAAACAACATCTAATATATTAATAGCTTTTAAGCGTTCTTCTTGTTTGCAGCGGCTTAATGTCCATACATGATTTGATGTAATGAAACCATAAGATCCAATGCCGATAATGAATAAATTTAGCATTAACAAGGGAGTGGATTTTAATTTTATTAATAAAAAATAAGCGACTGCTTGTAATACCAAGCTGCCAATAGATACAATTCTGGGCGGTATTAAATCAGATAATTTTCCACCCAACATTCCGCCAAATATTGTTCCAACACCATAAAAAGCCATAATCATGCCAGCATCTGCAATCGATAAATGTAACTCTGTTACAAAATAAATTGCTAAAAAATAGCATACACCCATCAAGGTTGCTTCAATAAAACTAATGAAAATACCTTGCCAAGCAGAAGCGGATAAACCGGTATAACTTGAATAATATTTTTTTAATATGGCTGATCGAGAATGATTAGATATCATTTTTTACTCATTATTATTTTAGTTTTGTAATGCCAAGTTTTTTTAATATCGCAGCTGAAATGGGAGCTTGAAAAGCTGGAGTAATATAAAGTGTAGAGAGAGAAGATAGTTTAGCCGTTTTAAGCTCGCTTAAATGACACCGAATTATGACGGGTTGTAGATGTGGATAAAGAGCTGCTTCATAAATAATGATAGGGTGGTTGTTATCATAAAATTTTGCTAAATAATTAGATAATAGTTCAAGTCCGATTTTATTATTGTGTTCTTCTAGTCCTTGAACTGCGCCAATGATGCCTATTTGCCATAAGATGGCATGACTACTCGGATCAATCTTTTTACGGCGAATTAATAAATCCGTTGCTTCATATGATTGGCAACCATGCGAACCCGGATCAATTTTTAAATCGGCAAATAAGCAATCTTCGGAGGAAATACCAGGCAATATTTTAGTTGAGTAACCTTCTTCATCTAATGTAAGCGCGGCATCTAGTGCTGATTTTGCAAATACAGTAGGATGTCCGTAAAACACGGCGCAAACATGCTGAGATTTTTTTACTTCATTTACAATGTAGTTTGTTATAGCTTTGTAAGTGTCAATACGGAAATTATGTTGGTTCTCAAGAAAGTTTAGTGATTCGCTATTTTTATTATTTTTTCTTATCCATGCTTCCATTGCGGGTTCATTTAGAGAATAAACAACTTTATCAGATTGCTTAATATAAGCTTCCGTTTCGGTTGATAAATGTGACAAGAATTTAATGCCGGATCCCACAACAGTAAGAGACCCGTTGGACGAATTCATAGCTTAACCTTGAATAACAGCTCTTGAGTCAGGAAAGATATGTTGGCCAGCTATTTTTTCTCTGATAAGTTGAGAATTACTAGTAATAAAAGCATGTTTTAATTCTATCGGTAACTTATCGATTAGTTCATCGCTAACTTGATGATGAGTAATATTTGCCAGTTGTTCAAACAAAGAAATAGCATCCATATAAATACCTTTTATTAATTGCAAAACTAACGGTTCACTATTTTAATTACTTTGTAAAAATTGCTTGAGTAATAAATATTCTAGGGCTGCATGAAATTATTTTTAGGATAATAACAAATATTATTGTGCCAATATAGAGGCATTACTCGGCGCTCAGTTTACCAACCAAATAAAAAGGCCACTCAAAAGTGGCCTTTTATTAATCTGGTGGGCGGCGTCATTCACATTGGTTAAGTAACTGATTGATAATAAATAATTAAGTGAATGTGGATTTTCTGGAAAGCCCCCAATTAAGCCCCCAAAATCTCCGTACTGACGGGGGAATTGAACCGTGGTTCCAATGGTTTTTCACTAGAAATGTTTCCCTAGAATGTTTATGTAACATACGCCAAAAGATAACCCGACTGCAAATGCTATAGCAGTTAGTACGGGAAGATGCCTATTAAGCCATGATGTAATTTGCATTCCACGGCTCGGTGTAGAAAGTGCGCGTAATATGGGTATATAGTCTGCAGCGGTTGAAACGTTGGATAAATCCTTAGATAAATATTCTTTCTCATATCTTGATACGGCCATTCTGAAGTACAAGTAATTAAAAAGAAGACTGACAAAACCTGCCGTTAGGCCAGTACCAAAGCAAATCACACACCAATAAAATGGCACATATCCCAATTGAAGTTTTGAGCTTAAAATTGTGCCAATAAATGCTAAGGATGCAACTAGACCGCTGCCATTTAGGGTGATTAATAGTGAATACAGCAATTTTGAGTTTTCTTGTAGACCACCGCCAGCTGAACACCCATTTCACTGATTCGTTTACGTATCTCTTCAATGTTCATTTTAATGTTTGTCTCCATGGAAAGTCTGAGGTCAAGTGTTATCAACAGCGGTACTAATAGTAAGGTGACATAGATTGGAAATCCGATTTATAAAGCATAAACCTCCCCATAATGGATTTCATTGAATTTTTTTCCAAAAATAATTTTTAAATCGTGTTGAAAACGTTTGTTAGTATCGGTGTTTATTTTTAATGAATATTCTATTTGTTCAAGCAATGATGGCATATGTCGTTGATAGAAATCTAAAAGACTTGATAATCCATTGTCCTCTTTATAAATGTTTAATTTCGCTTCATTTGTTTTTAAAATAGTATATATGCTTTTAAAATATGACTTGTCTGCTGAAAGTACCAGTAGAGATTTTTCTAAGAAACTTTTTAAAATATTAGCAGGTAAAATAATTAAAGGGGTTAGTTTTTCTGATTCAATTCGATAATAATCTTCTTTGAAATCTTGTGCCATTAAAAGCATTTCCTCACGAGGAATTGTTTGTCCTTTTGATACATGTTTATTAATTAGAGAAACTCTATTTTCTATTTCTTTTTTTAAATTAGTTAATTGCAAATACTGTTGACCCAGTTTCTGTATGATTTGATAAGAATTTACTAGAAAGCTATTTTTGTTTTTACGGTTTTCAACAAAAGATAGATAAGTAACTGTAATGATTGCGCCGATTATCAACATAATAATTTTGATGGTAAAATCATATATGGTTTCAGATAAGTGATGCTTTAATTGTTCATCAATAAGTAAGAGAATGAGAAATAAAGCAAATGTCCAAGTAGGTAATGGTTTTTTAGCTAGCTCTATTAGTTTGTTGAGAAAATTGTCTTTCATAGCTGTTCAATTGTTCCTTGAATCACTTTTAATGCCGAGTTGTTAATTTCTGATAAATAAACTTTTTTATCATCATAAATTTTAATTGAAAATCCCAAATCACCAGGCTCTATGGGGATGCCATTACCTGTTATGGCTATACTAAAAATTTTTTTTGCATTATCAAGATTTACGTTGCCATTTATTTTAACGGTTGGCTTCGTATTTAAGAGATATTCGAATTCAAATTGAGCGGAATTTTGTTCGGTATCTTCTAGGCTAAAACGAAGGAGAGTAGCTAAGTTGATAGGTAATGGCCATTTAATTTCTGCTGAATTGTCTACTCGTAAAAATATGCGGTCATTATATAGCCCCATTAAAGAAAGCTTATTGCTTGCTTCGTGTCTGATATCGTCACAAAAAAGCGTGTCAATGAGTTTCATTTATGCTCCTATAAGTACGTTTGTATTTGAAAAAATGGAGACGGATTTTTCGTAGGAAGTTTTCTCATCGTCATTATAATGAAGTGTTGGATTGCTTCTTTGTTCAAGTAACTCGTTAGCTGCAATCTTAATTACAACAAAACTTGCATAATTTTTTTCAAATTTATGCTCAGCAACTTCTATAATCCATGGATATGTCGCAACAATACGCAATAATGCAAGTGCGCTAGCTGAAAAATCGCCATTTTTCCATCTAGTCAAAGTTCTGGCAGGTAATTCAAATACACGTTCAAACATTGCCATCGTAATTCCAACGTTACTCATGTTTTCAAGAATATTTTTAGCAAAGATTGCTTGCGCATCTTTCTGTGCATTTAAAAAGCTTTCATCATTCTCGGCATTAAAATCACCTTCTTCTTCACAAGAATTGCACTTATATAAAATTTCTTTATAAAAAAATTCTTGGCCTAATGTTAAGCGCCCGCGGCTTTCTTTTTCATTGCGTAGCACGTCGTTAGACCCACATGACGGACAAGTAGCTGATTTTTTACTCATATAGCCTCCGAGTGCTTATGTTAGTAATTTCGTTAATGGCCCCAAGAAAGCAAGATTTCTTGTGTCAGGTTCGCGATTCTTCTTAAATGATTTAACTGCCCATTTTCCTGTCTTGGGTTGAAATCTAAAAGCAATATAGCCATATAAAAGGCCAGAATAAAAAGAATAAGCATCAATCATAATTGCATTTTTTGGGTCAGGATTTTTATCCCAAACCTCGCTATTAATAAACTGTGGTTTCTCAAGCCCATTATTACCAATAAAATTCAAAACCTGTTCTTGGGTTGGCAGATTAAAGTCTGTACCTGCGGTGAGGAGGGCGCCACTTGTCACGAAGGCTTTTACGGTGCCTTTCGCGCAATCGGTTATAAAATCCTCAAGCTTGTACGCAGGGTCCACATTACGTCCTTAATCCAACCTAAAATAATACCTTATGTTATGTATCATAGCACAAAACACGTAGAAATGTAGCGTAAAATGATTTTATCATTTAGAAAATTTGGAATACTTTACTTAACTTATTGAATTATTGTGTATTTTGAAATCATGGATTATAAAAACAATTCGGAATGGTATTTTTAATCGACATTCAGTAACTTAGTTGCGGGAAAAAGTGCACCAACCTCGATTTTTAATGTTTTTGCGATTCTGATTAAATTAATAGCAGCAATATTGCGTTCGCCTCTTTCCACGCTTCCCATATAGGTTCTATCCAAGCCCACTTCGTACGCAAAATCTTCCTGAGAGAATCCTTTTTCCTTTCGGAGTTCCCTAATCTTTTTGCCTACTTTAATTAATGCTGGATGTTTTTTGCGCATAAATGTAGAATATGCGCCCTATACTTATAAAACCACGGACTATAGGTATCAAATATGGAGGTGAATCATAAATTTAAATGAGGTGAAAGGTGAGGTTATTAATACTATTTCTTTGTTTGGTTTCCATAAACAGTTATGCGAAATCTCTGACAGAAACAAATGACAATCACCCGGTTGCTTGTGTCGGGATTAATGATGTTGATAACAAAATTGAAAAAATACTAATCGGTGCTCGTTTTGTTATTAATGGGCAAATATACGAATTCGCTGAGCATAAGGAACATGATGACTATATGATGATAAGAAGTCAGAAAATAGGTGGCCAGGATAAGTATTATTTCTATTTTTATGATGGAAAAAAGAATAATAGCTTCCTATTTATAAAAAATAATAAAGGTGAAACATTGAGAGGCACCAGATTAATTTGTGTTTCTTACCATTTAGAAAAATTTTGAAGTATTGCCAACATGAAAAAATATTTAAGTAAATTAGCAGCTTTTTCAAAAATAAAAAAAATTATTTTATCCGTATTATTGCTAATGATTTTTTCTATTTTAATATTATATGTAATTTCAGTTTATCGTTTAAAAGAAACAAATACATTAATGAGAGCAATGGGTGTTTTATCATCAGAAACGCATATGCTTTATTGTGAAGAAAAATTTGAGTCCTTAGCCATAATCAAGGTTGTGGTCGACTTTGATGACCGGACAATCATGGCATATGGTCGCTATCATAGTATAGCAGTTAATCCAAAAACTAACATGCTCTACACGGTCGTTGGTGATGTCAGTGCTCTGTTGACTAAAGGTTATGTCAATCAAGAGGGTATTCCTAGTCTTATAATTTTTACTTTTGATAAAGCCTCTGGTAAATATTCTATAGTATCTATGAATGCGATAACGGATGAAACACAATGGAGACATGATGTAAGTTGTAAATATTAATGTATCGAATCTGTGTTACCCAATTATTAACCTTTAGCATTTAGATTTTGAAGCAAGTTTCTCTATAGGGATGACTGGCAGGATAATTGGGAGAGTTATCTACCACCGGAGTTAAAAAAAGACCCCCCGCCTCCGGTTTATACCCCCTTCAAGTGAGAAGCTGTTTTAAAAAAATTCCAGAAATTCTAACGCTTCACTTAGTGTTGAATTAATTTCTTTGCGTAAGAGCTGAGCCTTCGCTGTGCTAAAGCCATGCTTAAAAGCGTTTTGGTTACCGTGTTGTGCGCCGCTTCCTTTAGCGCCGCCATGCATACGGCATCGGCGCTTGTTACGGACAGCAGGGGCGAGACAAGGCTTGCCATTGTTGCGTCTGGTCTTTGCCTGGCATCTAGGTGCCTTATTGAATGAGTATGCGTTGCATGGGCTCGTTTTCAAGTTTTATCTCCTAATGGGGTAGCCCCTTGAATATTTCCTACGATAGCTTGGCCACCATTGTGTACTTCCACATATTCAACAACTATTTTCTGGCCGCTAATGCCTTGCAATCTTGCTAGCAGAGCAGCTTGTTGAGTAAAACAATTAGCTAGTTTAATTGATGAGTTAACAAGATATTGGTTAGTATCAAATATTCCAGTTCGATTCGCTAACGTAATGGTTTTTTGTTGTAGTAAATGAATTGATGTCATCTGCGCAATTAGCATTTCTTGTAATGAGTTTTGTGCATTTAGTACTTTCATATCATTTTCACTCTCTGCCAAAGCATTAACTAAGTCATCTTTATCGCTGCAAGCTAATGCATTGTGACTAAGTATTTTATTTTTAAATTTCTCTCTCTGATAATTTTTTTCATGATTGTTTTTGTTTTTACTTTCTAGAGAATCATGAGATTGATTTATTTCAAGAGTTTGGTTGTCAATGTTATTTCTCATCATAGGTGTCCTTGTCTCTGTTCTTAATATTGTAAATACATATGGTAAATATCTTAAAGGTGGCCGTGTGGCGGTCTAAAGATTTTAATTTTAAGTACCGATATGAACCGTGTGGCGGTTCAAATATTTAAAATTAAAGTGTGTATTAGACCGTATGCAGTTTATATTTTTACTTATTGAACCGTAGTACGGTTTAAAGAAATTATTTTTCATTGAAATTTCTCCATGGTTTTTCACGTGGGCTTATATCAATTTTTCTTTTGCAATCGTCTATTGGTCGCCATGTTAAGGCGTAAAGAGATGCAAGTTTCCTTCCACCTTGTCTGCTTAGGATAATTAATCCTTTGTCTTGAAGTTCTTTTAACGCTTTAGTGCGCTGGTCATTTGACTTCCATCCTCTTTTTTTCATTAAAGTCATTGCTGCGCATAAATCTCCATTATTATGGCCATTATATTGAACCCCTATATCAATCAATAGTTTTATAGCGCGTGGACTTAATGATATGAAGTCTGGATGGTTCGTCACGTGGCGCGGGAGCATGAGAAAAGGTTCTTTTGAATGCTTTCCGTTTCCCTTAATGCGCTTCCTGCTCATGAATAATCATCCTTGGCTTTTTTCTATGCACTGTTTAATCCATTCATCCACTTCGGATTCAAGCCATCCAACTGACCTTTCGCCAAGTTTAATTTGTTTTGGAAATATGCCTTCTTTTATCATGCGATAAATTGATGGACGTGGTTTGCCTGTTCGTTCAATAACAGCAGGAAGTCGCAATATTCTCGTCATTAGTTAAGCCCTATATGTAATTAAATCTCATGTAATCTTATGGGCTTTAAATAAATTCGATAACCCTAGATGGTGTGTTTGTTTGATGCTTGTCTAGGGTAAAAATTTTTATGATTTAATTTGTATTGGCATTTTGTAGTTGTATATGAAGCTGAATACAAGATTGTTTGCGGTGTTTAATTCAAATTCTTTTTTGTCGTATTGAGCAAAATATTTTTCTATTTCTTTATATTCTTTGTCTGTCGCAATATGGATGAATTGATGTAGTGGTGAAGGGTTTCCTGCTTTTTTAAGTTTTAATTTACTACCAAGATGAAAGAGAGAAAAAATTCCATGCTTCCTGATATTATGAGGA
>JABDCN010000036.1 GCA_013288125.1 Gammaproteobacteria bacterium
GTGTGCCTGCTGCTGCGGTGTTGATGCCGGTGGTGCTAATGACAGTATCGCTTGCCCCACCTATGGTCAGCGCAAGGCCGGTTCCTGTAATGCCGCCGCCTAGAGTAAGTTGACCACTGTTGGAATTTATGGTCGCACCGCCAGCTCCTAAAGTGATGGCGCCATTCCAGATATTGTTGCCTCCCAAGTTGACCAGTGCACCGGCTGAGCTGACGCCCGTACCAATCAGAGAAGTGATGGGTGTCGTAATGGTAGTGCCACCATTAAGCGTGATTTCTGCGCCACTCGTAACGGCAATACCCGATGTTGAACCAAAACCAGTGCTACTATTTGGTATGTTGATAATGCCGACATTGAGTGAGGTTGCACCCGTATAATTTCCTGGTGAGCTAATATTCAGCGTACCATTACCATTTTTGATCAAGGTGCCGGCGGCACCAGTTTGAATACCGTTGCCGCTAATAGTGGTATTACCCGCGCCAGTGATGGTTAAAGCCAATCCTGTTCCTGTGATACCGGTAGCATTATTTAGCGTTAAGGTGCCGCCATTAGAAGCGATGGTCGTCGCACTGCCTAAAACAATCTGACCCGCCCAGGTATTACTGTTTGCCAGATTGACTAAGGCACCGCCCGAAGCGACGCCTGTGCCATTGAGCGTGATAGGAATATTAATACTGATACCACTGCCATCAAGTTGTAAGGCAGCGCCGCTGGTTACAGAAATGCTGCCGGTACCAATTGCACTTGAGTTTTGCGCATCAAAAATGCCAGCGCTAATGGTTGTGCCACCCGTGTAACCATTTGTCTGAGAAGCAGTAAAAGTACCCGCACCTTGTTTGGTGACACTACCACTTCCATTAATGCCAGCTGTTTGAGTAACGCTGCCAACTGCATTAAGTATTAAAGCTGATCCAGCTGCACCTGTCGTAACGGCTGCCCCCAGCACAATATTATTAGCTGCTGTCAAAGTCAGGGTTCTTGCCGTTGCCCATGTCAGTGTATTCAATAAATAAATATTACCCGCACCTGTTCCACTTCCATTAGTTGTGCTGATGCTGACATTGCTAGCGCCGCCCAAACCTGTTCCTGATGTTAAGGTACTAATTAATAAAAGCGAATCCTGAACAGCGCCTGATGCAAGGAAATTAGGAGGGGTACTGGTATTAATACTGGTATCCGTGCCAGTCATGCCTGGAATACCTGCACCTGCATTGCCAGCGGTTGCACTGGCTTGATTAGTGGCAATATAAATATTTGTAGGATCTAATAACCACGTACCCGTATCACCTGCAACAGCACTGGTATTAACAGAGATGCCATTCACATCTAGATAATTTTTACTGGATGTTTCAATGAAACCACCATTACCGCTTTGACTGCCACCCATGGCTGAAATATTTCCCGTGGTATTCGTATAATTGTTAGACCACAACACGACCTGACCGCCATTGCCATTTGTTATAGCATTCGCATTGATGGTTGCGCCAGGTTCCATGATCAGGGCATTCGCATTAGGCAAAGGACCTGCGCCATGCATATTACCGCCGACATTTACATTACCGCCGCCAGCATCACCGCTCACATCAATTAAAGAATTTGAATCCAATAAAATATCGTAGCCAGTGACATCAACTGTGCCGCCGGTTTGATGTTTATGTTTACCTGATGCAATTAATTTTCCTGTGACGTGAACAACGCCACCATTTTGATCACCAGAAAGAATTATTTCGCCATTATGTTGATGGACAGAATGCGCGATGGCTTCACCGCCCATATTGATCACATTGTCTAATACACCAGAAGATTGTTCTGCTGAAACGGCAATGGTTCCACCATTTGCAATTAATTTACCCGTGTTTGTCACGCTGCCTGAGCGAGATGTTGTATGTCCAACTGCAAAATTAATTAATTGATTGCCGCTTAAATCGACAGTATAAACATCACCTGTTGCAAGTGTGACGCGCCCAAGATTCGCTTGTATCGTGCCGCTATTCGATACATTCTGACCAACTAAAGCAATCAAGCCATGTTGTGCTGCAATAATAGTGCCTGCATTAATAATAGAAGCACCTGCATAAGGAGAAGCTTGATCAAACAATAAATTACCTTTCAAGAAATTTTGATCTGAAATATTCGAAGTTGTTGCAATCATTCCACCCACATTGACGTAAGACCCCGGGCCAAAATAAATGCCCGCCGGATTGACTAAAATAATTCGACCCGTTGCGGTTAGCATCCCGTAAATTTGTGAAGCGCCTTGTGTAGGATTGATTCTGTTAAGTGCGATGCCACCGGTTGGTTGAGCAAAATGCGTGGCTTCTTGTGCGCCAATGTTGAAACTTCTCCAATTGAGAATGGCTTGTTGACTGGCTTGATTAACGGTTGTTGTAGTTGCTGTTTGTTGAACAGAGACATTACCCGCTGCGACATTATCTAATACGGGATTTGCGTAAACACCTTGGACGATGAGGGCAGTACTTAATAGGACAATCCCTTGTGCGGCAGCTGCTTTGGCAAAAAAATGTCTTAATTTATTAACAATAGAACCCCGCATTCGCCAAATAAAACCCGTTTTAGCGTTTCTATTGTCCGTTAATATGTCCGAACGCGTATGTTGTACCATGCTGTTTCTTATCCATTGTTAAAGTCTATTTTTTGTGCATGTCTGATTTAAATATAGTTGACATTTTAGGGATTTCATCTTTTGGTAAGCTTTTTTTGAAATTAATTTTTTTTAGTCTATTGACAGAGATATGAGGATTAATTAAAGTGAAATGAGATTCTCCCTTCATTTTATTCATGAATTAAAAAAAACATTTCCTTCCCATCTGTTTTACATCCGCTCACTTCGTTGGTTAATTTTTTACTAAGTTCTTATTTAAAAGGAGATTTATTATGGAACACCTTCATTTATTGAAAAAAATAGCTTTAATCCTCGCTCTATTTTTCTTTGGATTTGGGATAGCATGGGCGAAAAGTCAGCCCTCTATCTTGGATAGCAGCATTAATTGGCAAGATGTTGTTAATAAAGAAAAATTACTTAAAAAAGTTCCTATTTGGTCACACGGTGTTATTTCAGAGTTGTTTGATGTTTATCTTCACCCAGAAAAAGCGGGGTTGCCGTATCCTGTTGATATTAATCAATATAATATTTTATTTATTCACGCTTTTTGGGGGCCAAAAGAGAATCCTTTTGTTCGATTTCTTAGGCCTGCTAGAGCTTTCCTTTTATTTCCTGATAAGAAAAAGGCCTCAAATTTTTTAATGGGGCGGAGCGACGAAAGGCATGCCCCAGCACGTTTTAAGCTGGGGGAGGGCTCCCACCGCGCGCAGCTTGCGAGCACGGTGGGATACCCGAAGCGACGGGGCCCCATTAAAAAAGTTGAGACTTTTGAGACGATGTTCTACGTGGCACCTATCATTCGAGATGAGAGCGATGGTAATTATTATGTCTTTGATAATAAAGAAATAAAACCTATCTTGCTTGAACAATGGGCTAA
The DNA here is from genome assembly GCA_013288125.1 of Gammaproteobacteria bacterium. Taxonomy (GTDB): domain Bacteria; phylum Pseudomonadota; class Gammaproteobacteria; order DSM-16500; family DSM-16500; genus Aquicella. Next base: position 3,501 of record JABDCN010000036.1, read on the forward strand.
TAAAATGAGTAAAGATCAGTCTCAAACTATTAGATTTAATATTTGCCGAGGGTATGGCGATAATCCTACAGACACTTGTGAGGGAAGAGGGTATCAATATGAAAATATTGGGTTTTTTAGCCAAAAAAGACCGGCGCCTTGGCAAGCTAGTTCAGCTAAAAGAAAGCGTGGGGAGGATTGGAGGACTAGAGTGCCTACTCATCAAGCGAATAATACTATCTATAGTGAAAGCATCCAATGGAATGATATACCTAAAAGAACAAGTTTATTAAGTACTGTAAGAAAATGGAGTAATTATAAGATAATATTAGATAATTTTTATAAATTACGGGATTTACGTTATTTTAGTGATCCAGAGGTAACACATTTTCCTCGTCGTATCACCTGGCTTTATCCAGACAATGGTTGTTGGTCTCGTGCTGTTGCTGTGATTAAAGATTTATTTGGTCCATTTCATAATATAATCAATCAGTTCGATAGGCCTTCTAAAGTATTTGTTTTTGGAAATTTATGTGCTAAAACAAATAATTCTCCTGATGGAGAAGTCTCATGGTGGTATCATACGGCGCCTATTGTAAAAGATGCAGAAACCAATCAAACCTATGTGCTTGATCCTTCAGTTAATCCTTATATTCCACTTCCTCTTGAAACTTGGGTAACAACTATCACCGCTATTGATGGCCCTTGTGCATCATCAAAAAGTGGTGTCGAAAAAATTAACATTTGTAATGGATATGGTTCTATACCGGAAGTTCCTTGTGAGAATACTTACCAACATGAAAACCTCTCTGGTTGGGACCAGGAACATTACATGATCAGAGAAAGAGAAAGACAGCTTGATCTCAAGCGCAATCCAGATCAAGTGCTTGGAGATTTACCGCCATGGATTTTGGGGGTAGAGCTTACCCCCTAGGCAGGATTGTCATCCTGAGCGTAGCGAAGGATCATTAAAATACGTCATAACAACTCCTGAGTGATCCTTCGCTACGCTCAGGATGACAACAGCGTGAACCGTTACATATAAATACCCAGTAACAGGACCGTCGTTTTACAGGGGATTTTCCCGCATTTTTCGCAGGAACTCCTCCTGTGGTCGCCTTATTATTTACTGTCTATTATCTTCGGCGTCCTTTGGTTCTTGCCATTGCGGTACTACGAGTAGTACGTCTATGTAAAATAATAGTTGAGCCCTTTCCTACTCTGCTCATGGCAAGATTCTTTCTTCCCTTTGAAAGTAAAGCCCTTTTTTGTTTTAACGTTAATTTTGTTTTTGCCATTTTGAGTTACTCCTTTAATAAATAAGAAGAAATTCAATGCTACAAGGCATATTATAACGCTAGTCCAATTTCTAATTATTAAGACGACTCCCACTCAATCCATGATGGTAAGGCAGGAAAATATAATCCTAATCGAATAGGGTAGTGATCACACTGTTTCATGATGTCCGCATACAATTGCATTTTCTCTTTATACTTCTTTTTTTCTTTTTCTAAAAAATAATTAACTTCATCCTGTGTCGTCATTGTTGTTTTATAATCAATGATCCATCGTATGCCCTCAACAACAAATGTCCTATCAATCACAACTTGATGAACGATTTGATTAAGAGAAGCACTTAATGCGAATTCAGATTGTGCCAGCTGATGATTTTTTAAGATCCACTGGCCGCGTGTATCTTGCAGCATGTTATCTATCATTTGTAAAATAATTTTAGTCGAAAGAGAAATTGTATTATTAGATATACCTTGTTGCTGAAAATGAAAGCGGATGTATGATAATTTTTCATTTTCGTTTTTATTTGACCACCAATTTAATCCTAGCACCGTTAAATTTTGTAAAATATGGTGCGTGACAATGCCAATTATTTTGGATTGTGATTGTTGAAATTGAAATCCTTGTTGTTGCTGATGCGCTGAAGTTGATTCTAAGGTTGGATGAATTGGTTGAACCCATTCAGATGAGAGTCTCATTAAATAGCGAGATGGGATTGCGGCATTATTCTCATTTAATTCTTTTTCATTGTAGTGGTGCTGTTGATGATCATTTTTAATGAGCGGCCATAATTTTTCTAAGAAACTTCCATGAGCAATACGAGATTGACCATTGTCAGATGGATTCAACTGATAAAATAAATGTAATCGTTTAATTGCTCTGGTTGTTGCAACATATAATAATCGATCAGTTTCGTATTCAGCTTTTAATTTTTGTTGTCGAAAAATATATTCGTAAATTGAATCTTTATCATTGCCTGTTGCATTTAAAGGTGCGAGCAACAACGAGGAAATATTATTATTGAGTGTTTGTTCCATCCATAATAATAATGATCTATCATCCGTTGCATTTCTTCGTTCAAGATGCGGCAGAATAACAGTATCAAACTCTAATCCTTTTGCTGAATGAATGGTCATGATTTGTAATGAATCATCATGATGTGGTGTGGCATATAATGAATCCATTTTTTCTTTTAATTGTTGCATGTCAACGGTGAGTGATTGTTGATATATCTGCGATAATAAATTGAAAAAAACATTAACGTCTTCGAGGTCAGATTTATTTTGAAGGCAAGCGGGGCCGCCTAATAAAATCCACGTATTTTCAAGCCAGTTACGTAAATCTTTTCTTTCACGTTCAGCAAGCGCAGATTTTAAAATAGGTAGAATACGATTTATTCTGACTTGTCCATTATCACTTAATTGTTTAAAGATATCGGATTGATTTAATTTTGTGAGAATAGCTGTATGTGGATTATTGTCAGTTATAATAAGTAAATCAGATAAAGTTAATCCACACCATGGTGCTCGCAAAATAGATAACCATGCAATACGATCTGCAGGATTTAATAAAGCGCGAGTTAATGATAAAAGATCCTGAACATGTTGTTGTGAGACAAGTGGATCAATATCAACAGCACGATAATAAATATCAGCTTTTTTAAGCGCAAGAATAATTTGCTTTAGATGTGTGCGAGTACGAACTAAAATTGCAATTTTTTCATTCGGATATTTTTCCTTTATTTCGCAAATTAAATTTACAATATGATTAGCTTGTGTTGATTCGTTATCGTCAATCAATCCATGTATTGAAATATCGGCATCGTGATTTTGTTTAGTCGAAGGAGAAAAACTGGATGTATAGCTCACGGCGCCTGTTGCAATGTCATTCGTAGAAGGAAAAATATTTTTATAATGGTGGTTATTCCATGCAACAATTTCAGGATGAGAACGAAAATTAACAGACAATTTAAGTGGCGTTAATTTGAATTGTCCGATTCCATTTTTAAACATACGAATAAATAAACCCACTTCAGCTTCACGAAATCGATAAATGGATTGCATGGGATCGCCAACAACAAACAAAGTACGACCATCACCCGATTCCCAACCAGCAATTAATTTTTCTAATAATTGATATTGTGTATATGATGTATCCTGAAATTCATCGACAAGAATATGTTTGATTTGATAATCCAATGATAATGCCAAGTCAGATGGATTTTCTTGTTGACCTAATGCTGTTAATGCTGCCTGTGTATTTTCAATGTAATCGATATAACCATGTTGTTGAAATGCGACGCGTAATTGTGCCGCAGCAATCTTTAATACATGTAATAAACATTGGAGCATACTCCATTGTTGCTCGTCGTATTGATCAGCAGGTAAAAATGAAAGTTCAACTAATGCTAAACGTAATTCGTCTCTTTCGTTAAACGAATTAATTAAAGCAGATAACCTTTTTCTGTAGTCAATATGAATGGGTTTATCGGCTTTTGTTAAATCGTTTAAAGCAGGAAATCCCATACGAGAATCAAAACGTATTTTCCATGTATTACTTTTAGTTATCAATAAATTAGCGATAGCGAGCCAATAAGCTAAATCTGTTGATTTAATACCGGGCAGTGATTTTATATCATATGATATCGATGCAGTGGGTAGTTGAGATAATGTAAATTCTAAAATAGAAACAACCTCAGTTAATTCTTCTTTTGAAATAAGATGCTTCAATTGAGTTAAATGATCGCTGATAACAGCCGCTAATTGTTTTTCTAATGCTAATTTAATGGTGATATCATCAGTATGAAATTGAATATAACTCATCCATTGATCACGTTTTTTTAATAAATGAATTAACAAATAATATAATTTATTTAAGTCATTATCCAAATGAAGTAATAATTGCGAAATCGCATTCGACCATGGAACATTTTCTTCTAGATGATGTAATACTTCATCAACTGCCTCACGATAAAGAAAATCCGGATGGTCAGCAATATCGGCTTGCGATCCAATATGAGAGCGCAAAGGTAGTTGTTTCGTTAGATAGGCACAGAAAGAATCAATCGTTTGTATTCGTAATTGGTTAGGATTTTTAAGTAATTTCCAATTTAATTTTTTGTCTTGCTGTAAAACTTTTTTTCCAAGCAGCCAAGTTTGTTTATGGTGCAATGATGAAGGTTGTTCTGAATTTAACGAAGCGTGTAATGCTTGAATAATTCTTTCTTTCATTTCACCCGCTGCTTTTTTGGTAAAAGTGATAGCTAAGATTTCTTCAGGCGAATTGACAGTTGCAAGCAAAGTTAAAAATCGTTGGATTAATAATTCCGTTTTACCTGAGCCGGCCGGTGCTTGCACAATAAAGGATTGTGCAGGATCCAATGCTAATTGTCGGCTTAATTGATCTTCAGTGTGATTTAACATCAAATTCCTCACGGATACGACACAATGAATGAAGAGAACATTGTCCGCAGGTTTGTACAGTATCTTTAGGATTTACTTTAGCTACACCTTGAGTGAAATCTTCACATAATTGAATGAAAATATTTTTCCATGCGTTTAATTGCTGTGTCCATGTTGTTGAGGACAAATTTCTTACTTCATCTATTACTTTAATTCCATTTATTTCTACGATGTCATGACTAATCCCATTAAAACGACATTCCCCTTTTGTCACGTGTGCAAATGCAATACCAATTGTATTATTTGGATAATGCAACGCATATAAAGGCAATTGCGGTTCTTCGGGACGATCATCCATCCATTGATTAATGTGATGATATCGACTTGTTTTGTAATCAATAATGAGTTGATTTTGGCTAGATAACTCATCAATTCTGTCAATTCTGACATCAAATTGAAATTGATTAAGTTTTAATTTTATTTTATTTTCATGTTTAATTACTTTAAATGGCGGGCGGTTTTTTTCAATATTGAGCCATTGATTTATTAATAGTTGTAATCGTGTTTGCTCAAGCTGCAAATAAACAGGACGATGTGCATAATCCGACTGAAAAGGAAGAAACGCTTGTTGAATACAATCGCGAATCAAATCATCTAATTCATTTTGTGATAATCGAAGTAAGCTTGCTTGATCCTGCAAAGTATTCCAAATAAGTTCTAGTGCTTTATGAATCAAAATACCACGATCTTTTGCGCGCAATCCTGGTAATTCTTCATCCATGGCATGTGCATGTAAACGCCATTCTGAAAAAGCTTTAAATGGACATAAGGCTTGTTGTTTAATAACGTTAACACCACCTTTGATTGTTTCATCATGAAGCACTATTGGTGGTGCAAGTTCATCTAATAAAAATTCTTTTTGTTGCGATAAATAACTCGACTCATGAGAGGTTTGATAAATCGGAAGCGCTAAGTCTGTTATCTGTATTTCAGAAATAGATTCAATTAATGTACTGACTTGTAAAATTAAATCATCTTGTTTAGCCGCATGGCTAAATATGACATGCGAAGCAGATTGTTTATATTGTTCAATTAAATTTTCACAATAAATTAATTCTCGTTCAGCTGTTGCATGCGGCATATTAAATTGCCGCTGTAAGGATTTTGGAATAAAAGGATTGGGATGAGATGGTGGCGGCCAAGATAAATGATCTAATCCGCTTACCCATAAATAATCAAATGGCAAACCGGCTGCCTCCAATGTTCCCAAAACTTGAATAGGTGCTTCAGGTGTTTGTGCTTGAAAAATATTTTTATTTGCCATGGTAATTAAATGACGAAGCGCTTGATGATAGGGCACAGTTCCGCTGATTTGATCCAATGATTGTAATTGTGTTAACAAATGCAGCCATGCTTGAACAATTTGATATTCTTCGCTATTTAAACTTCGCTCACCAGGCCAGCCTAATAGCGTTAGTAAATTATTAAATATTTCCGCCCATTCGTAGTAACTTCGTGTTTGATTGTTATCTGTAAAAAATTTTTTAAAGTCAAAAATTCTTTTTGATAATTTTGGAGAATACGATTCTAAGCTATTTTTTAATAAATTAAAATCGACTCGCAATACATTTTTTTTTCTTAAAAATTGATCATAAGAGGCGCGTTTAATATATTCATTTTCAGCATCACCAATAAACGGTGAAGTAAGAAAATAACGAAATGTGTTGACTGGTATTGTATTTTTATAAAAAGATAATGCTTCTAATGCTGCATGAATAATAGGGTAGTTCGATAAATGCTTACCTGCTGAAACATTAAACATCGTTTGTTCAGAGAACACGTCAGAAAATAATTGCATCACGCGATCTCTTTTTTTATCAAGCATCGGAACGACGCATCCAATTTTTGATGAGGGATGATTCGTTATTATTTTTTTCGCCCATCTTGCCATTGTAACGACTTCATCTTCTGCATCTTCCAAGCATAATCGTACTGTATTTAAATGTTGAGATAACAAATGAATAGATTCAACTTGCGAACCTGATTGTTTGCAGCATTCAAAAAAAGTTTGCCATTGTGGAGGTAATTCAGTGAACCCAAGCAGTAAGATATGTTTAGGTACCGTAATCATTCGATTCATAATGGCATCTGATAAATAATCCACTAATAAGGCATGATCTATCCACTGATGTTGATCACACAATAATTGAAATGATGTTATCCATTGTTTGAAAAATTGATAGTCTTCTGTTTCTGAAAAACTCGGATGATTTAAATCAATTTGCCATTGCTTGATTAACTTCCATGCGGACAATGCTGTCGATGCTGTTTCAGTTAATTGTAATACATCAGTTTTACCAATTACTTTTTCCCATAACATTTGTTCTTGAATGGTATTTAAAAGAAATAACCTTTTATTAGGAAGTGCATCCTCTAACCATAAACGTTCTTGCCAAGCATTAAAGGGCAAGAAATCAGGTGTTTGCCAACATTTTATTTCTTGATCAAGTTGATGTTGTTGATATAGTCGATGAAGGGTGGCAGATAATCGCTGATTCGGCGTAATCACAATGGTTTCTTTAGTGATTTTATTTAAAATATCTTCCATGATGTTTATTCGCTAATTTGTTGAATAATATGTGCAACTAACTGGATTCTCTCCGTCAATGGATGTGTAGGGAGTTTGAATCTTAATCGCACGGGACCATCTAAACGATACTGCTGATTGGGTTGTTGAATTAATCGAATAATTGTTTCTGGTTTAATGCTAGGTTTTTGATGAAATTCAATCTTGCCGCCTTGCTCATTTGCATCAATTTTGCTGATGCCTAAACGATCTGCTTGATGTTTTAATTCCGTGACGGCAATTAAATTTTTTAACGGGTCAGGTAATAATCCAAATCGATCTATCATTTCAATTTGTATTTCATCTAATTCACGCTGATTTTTTGTATTGGCGATACGTTTGTAAAATTGTAATCGTAATTGAACATCATTTAAATAAGTTTCAGGAATCAATGCTGTAATATGTAAATCGATTTCAGTATGATGCTGTAATAATGATTTTTCAAAATCGATTGTTTCGCCTGCTTTCAATGCATCAACCGCGCGAGATAATAAATCCATATATAAAGTAAATCCAACTTCTTGCATATCACCACTTTGTTCTTCACCTAATAATGCACCAGCCCCTCGGATTTCTAAATCATGTGTGGCAAGTGAAAAACCAATACCTAATTGATCTAAAGCAGTAATCGCATCTAAACGTTTTTTTGCATCTCGAGAAATTTGTTGTACAGGTGGTGTTAGCAAATAAGCGTATGCTTGGTGATGCGATCTGCCAACGCGACCGCGTAATTGGTGTAATTGTGCCAAACCAAATTTGTCTGCTCTATTGATAATGATGGTATTTGCGGTGGGAATATCAATACCGCTTTCAATAATCGTAGAACAGATAAGGACATTATAATGACGATGATAAAATTCAGACATCACGCGCTCTAATTCTCTTTCATGCATTTGTCCATGCGCAATTGAAATGCGTGCTTCCGGTGCAAGCTTGATGAGTTCTTCTGCTTTACGATGAATCGTCGTAATATCATTATGTAAAAAATAAACTTGACCGCCGCGCAATATTTCACGTTGAATTGCTTCTTGAATGATATTGTTTTGATATTCATGAACAAATGTTTTGACTGATAAACGTCGTGCAGGTGGTGTTCCAATAATGGAAAGGTCACGAATACCAGAAAGCGCCATATTTAAAGTACGTGGAATAGGGGTTGCCGTTAACGTTAAAATATCAACGAGTGAACGCAATGCTTTTAATTTTTCTTTTTGTTTAACACCAAAGCGATGTTCTTCATCAATAATGACTAAACCCAATTGATTAAATTGAATATCAGATTGCAATAATTTATGTGTACCAATGATGATATCAATTTTGCCTTCTTTTAATTGTTCCAATATTTTATTTTGTTCTTTTGATGTGCGAAAACGCGATAGCACATCAACTTGAATAGGCCAATTGGCAAATCGATTCTTGAAGTTTTCGAGATGTTGTTGGGCTAGTAGTGTAGTAGGAACTAAAATAGCAACTTGTTTATTATTTTGTACGGCAATAAAAGCAGCACGAATAGCAATTTCAGTTTTTCCAAATCCCACATCACCACAAACCACTCTATCCATCGGTTTAGTGGATGCCATATCACTCATCACTTGTTCTATGGTTTGTAATTGATCGGGCGTTTCTTCGAAAGGAAAACCAGCGGCAAAAGTTTGATAATCCGTTGAGATTTCGTAAACATGACCAGGACGAGCCGCGCGTTTTGCATATAAATCTAATAATTCAGCAGCAACATCTTTAATTTTTTCCGATGCTTTACGTTTGGCGCGCTGCCATTGTTCACTACCTAATTTATTAATGGGAATATGTTCGGGATCGGTGCCAGTATAACGACTAATTAAATGGAGCGAAGAAACGGGAACGTATAATTTATCATGACCCTGATATTCAAGACATAAAAATTCGCCCAATTGATCGCCAATTTTTAATGTTTCTAATCCTCGATAACGACCAATGCCATGATCAATATGTACAACGGCATCATCAATTTGTAATTCCGTTAAGTTACGTATTAAGGCATCTGGATCTTGTACTGATTTTTTACGTAATCTGCGCTGCATGACGCGTTTGCCATACAAATGTGATTCTGTTAACAAAGTGATTTGAGGCTTTGTTAACATAAATCCTTCTTCTATGGCAGCAACAACAATACCAAATTTCACATCACTTTTAAGAAAATCTTGCCACGATTCAAAATAAGTTGGCACAAATGAAATGGTTTTAAATAGCTGTAACATAATTTCACGACGACCCATTGTTTCAGCACAAAATAAAATACGTCCATCATAAGAAGTGATAAATTTTTCTAATGCAGCGAGTGGGTGAGTCGTTTGATGATTGATATCAATGGGAGGAACAACCGCTGTATCAAATTTCGTTACATGATGATGTCGCTTTGTATTGATTTCAATTTGCGGGTAGATCGAAAGTGTTTTTTTCAAATCAGAAACAGACATTAAAAATTGTGAGGGTTGAACTAAAGGCCTTGTTGTGTCAAAACGATTTTGTTCATATCGTGTTAAAACATCTTGCCAAAATTCAGTTGCTTTATCCATGACACGATCTAATGTCACAATGGTCGTATGCTCAGGTAAATAGTCAAAAAAGTGGGCTGTTTTTTCGTAAAATAATGATAAATAATATTCAATACCAGGTGTACTGATACCATCACTGATGTCGCGATAAATCGGACATTTTAAAGGATCACCTTCAAATTGGTTGCGCCAGCTTTGTCGAAAATGTTCAATGGCTTGATCTGTTAAAGGAAATTCTTTTGCGGGTAATAAATGAATAGTTGATACTTTTTCTGTTGATTTTTGTGTCTCCGTTGAAAAAAGGCGAATAGAATCGATTTCATTATCGAATAAATCGATGCGAAAAGGAGTGCGACTTCCCATAGGAAAAAGATCGATAATCGATCCACGTATTGCAAATTCACCATGTTCACGTACTTGATGCGTGTGATGATAGCCTGCCATGGTTAATCGATTTTTAAATGTATCTAAATTTAAAGTATCACCTATTTTTAAAATGAAGCTATGCGCGTCTAAATAATGATTGGGCGGTAAGTAATGCATGAGTGTGGAAATGGTGGTAATGATAATACCTTGTTTTGCTGAAGGCATTTGATGCAAAGCGGTTAAACGTTCTGAGATAATATCTTGATGTGGTGAAAAATGGTCGTATGGTAAAATCTCCCAATCGGGAAAATAAATCACGTGATGATGATTATCTTGAAAAAAATGAAATGCTTCTAATAAATGTGAGATAGTAAGTTGGTCTGGTGCAATAACAAGAAGTGGATGCGTTGATGCTGAGAGAGCATCGCTTAAAGCAAGCGCGATACTGGCGCCGTTTAAATTGTTCCAATTGATGATGTCGCCCGGTTGTTGGGGGAGGGGCGGATTGAATATATTCATTTATTTTCGAGATTACCCGCGAAATACTGAAATAGTACACAAAGAAGATTATTGAGACAAGGAAATTTCAGGAGATTTTATGGGCTATATTTTCTAACCATTCGCCTTTAAATTCAACAAGTTTTAAGCCATCGACGTTGTTCATATAATAAACAAGCCCCTTGAAATATCCATTAAAATTGTGCTATTATCCGTCAAAATGAATATATTTTACACACAAAAAGAGGCTGATCATGCAAAGAGTTATGCAACAAGCAGATGTTGTACAAACCTTATATTTTAAAAATGAGAAAATAATCATAGCCATTGATGCAGATATAAAATTCACATGCAAAAAACATGGCAGTGGGCAATTATACGAGACTGTACCGAAAAATGTGAATGAACGCCCTATAAAACTCTTTACTCTTTGCGGTGCAGTTGATCATTTTAAAAATGACAAAGAAGCCAAGTCTAAACTATATTATTTAGATACTACAAATTTAGATAGTCAAAAACTAACACTTATAGAAGAAGGCTTGGATCACAAAGCAAGTAAAAATCAAGCAAATAATGCTGTAAAACAAAAAAATGAAAAAGAGTGGCGACGCGTCTATACGATGGCTGGAGCATACAAGTTTATTAGGGATAAAATCTCGAAACGAGAAAAACAAGCTTCACTGCAAAGTCCCGATCCTAAGCAAATGCAGGAAAATTTGCAAATACAGGAAGAAAATTTACAAATATTTGTGTCAACAATACCCTACTATTATATTGATTACGAAAAACTTGTAATCATAGCCTTAAACGTAGGCACAAAGGTATGTAAGGACAACGGGAAGGGAGATGATCAAAGATTCTTTACTGTCCCACAAAAAGAAGGAGAAGCCAGAATACAGCTCTATATACTTACAGAAGCATGCAACAAGATTGAACAATTCTCTTCTCAAGCAAAAGATAAACTCTATTTTATCCGACGCGGGATATTGATCTCCATAGGAGACTTGCCGTATCGTAAACTGGATTATAAATATAAAGTAAAATTTCCAAATGAAAAAAACGAGAGAAATGCCTACCGATTGAGAGTAGCAGAAAACATAGTTCTCCGTGAACAAACAAAAAAACAGAATGCACATCAACCTGCAGATGAAGAACAACCTCGACAAGAATCATCGGAACAACAAATATCTCAGATACAACATACGCCACAACCAACGCCACAACCAACGCTTTATATGTCACCACAACCGAGTGAACAACCAATTGTGGAAAGACTATGTGAACAAGAAAATCAAAATGAATGGCCGCAACTGGAGCAGCTAATAGAACAACAGGATGTAGACGATATTTTTTCAACAAATTATATTACTGGTGACATTGATCTACAGTACGAAATACCAGAGCAACAAGCACTTGATCTAGCGTCCGATCAACAAGAACCAATTCAATCACAGCAAACACATGAGCGAGAGCAATCAAGTCAGTTGATTAATCAACAATTGCAGGAAAAAATTCAGGAAATGCAAAGCCAGCATGAAAAACGAATACAAGAATTACAAGAGGAAAAGCTAAAGGAACGCGAAAAATTTGAGGGAGGAATGCGAGAGTTGGAGAGAAAATTACAGCAGCAACAACAGCAACATAACGAAAAGCAGATGGAAACAAATCCTTTAGCTACACAGCAATCACAAGAAATGGAAACCAATAATATAATATCTAAAAAAGTAAACAAAGAACTTGTAAAAAAACTAACAAAAATGCAAATAACAAAACAACAACAAGAACAACAAATTCAGGAATTGAATCATCAACTGGAGCAACAAAAGCAACAAACAGAACAAGAAAAACAACAAATAGAGGAAATAAGGATATTACAAGAAGATAAAGCGAAACAGGACGAAATAATAGATCAATTGAAGAACGAAAAAAAACAAGATAATAATCAATTAAGAATATTGCAAAATAAAATTGAAGAACAAGACGGACAGTATAAACAACGATTTGAAATGCAAGAATCAAATATCACCGAGCTGAAGAAAAGCAGAATGGGTCAGGAAGATAAGATACAAGAATATAAGAAAAAAGAAGAACAACTTGCCTTGCAACTGAATGAAAAAACAGCACAGTTAGAGAAAAAACAAGAAAAGGATAAACAAGAAAAACAATATCAGGAACAGCGCAAAAGCAGATTCGAAACGCATTTAAACAATATGAAATCTACAATGCAAAAAAAGCAAGAAAACAAAGAGAAAAAAATGGAGGAAGAAATAGAAAAACAAAAATTTCAATTAGAAACTATACAACAACAAAATGATCATCAACAACAGGAAATAGAAAAACTTCTTCAAGAAAAACAAGAGCAGCTGAAGATAAAAAATCAATTGGAAAAAGATAAAATCCAGAAGGAAAAAGAATTGTCGCAACAATTACAACAAAAGAATAGTGAAATAAAAAAATTTAAAGATCAAAAGCGACAACATGAAAGTCAATTAAAACAAATAAAAAATGATAAAGCTGATCTAGAACAGCAATTAACCAGCGCTAATCTGGCGCATAAAAAATCTCAGGAAGTATTAAGTAAATTGTTAAATACTTCTCTACAATTAGAGGAAAAACTAAAAGAACAGGAACAACAACTGCAGAATAAAGATAAAGAAATAAAGCATAGCGATCATCTATTGCAAGCTCTTCAACAAAAACAAGATAACCAATTACAAAAAATAGAACAACTTAATGATATGATTGCGCAAAAGGATGTTGAAATACAGCAATTAAAAGAAATACAAGATAAGCAAAAGCAAGCAATGGAGATTCAAAATCAAAATCTTCATATGAAAACCAATAATGTGCTGGAGTTAGAAAAGTCTAAAGATGAGCAATTACAGAGAATACAGGAACTTAACAAGGTCATTCAACAGCAAGAAATGGAAAAACAGAAATTACAGGAAGCCAAAGAGCATGAAGAACAGCGGATAGGTCTTCTTATTCAGTCAAATCAGCAATTGCAACAGCAACTTGATAATGAAAAACAACAAATGGAACAGCGAATTAAAACGCAAGATAAAGCGTATACAGAGTTAAAGCAAGCTCAACAGCAGAAAGAACAGCAGACACAACTTAAAATGCAAGAGTTAAATCAGATAAATTTAGTTAATGATAATAAAATTCAGGAACTTCAAGAAAAGCATAAGGAACAAGAACAGCAAATAACTCAAATGGAAGCGAAAATGATAGAACAGGCTGAGTATATAAAGAAAAAAGATTATTTGTTATCACTAAGAGAACAGCAATTTCAGACTCTGCAAAATGATCAGGCCATGAGAAAACGCAGAAGATTAAATGACAATGATGATTTTGTTAATAACGAAACCTCGGCTTTGCAAGAAGAACAGTTTGATTCACCTGTATCCTCAAATGAGCCTATTTATGCTACGATTGACAACCAAGAATCTCATATGAAGGAACGAAACCTATCTCATCAAGCCATGAAATCACCACGTAAAAGAGAAACCTTTCATCATACAGAAAATTTATTATTAACTCGTCATGATGATGAAGAAGAACAGAATCAAATAAATACAGATTTAGAAAAACTATACGGCAAGAAGCAAGACATAGAGAATGGAATAGATGAATATAATAAAACGGGCCCAAGTAATCCCTTTATAAAAATTGTCTATGATGGCACATTAAGTAAGGATGAGAAAATTAATCGTTTTAGTAATCAATTTAAATCAATATCCGACAGGGCAAATAAAACCAACAGAGGGTTCTAAACACTACTTTCATATATGAAGAAAAGAAATTTTATTTATCTGGCAGAAAAGATCGGGTTAAAAGTAGTAGATACATTACCTGCATATGAAGGGAGTAATAGATCCATTAATCTTTATAATGGGGATATTCTGCAGGCATCTCATTCGCAACCTTCTAAGTCAACACAATTATCATCACTGAATAAGCAAATTACTGAACATGTTGCAATGAAAAAACCAAGTAATAAAATTACAGAATTAATAACTCAACGAAATTATATAATAGAGAGTCAAAAACAATCAAAACAATTGTCTGTAGCTGATCCAGTGAGGGATCCTGTTTTAACTCTACATGAGGATGAACAATCAGGATCAGATAGTGAGTCAGAATTTAGTCATGAAGAAAACCAGAATCAAATAAATACCGAAATGGAAGCATTATC
>JABDCN010000037.1 GCA_013288125.1 Gammaproteobacteria bacterium
CTGATAGGATTTTTTCTATCTGGCTCAATGCTTTTTTATACCATGGTTAGTGAAATATCAACCAATAAAACGCGCGGCGTTGCTATTAGCATATTAAATACGGCCGTATTTTTATTTAATACACTAATGTTATTTATTCCGTATTTATTTGTGACTACCCTCTCCAAAGAATTTTTTACTTATCTTTGGATACTACCGTTTTTTGTGTTGTTTTCTTTATTGTTGCTTTATTTCATTAAAGATACTTATCCAACCAACTAACAGGAGAGCTATGATGAGTGACAAAACAGCATATCGTGGTTCAATTTTTTATTTCAAAGATACCGCTACCATGGCTAATTTACCTGTTAATAAGGACCAACAATCCGAAACGGATCGTCAGTACGTCTATATCGAAGATGGCGTGCTCATTGTCGAAGCAGGTAAAGTTGTGGAAGCGGGCAGTTATTCGAGTTTGAAAAATAAATTAACGAACGTCAAAACAGTCGATTATAAAGGTAAATTAATTACACCCGGTTTCATCGATACGCATCAACATGCAACGCAAAGCGCCATTGTTGCCGCTTACGGCGATAAACTTTTAGAATGGTTAGATAATTATGTATTCCCTTCTGAAAGTACTTACAGCGATGATGCCACCGCCAAAAAAGAATTGAATTTCTTTCTGGACCAGCTCGTTAAAAATGGCACAACCACAGCCGTTTCTTACGGGCCCTTATTTTATAGTGCAGCCGATATATTTTTTGCAGAACTGCAAAAAAGAAATATGCGTTTTATCACGGGCAACATCATCATGGATGAAAATGCACCCGATACACTCAAATTAACGGCGCAAGAAAACTATGACAATAGCAAAAAATTGATCGCGAAATGGAATAATAAAAGTCGTCTTTCCTACTGCATTTCACCACGATTTGCACTGGCTTGCTCTGCGAAAATGCTGGAATTATGCGGCGCACTTAAAAAAGAACATCCAGACTGTTACATTCAAACGCATTTAGACGAAAACGTAAATGAAATTGCCGCAGTTAAAAAATTGTATCCAAAAAGTAAAAGTTATATGGATGTATATGACAGTTTTGGTCTGGTCACTGACAGAACGGTATTTGGTCACTGTATTCATACCACCGATGAGGAACTTAAATTATTTCAAAAATCGAATGCCATCATATCCTGGTGCCCATTGAGTAATAACTTCCTGGGCAGCGGTTTATTTAATTTTGGCAGAGCATCAAAATTCACAGACAAAATCACCTTGGGCACCGATTGGGGCGCAGGAAATTGTCTTTCCATGTTTGCGGTAATGGATGATGCCTATAAAGTATCTATGTTAAACAGTGTCAAATTACCGAGTATGGTGCGCTGGTATATGGCTACCTTTGGTGCGGCAAAAGCGTTACATTTAGGCGAGAAAATTGGTAATTTCACACCCGGTAAAGAAGCTGATTTTGTTGTCATCGATGCGGATGCCACGCCGTACTTGAAATACCGTCATCAAAAAGTCACTGACATTTGGGAATTACTTTTTATCTTGATGACATTAGGTTCGGAAGAAAATATTACGGCGACCTATATATACGGTAAACCTGCGTATATAAATGCTAATGCTAACGTAGCAGAGACAGTTAATACTTATTAATTTAAAGAATATCAAATGAATGGATGCAAATGTAATGTTAAAGGGACTGTTAGTTATTTATTTTGCTTAATTTTAACGGTTTTTTTACAAAGTTGGTTTTGTTTGACTGCGAACGCCGCAGGATCGGCTAATGCTAAGACATCAAATTCCAGCATTAGTTCCAATCCCGCGGCAATCAATATCTCTACTGGTTCAGGCGTCGTTCAGCGTTTTGTCGAAAAAAAACTGGGCATTAAAAACGATCATGGCATTAGCGTAGGCGGTGCCTGGGTTGGTGATATCAATCAGCTCTTCTCAGGCGGTATTCCTCATCCAGATAGAACCACCAATAATAGCTTGTTGATATTGAGTCTTACGGTCGATACTGAAAAATTTAACGGCTGGAAAGGAGGCTTATTTGGTGCTCAGGTATTACAACTCAATGCGCAGAAGACCAATATAGCAGCCGGCAGTGTGCAAGGCTATAATAGCATACCGGGCCCACCACCTTTAAACCGATTTGAACTGTATCAACTCTGGTATCGACAAGCCTTTTTTGACGAAAAGTTTCTGCTTCGTATCGGCAAAACGGTGCCGACTTATGATTTTGGCAATGTCTTAAAACCTGTTGCTCTTAGCAAAGACAGCCCAAATATTCCCGCCGTATCCGGCTTGATCTTCACGCCCATTTTTATCAACGCATCGCTACTCGATGTCATGCCGGGCTATTATAATTCAGCCTATGGCATCACGATGAGTTTTGCGCCAATAAAAGAATGGTATCTTTCATACGGCATATACGATGGCAATCAGGCGCGTAATGAACAAATAGGTTTACACGCCACACCTACATGGAACGGTGCGCATTTTCAAATTGCAGAAACGGGCGTTGCGTGGTTATTAGGAACAAACAAACTACCTGGAAATATTGGTACAGGAATATGGCGACAACATGGCACCATTAAGGGCCCTCCTAATATTACAGAAAATAATGCTTTTGGTTTTTATCTTTTTGGCAGCCAACGCTTGTGGTACAAAAATCCGGGCATAGACACGAGCGGTATTTCAGTTTTTTATCAATATGGCGTTAACAATTCACGCGCGATGCCAATGCGAAAATATGTCGGCGCTGGTTTAACAGCTTTTGGTCTCATTGCCAAGCGACTTGGCGACTCAATTGGTGCGGGTGCTGCTTTCTCATGGCTAAATCCAAATAGTTTTAATCAGAGTAATGAATTAATTTTGCAAGCTTATTATCAAGCCCAGATCATACCCAATATCTACTTGGAACCGGTGGTTTCTTATATTCCATCACCCGGTACAAATGGCAGTCGAAATAATGCGTGGGCCGGTACATTGCGTGCCATTATAGTATTTTAGGAGGTTGGCAGATGAATTGGGATGAATTGCGCAAGCGCATCAAGGGAAGCGTCGTCACTGCGACGGACCCAGAATTTGCCGCCGTTAAAGCAGCGATGGTATGGAATGAAGTTAAGCCTGACAGATCGCCTGATGTGATTGTCACGGTCAATAATGACGATGATGTGGTTGAGGCGATCAACTTTGCACGTAAAAATGGACTGAAAGTCGTTGCGCATGGTGGAGGACATACGTGGTGTGGACTGGCAGTGCGCAATGGTGGCATGACAATCGATTTGTCCAAGCTGACTGAATCAACCATTGACAAAGCAAAGCGTACGGCATCCATTCAACCTGTCATCAGCAATCGGGAATTGGCACGTCGCCTGGGTGAATATGATTTGGCATTTCCAATTGGTCATTGCCCAACCGTGAAGGCCAGTGGTTATCTTCTTAGTGGTGGTATGTCCTGGAACTTGAGTGAATGGGGTCCCGCCTGTTTCTCCGTTTTGGCAATTGAATTGGTGACGGCGGATGGCAAGAAAGTTAAGGCAAGCACGACAGAGCATCCTGATTTATTTTGGGCTGCAAGGGGCTGTGGTCCCGGTATGTTTGCCGTTGCCACACGTTTTCATCTGCAGTGCTATCCGCTGCCAAAATTCATCATGACGAGCACTTATTTTTATTCACTCGATCATTTGCGTGAAGTGGTGGATGAAGTGACTGCGCTGGGCTGGAAAATGCCAAGCATGGTTGAGTTATCCATCTTCTTGCTTAAGGCACCGCCAGAACTAGCCGATCAATGCAAAAAAAACAATGGCAAATTATGCATGGTGACGGCCGTTGCATTTGCTCATACTAAAGAAGAAGGTGTCGCTGCGCTTGCCATTTTAGAGCAGGGCGCAATGGTTAAGACCTGTCTGGCTAAAAACTTAAATGAGGCTAGCAATTTTGAAAAATTGTCAGATGTGTCTGGCGTTGCCTGGCCTGAAAATCATCGTAATTTATGCGAAAACCAGTGTTCCAAGGCCAAACCCAGCGATATATTAATGGCCTTACGCGACAAAATTATTGATGCACCCTCGGCAAAGTCAGTTATCGTTTTCTGCCAAAGCACGGGGCAACATAATTTAGTGGAAACTCGCGAAGATGTTGCATTTTCCATGGAAGCACAATCCTATGGTGGCTCCTGGGCAATTTGGGAAAAGCCAGAAGACGATGCCGCTAATCTGAAATGGCAGGATGAAGTGATCGCCATTATTAAACCGTTTACGAACAAACACTATATTGGTGAAACGGACATCGTTCAGGATAATGCCCGTGTGCAAGAGTCCTATACGCCGGAAAAATGGCAAAAACTCGAGAAAATACGCGCTAAATACGATCCGGATGGGTTGTTCTTTGGTTATCTTGGCGGCACGGTTTCATCGAAACGTTGAAGTTATAGCAAACAAAGGAGATCAGAAATGTTAAAAAAATATTTTGTTGTCTTATTTACCGCAACTCTATTCGCACAACCTATTTTTGCCCATGACATGGGTGCAAATGAAAAACCCTGTATGCCTATTGTTAAGGCATGTTTAGATGCTGGGTTTGGCAGCCGTGCGAACGATGCTAAACTATTTTGGCAAGATTGTATGGAACCCCTTCTCTTGGGCAAGACGGTAGAAAAGGTATCTGTTAGTGCAACAGATGTTAAAACCTGTCGTACTGCCAAGATCAAAGAGTTAAAAGAAGAATTAAGTAAATTGGAAAAAGTGCAATAATTAAAGAAAGCAGAAATAAAAAAGAGATGCTGTAACGCATCTCTTTTTTGATGTGCACGTTCCATCAATGCACGCACATTCGATTGAACTGATCCGCGAAAGCATTAATTTTTTCCTGATTGAAAACCGTTTGTTTTTTGTCTATGTATGAAGTCAGTAATTTGTTAAAGCAGGCTGCATATTTCCCTTGATCGGGCAAATCAGCGTTAGTGGTTTTGTCTAGTGTGACGTATGTGAATTGAGGGCCAGAATTCGCATCATTGACCGTATAAAATGCTTTTGCAACGCAGCAAACGGCGCAAGCTGCCAAATCATCATAGGCTTTTATGGCAGGAAGTTTTTTATCTGCGGATGCGACAAGATCATAGGATGTCAGGTTAACGCTAAATGTTAAAGAATGATTTTTTTCGGCAACGTCTTCGATGCCACCGTTGCAGCGATCGCCGCTACCGGTAATATTTTTAATCGTGAAAGTATTGGTATCTTTTCTTTGCGCAAGATAAATTGTGGTAAATACACCTGTGCCACCACCGTTATTTATAGCGTAAACCCAATATTGCTTATCTTTGGCAGGAAAAAATTGATAGTAACTATAGCCTTCTGATGCTGAAGGAATACTCGAGTCTTGCCAATCGTAGCCAATAAAACCTTGGTTGGTGAGGTAAGTGTTTTGACCTTTGTTGAGATATTTCTCATATTTTGCGCCACATTGGCGGAGGTCAATTGTTTGCGTATTATTTTCAGTATTAAAACAGAGACTATCGATAGGATGGCCTTCGAATATCATGTCGGATGGGAGGTTTGCTGCATGAGCAGAGGTTAAGGCGAAGAAGGGTAATAGGGCGGCGATATATTTTTTGATCATATTCATGAGGTTTAATCTAAAAGAAATTGGCAATAAAGTCGATGGTTTTTCACTTAATTCATGGTATTCTCCTTTAAGTATTAAAACTTATTTCATCTAGATTAATCTTTATGATAAAGCCTTAGCCACTTTTTGGCGAGGCCTTCTAACTCGAATATCTTTCAAATATTAAGAAGTCATTTATGAAACAAGACGAAGCCTTTAATTTGTTGAAAATGGGGAAAAATATTTTCCTCACAGGTGCGGCTGGCTCAGGTAAAACTTACCTGTTAAATAAATATATTAATTACCTTAAAGAAAATAATGTAGGCGTTGCAGTGACCGCTTCTACCGGCATTGCAGCAACCCATTTGCAGGGCACCACTATACACTCATGGTCTGGAATCGGCGTGAGAGATCATCTTACCCAGAAAGATTTGGAAAAATTACTGACAGCGAAACGTATTAAACGCAATTACAAAAAAACGAAAGTGCTGATTATTGATGAGATATCCATGCTGCATAAACATCAGCTGGAGATGGTGGATTCGATCGCTCGTTATATGCTTGCTTGTGACGAAGCGTTTGGTGGTATGCAAATTGTTTTATGCGGTGATTTTTTTCAGTTGCCACCGATATCTTCTGCTTCGTTGGGAGAGGAAAAACAGTTTGCCTTTGAAGCTTCCGCCTGGAAAGAGGGGAATTTCCACGTTTGTTACTTGCATGAACAACATCGGCAAGGTGATGATCCCTTGCTGGCTGTTTTAAATGATATACGCAGCGGTACGGCGGGCGAGCATACTAAAGTCCCTTTACGTACGCGTTATAAAAAAGAACCGCAAGGCGCTACCAAAGCCACAAAATTATATTCTCGCAATATTAATGTGGATGTTATTAATGAGGGTGAATTGGCCAGTATTCACGGTAAAGAAAAAACATTTATTATGCGAGCGGAGGGTTTTAACGCTTTGGTGGAGGGGTTAAAAAAGAGTTGCCTTGCGCCGGAACAATTAAAATTAAAAATGGGTGCCGAAGTGATGTTCATCAAGAATGATACGACAGGCAGGTATGTTAATGGCACCCGTTGTGTTGTTGTGGGTTTTGATAAAAGTGAAGGTTGGCCTATCGTTAAAACGTACGATGATAAAATTATTATCGCTTATCCGGAAGAATGGAAATATGAAGATAATGGCGTCGTGCGTGCGATCATAACGCAAGTACCGCTTCGGCTTGCGTGGGCGATTACCATTCATAAAAGTCAGGGTATGACGCTGGATGCGGCGGAAATAGATTTAGGCGATGCGTTTGAGCCGGGCATGGGCTATGTCGCCTTATCGCGGGTGCGCAGCTTAAATGGTTTAAAATTAATGAACCTGAATGAAATGGCGTTAAGGGTGCATCCTAAAATTTTGCAGCATGATAGGGTTTTTAAGGATAGTTCAATTGCAACGGTTGACTATTTACAACATTTATCTGAGGATGAGCAAGCGGAATATCATAGGAAAACTTTGGTAGAACGTTTTGGCGGCTGCACGACCAAAGCACCTGATAAAAAAACAACTAAAAGAAAACAAAAAATTCCTACTCACATTACAACGCTGGAAATGTTAAAGGAAAACTTATCGGTTGAATCGATAGCTGAAAAACGCGGGCTGGCGGTTGTTACGATCATTAGTCATATAGAAAAACTCAAAGGGTTAAACCAGATTGATGATGCTTATATTTCGCATTTGAAAGACATCGTTCCGAAGGAGGATTTTGATATTATTTTTGCGGAGTTGGAAAAATCGGAGGATGGGAAGTTGAGGCCGGTTTATGAGAAATTTGAGGGGAGATATTCTTATGCGAGTATTCAGGTGGTGAGGTTGTTTGTGGGGTAGGGGGAATACTAGGGTCTGTTGACGTGGTTTGTAAATGAAAAAGGAAAGTTATATGAAAGGACTATTCACATTTTTTCCAGATTGCAAATTAATACTCCGTAGTGGTGTTACGCTAATCACTATGCTAACAGTAATGCACACTGCTATCGCAGCTCAACCAGTATCAACCATCGACATCCATAAAATTAAATCATCTGAACTTATCACCGGCCCTTACAGCTATTTTGTTCCTCCGTATAGCTATTACTATTTTCATAATATGGATAAGCTTGATTTTCAATTTGACTGGATTCGACGTGCAGGCACCGTATATCCGTTAAAAGAACCAACGAAGTCATTCACTACAAATTATACATACAAAAATCATACTTACACATTGAATGAGTACATGAACCGAAATGCAGTGACGGGTTTTCTCATCCTTAAAGATAATCAGGTTATTTATGAACGCTACTTTCACGGTGCGAATCAACAGTCCCGATTTCTCACAAATTCAGTTGGAAAATCGGTTACATCAACACTCGTTGGAATTGCACTCGAAGAAGGAAAAATAGGTAGTGTTGATGATCCCGTCATAAAATATTTACCAGACCTGAGTGCGAGTGGGTTCAATCGTGTCACGCTTAAACAGGCACTAGAGATGGCGACAGGTCTTGCATTGACTTACGATCCCTATGATCCTCACTCTTCCACACTCCAATTTAATATAGCTGTTCTTACTGGTGTGCCGTCATTCACTAATTTACTCAAATCGCTGAAAGCTAATCCGAAAATTAAGCCAGGCACTATATTTGACTATGAAAATGAGAATACCGAGATGCTAGGGCTCGTTATTGAGAAGACGACAGGTATGCCGTTCAATGAATATTTGCAGCAGAAAATATGGAGTAAGATTGGTGCGCAAAGTGATGCTTTTTTATATCGAGCTAAAACGCAACGTGATCAATGTGCATTTGGTTGTCTTAGCGCAACACTGCGTGATTATGGGCGTTTTGGTTTGATGATGATGAACGGCGGTTCACTGGGTGGAACACGAATTGTTGGGTCTGCCTGGGTAAAAGAAGCTACAACGCCTGCAAAATATGCTAAGCCAGTGGATCCGAGTGAAGGCCTGGGCTACGGTTATCAATGGTGGATTCCAGATAATGGAGATCATGCTTTTAAAGCATTAGGTATCTTCGGACAGATTTTATATGTTAATCCAACAAAACATATTGTTATTGTTGAGACCTCTGCTTGGCCAAAACCGGAGGATGATGAGCGATGGGAGGAGTCATTTAAAGTTATGGACGCGATTGTGGCGGCAGTTTCTCAGTAGAAATTATATGAATATGAATATGAAAAAGAAAAGGGGCATCTTGTATCATGATGTCCCCTTTGAATGACGGCGATGAGAAAGCAGCCCTTTTTCTCTAGGCCGTTAACGCTTTGACATTATCAGCATCGGAAAGCACAATCACCTCTTTTTCCTTATCGGAAGACGTACCAAACAAAGTTGAATTACCTTGAAAATGGCCGCGCCATTCCTTCACTTCTTTCTTCAATTGGTTATTATTTTTTTTGACTTTAGCCACGTTATGTTCTAATTCAGCTAGTTTTTCACTGATGTTCATTTTTAAAACATTGGTAGTTCTTGGTGCTGAATTGGTATCTTCTTTTAAGAAATCCGCCAAGGCATTCCAGTCAGTTTGAGTACGTTGCTCGAGAGGAATTTGATGATAATTGGCATAAGATTCTTTATAAAGGGCACCAGCCCGTTCTTTATCTTTTATACTGTAGGCCAAATTGAATTGGATTTTAGCCAGCAATCGCCAATGCTTGTTAAGTCGATCTTCTAAAGGTATTTGATTAGCAATCTCGTATGCTGCTACATGCCAAGCAAGCTGTTGTCTGGTATCACTGCGATTACTATAGCAACTTAAACCAACATCGTTTCGATACTTTGCCAAGGTATAGAAGTTTTCCGTTGTCTTATCACGTCTAGTGATATCAACTTGTAGACATGCTGCTTGCCAAAAACATCTGTAAGCAAGCTTAAATTGACTTTTAGCTCTACATTGAACACCTTTTTTATGCAGTGTCTTCGCTAATTCTGCAAAAAACAGATCGACGTCGTTATTTTCACTTCTATCAATAGAACGTTTTTTTTCATTAACGAGCCATTTGAACAGCTTAGGGCATCTTTTCACTATGCTAAGCATAAAAATATTATATTTTCCATTATAGACGCCATTTATTTCATAAGGACCAAAATCAAAATCATTTAATTGTTGTTTTAATCGGTCTTGAATGTCCGAAAAATATTTTTTACTCAGGAATAGTTCAACAATAGATAATTTTCCCTTGCTTACAGCGACCTCAAGTAATTGTCCAAGTTGTTCGTCCCGAAAATTAGCAGGATCAAACCATTTTTTTGGGCGTTTTGTGAAACGTTTATCGTTGCTGCTTAAACCTGACAAAATTTCCTCAAAAGAAAAAGATGAGTCTAGCGTTTCCGTTTCTGAATTTTCTGGAATAATATCGACATCGACCTGTTGCTCATTATCTTCTTTCTTATTAATTTTTTTCTTTCGTAACAATTCTCGAAACATGATAGCAATTCCTTTTGTTGATGTTTTGGCTAATTTTTCCCTCGCAAATGATATCATTTATTGAGCCGAGATCAACCTATAAACTTTTATGCGAGTGAAGTAAGCAGTAAATTTGTGGCGAGTAAGACGTTCTGTATTTCCAGTTAGTGTGTATATTTTGCAACCCATCGTACAATTTATATATAAGTTGACAGTTAAGCGTGCGGCAGCTATCTTTCAGCACATTTATTAACAGAATTGAGAATAGTCATGCTACGTAGAAAGCATAAAAGATTATCAAGACAAGAGTCATTTGGATCTCTCTCTACCACACCAGAATCTCTGCTGGAAAATCAACTTATGGAAGCAGCTGAAGAAGGTGATTTAAAAACCGTTAAAGATTTATGTGAAAATAAAGGGGTCAGTGTTAACACGGTTGCTAAACTGAATAATGAAAAACTTGGCTATAACAAATCAACTGTAAAATGTAATGAAAAAAATGGCGTTTATGAAACCGCACTTAGCATAGCCATTCGCTGCGGTCAAAATGAAGTGGCTAGCTATTTATTACAACATCAGGCTGACGCAGAACAAATTTATCCATTTAATCCGACTAAATTTTACTATTTTTCTAAAAGAAGAACGCCTGCCTACACGGAATCTTTACTAGGGGTGGCTTGTTATAGTCCTATGAGCAATGAGGTTTTTAGCGAATTATTAAAAAATATAAAAAATCTCAATCCGCCTGTAATGAATTATTCAGGTCTATCCGGCCGCGAGAATGACATTAATTTAATAGAGTTAATCTATAACGAATTCCATAGTTATGGAAGCAAGTATATATTAACTACAGATGCCGCTATACGCTTAACACTTATGATATGTGAAGGCATGCTACGCTTTGATGACAATGTGCTTAATGCAGAAATAAAATTTAAATCTTTCTTGAGTACTAAAGAGCTAGAAGCCTATCTATCTAATATCACGCTAGATGATACGCAGGTGGCACAACTCAACAAATCTATTCATTTGTTGGTGATGAATAAATCAATCTCCATTCAACATGCAGACCAATTCACTCAAATGATAAAAGAAACGGTCGCTAAACAACGCGGCTGTTTTAGCACGCAGTCAACCTTAAGTTCAACATGCTCTATATTCAATACGATGGGGCTTAATCGCGATACAGATGAAACAGCTTCTGATTCAGAAGAAGCTGAAATAAAATCACCGTTTCATCTTTCTCCTACTGAAGAAATTTCAGCATTAAAACGAGAAAATCGTGAGCTTGTAACACAGATTGAAAAATTAAAAGAAGGGCAAAATGAGTTGAAAGTGCTAATAGAAAATTTAACTAAACAGATGGGCGAATTAATGGGGAGAGATGAGCTTGAACGTCAGTCATATGCGAAGAGGATAAATTAAAAAAGTTTTTTTACGATATCAAAGTAAAAGGGAAAAGTGGATGCGATTGTGGCGGTAATGTCCCCTTTAACCCTTTTCTTCATTCTTGCAACAATCTTACGACAAATCTTGCGACATTTAGCAGTATAATTTCTAATGAATTGATTCTATTCAATATTAAAAGTTTACAAAATTATATTATATAATTATAAATGTAAACTAAGAGGGTTTTGTATGTTAGGAAATCGCATTCAGCGTGCTCGAAAAGCCTTGGGTCTGTCATTACGTGATTTAGCGGAACAGATTGCTCTGAGCCATGCTGCAATCAAAAAATATGAAGATAATGAGGTAATTCCCTCCTCGGATATTCTTATCAAACTAGCGAATGCACTGCACGTGAGAGTGGAGTATTTTTTTCGACCGGAACGTTTTACTTTAAAAAATATTCAGTATCGCAAGCATGCTGATATGCCAGAGCGTCATTTAGAAGAAATTACTGCAAAAATATTAGATCAAGTTGAGCGGCGTGTTGAACTTGAAAGTTTATTTCCAACCGCACCAGTGCAAGCATTTGTGGTAAAAAATTTGCCTAAGATAGTCAATCACATTGAAGAAATTGAAAAGCTTGCCGATCAAGTTCGCAATCAATGGAGCTTAGGGTTTGATCCCATCCCTGATTTAATCGATATTTTTGAAGAGCGGGGCATAAAAGTATTTGAAATTGATAATGAACAATACCCAAAAATTGATGGTCTTTATGCAGAAGTGAATGGCATGCCTGTTGTTGTTATGGGTGATCATCGTCCAGGTGATCGACAGCGATTTACTTTAGCGCATGAATTAGGCCATCTTCTTTTGGATAAACGTCTTGCTGCTGGCCTGGATATCGAAAATTGCTGTAATCGATTTGCGGGTGCATTTCTATTGCCAAAATCGTCACTCATTAATATTTTAGGTGAGCATCGTAATTCAATCGAGCCTCAGGAATTAAATTTATTAAAACAAGAATACGGAATTAGCATGACTAGTATTCTGCATCGTGCAGAAGAAATTGGAATTATATCAAATAATCTTTACCGTCAATTACGTGGCGAATTTAATGAGCGCGGATGGTCGAAGAAAGAACCAGGTAAACGATATCCAAAAGAAAGGATGCATATTTTTGAGCAAATGATTTTTCATGCTCTTGCAGAGGAATATATTGGTGAGTCTAAAGCCGCAGAACTAATGAATATGCCGCTTGAATCATTTAGGTCTCTGCGTGCTATGGAGAGCCAAGATGTTGTTCATCATCAGTGATGCAAGTGTATTGATTGACATTGAATCGGCTAAATTAACAAGAGTAATGTTTAGTTTGCCTTGGCAATTTGCGGTGCCGGATATTTTATTTGTTGAAGAATTGGCAGAGCGACATGGGCATTTATTGCAGTTGGGATTGATAAGTAAAACAATGAGTGGCAGGAATAATATATGAAAATTTACAATAAAAAATTATTTTTTTGTTTGACTGCGATGTTACTTTCTCCATTTTCTTTTGCGGATAATCAAATTGTTTATTACGATCCAGCCCAGGTAAAGTTAAAAGGTGTTGTGGAAATTCAAACATTTCCTGGGCCACCTAATTATGAAAGTATACAAAAAGGTGATGAGATGGAAAGAGGGGCTTATCTAAGACTTTATCAACCTATTGATGTAAATTTAATTCTTATCGCAACAAATGAAATAAATGAACCGGAAAAAAATATTAAAATAATCCAGATAGCAGATATTAACGATGTTGATTGGAAAAAATTTTTAAAGAAAGGCAAGCATATTCAAATTACTGGTACGTTGTTTCATCGTTTTACGGGTCATCATCATACTCGGGTATTGATTGATGTTAAACAGATCGAAAAAGTATAGATCTCTAGATGGGAGTGCTTACCTGAATAATTGTATTTCAGCTTACACATTATTTGTGAATAAGAGCAAATTTAAGTATATTCTTTTAATCTAATCGCTAATCCACGGAAGGGAATATATGAATAAATTTACAATCCATACCATTGTTTTGATTATATGCAGCATGTTTGCTGTCCTATCTTCCATGGCAGAGGCTTGCAGTCGATTTACTTATACGGGCCCAGGCAATACCGTTGTTATAGGCCGATCAATGGACTGGGTGGAGGATGTGCGGACCGATTTATGGGCGTTTCCTGCTGGTGTTGAAAGAGTTGGAAGCGCCGAGCCTAACAGTATTAAATGGATATCAAAATACGGCAGCGTTATTGCGAGTGGGTATGATTTGGGAACCACGGATGGAATGAATTCCCAAGGATTAGCAGCTAATTTATTATATTTATCGACGACAGATTATGGCAACCCGCGCGCTGATCGCAAAAACATATCGATTTTTACTTGGGCACAATATGTTTTAGATAATTACGCAACCGTTGATGAAGCAGTTAAAGATTTTGGTCAAGATAAGTTAAATATGATTGCCCCCACGCTCCCGAATGGCGCTAATGCGACAGTGCATCTTTCGATTTCTGATCGGAGCGGTGATAATGCGATCTTTGAATATGTTGCTGGAAAATTGGTAGTTCATCACAATAAAGCCTACAAGGTGATGACTAATGAGCCAGTTTATGAAAAACAATTAGCACTCAATGATTATTGGCAAAATCTGAAAGGCATATTTTTACCTGGAACGGGTGAGCCGGAAGATAGATTTGTCAGAGCGAGTTATTATCTTAATACTGCACCACAAACCGCGGATACACAAAAATCAATAGCCATTGTATTTTCAATTATTAGAAATGTTTCCGTCCCCATGCTGGAAGGGTTTTCAACCCGACCCAATGTTTCTTCTACAATCTGGCGCAGCGTAGCTGATTTGAAGAACAATGTTTATTATTTCGAAAATGCGGACAGGCCAAATGTATTTTGGGTGGATATGAGTAAACTTAATTTGACGAAAAGTGCGGCAATCAAAAAATTACCCCTGCAAAATGGTGAAATTTATGCGGGTGAAGTAAGTAATAAATTTGTGGCGAGTAAGTCCTTTTTTTAACATCTCCAATCGGCAGGGGCTGGCGGAATGCCTTGTTCAAAATGGAATAAATTAGTTGGATCATATTTACGTTTAATGCAACGTAATTGATGCACATTGTTGCCATAATAAGCAGTCAAATAATCTTTAATTTCTGAATCTTGATTGCCAATGTAGTCACCTTGTGTGTAAGGAAGTAAATTAACACGCAAGGAATCGATTTCATGAATGTATTTTGTTGCATCTGCAGTTTTTAACCATTGTGTAGAATAAACAGCAAACGATTTCGCGCGTCGATAAAAATATGCCGTATCGTTCGTAGCATGCTCATTAGTGGCACCACCCAAGGAAAAGAACACAACATTCAGGAAGGGCGAGGTTGCATTATTTAGACGGCTGGCCAAGTCATGAATGGCTTGCGGCGGGAAATTTTGCATAACAAATGCGCCCGATGATTTATATTCGGGTTTGGAAGTCGTATACACTTTCACTGCATCTTCTAATTCCAGAATTGCCTTTTGCCAATTGGCGGCTTCAATAATCTGGGTAACTGGATGGCCGAGTTTTAAAAAAGGTGTTAATTCACGTTTCGCTTCTTCTGGCGTTCCCCAAAAAATACCGATAACTTTTATGGGTTGTTGATGAAATTTTTGTGCCGGAAATGTTTTCGCCCAAAGATCGAGATGCGAATACCAGCGTTTATCATCATTTAAAAAGAATGTTTGCCAGAGGGAAATAATTTGCTCGACGGGTTGGTTCCAATCCCAGCCCAGATTAAACCAGGTGACTTTATCGGCCGGATATACCTTGAGTTGAATTGATGTGACAATACCAAAATTATTACCACCACCGCCGCAACTTGCCCAGAATAAATCTTTGTATGCGTTATCTTTAGTGGCGTGAAGTAATTGACCCTTGGCATCAACTACATCAATCGATAGCAAACTGTCACAAGCCATTCCCTGTTTTCTCGCAAGCGGTCCCATGCCGCCACTTAAAATTAATCCGGATATCCCGACACCTGAACAAGTTCCACCCGCCTGAGTGAAGCCATCGGCATATAAGCGACGATAAAGTTCGCCGCCCGTCATGCCAGGTTCGACGACGGCAATTTGTTTATCTTTATTAACGATAATTTTTTTCATACGGCTAACATCGATGAGCACGACACCGGTTCCAGTGGAATAACTCAAATGGTTATGCCCACCACTGCGTGCGCGCACAGGTAATTTTTTGCAACGGGCATATTGAATGGCATTTTGAACATCTTGAGCGGTTTTACAATAGACAATGACATCGGGGAATTTATTTTTAGAAGTATAATAATTAGAGTCGAGGCGTGACTGATTATAATCCGTATTATTTTTTGTTAATATCTGACCTGTCAATTTAGGGCAATTATCAATTGCATAAGAGGATGAAAACCACAGAAAGAGAAAAAGTAATGGAAGGAGTGAAGTCCATTTTTTCATGAGAGCATCCTTGCGCGGGTCGGTTAATGTTTTCATCATAGCAAGTTAGGGCGAGGATTAGAACGGGCTGAATAGACTTGTGCTAGTTAAATGCAGATTGCTGCAAGCTTACTCTTTAAAGCTAATTAATTGATTATTTGTATTATTTAACGCGAGACATACAAGTCTAAAATTCCCGACAACGATTGATATAGCAAAACCAAGATCAAAAGTCTTTAAAAAACTAGTACATTATACACCGCAGCACTATAATCATTGACGATAAAGCTTGGCAAGATGCTAGACATCTTCGTCATTCTAACTTATATAAAACTCTCATCAGGATAGCTGGCCACGAAAACTAAAATGCAAAATTTAATATCACAATTCATAAACAAATATCTGCTTTTAAAGATCATGCTTGTTTCTTCAGCGATGAGTGTTGCTTTACTTTTATTCCGCATGTATTTGACAGGAACACCCAGTTATATTTTTCTTGTGTGGAATTTGTTTTTAGCTTGGATTCCATATTTATGTGCCATGGGTATTCAAAGTATTAAGACAAAAAAATATTTTACCTATTTCTTATTTGGAATATGGATATTATTTTTTCCCAATGCACCTTACATTTTCACCGATCTATTTCATCTTCATTATCGCCCTGGCATTCCTTTATGGTTCGATCTCTTTCTCATCATTTCGTTTGCTTGGAACGGATTGATGCTTGGATTCATTTCATTGATTATCGTGCAGCAATGGTTGAACGAATATTTTAGTAATTGGATTACATGGTCAATGGTTACTGTGTTGATGTTTCTCTGTGGTTATGGTGTTTACTTAGGGCGTTTCGGCAGATGGAATTCATGGGATGTTGTAACCAACGGAAAGGATCTTATAGCGATTATTTTTCATGACCTATTAAACCCATTTCAAAACATACAGATGTTGGGGGTCACTTTGATTTTTGGTACATTTCTCTTATTGGGCTATGCAACTTTAATCGCATTAATGAATATTAATAAAAATGACGAATAAATTTTCCTCAAAAGCGAGAATTAAAAGTTTTACCTTCGCGCTCAGTGGTTTGAAATATTTTTTTCAAACTCAGCATAATTCATGGATCCATTCAGTCGCTGCAGCGGTTGCAGTTGCGGCAGGATTTTATTTTAAAATTTCAAGCGCAGAATGGTACGGGA
>JABDCN010000038.1:0-11538 GCA_013288125.1 Gammaproteobacteria bacterium
TTTATTCGCACAATGGTTTATTCCATGGCGACGTTTTAAACGCTATCTCAATCAACAACGTCATGTATCATGAATTACATTCACAAACGACGAATAACTTATGTCATTTTATTTATGATTGGACTGACAACAGGCGCCAGTCTTATTTTCTATGCGTTAAAACAAAACTTGAATGCGTTTCTTACCCCCAGTCAAATTCAAGCAGCACATTTATCGCATGATGATGAAATACGATTAGGCGGGTTAGTCAAAAAAAATAGTCTTAAACAAGATGCGCAAACCCTCACTGTACATTTTGTCATGACAGATTATCAGCAAGACATCAACGTACAATATACAGGCGTATTACCTGATTTATTTCGTGAAGGAAAAGGTGCCATTGTAGAAGGAAAAATAAACGCACAAGGTATTTTCGTGGCGCATCAAGTGCTTGCTAAACATGATGAGAATTATATGCCGCCTTCGGTTGCGGCTAAGATTCGGAATAAAAAAATATGATTGGATTTGATATCTGGATCCCGCGGACAAGCCCGGATCAAGTCCGGGAACGGACGACGGACCTGAGTAATTGGAATAAAAAAATATGATTGCACTCGCGGGAAAGACAGCACTTTGGTTTGCTTTTTTATTTGCGTTTTTGCAAGGGGTGTTGCCTATTCTGGGAAGTCTCGTTGTTGCGAGGAAATTAAAATTTCGTCGTTGCGAGGAAATTAAAGTCTCGTCGTTGCGAGGAACATGCGCAGCATGTGACGAAGCAATCCAGACAACCTCTACATGGATTGCTTCGTCACATGCTGCGCATGTTCCTCGCAACGACGAGACTTTAATTTCCTCGCAACGACAAAACGTTATTTATGCTTATCTTTCAGCCGTAGCACGACCCGCCGCCCTAGGACAATTCATCTGCATCATCATCGCTTATCTTTTATTAACCATTGCCTTTGTCACCAATGATTTTTCTATTATTTATGTCGCAACTAATTCACATCCCGCTTTGCCGCTCATGTATCGATTGGCGGGTGTATGGGGCGGACATGAAGGGTCGATTTTATTATGGATTGTGATGTTAAATATTTGGACGATGGCTTTTCTCTATACCGTTCGCCCTGAGGAGCGCACGCAGTGCGCGTCTCGAAGGGTAGACGATAGTACCCGCTCCCTCACCCTCGCCATCTTCGGTCTCATCAATTTCTGTTTCCTGGCTTTTTTAATCTTTACTTCGAATCCTTTTTTAACCGCAGCACAACCTCTCATCCCACAAGATCTCAATCCTTTATTACAAGACCCCGGCTTGGTCATTCATCCTCCCATGTTATATGCAGGCTATGTGGGATTTTCCGCCGCTTTCGCCATCACCCTTGCTGCACTCCTCCAAAACCAACTAAACACAGCCTGGGCGAAACGTACGCGTTTATTTGCCATTGCAGCATGGTGTTTTCTCACTCTCGGCATTACCTTAGGCAGTTGGTGGGCCTACCGTGTTTTAGGATGGGGCGGATTTTGGTTTTGGGACCCGGTTGAAAATGCATCACTGTTACCCTGGTTATCAGGCACCGCACTCATACACACACTGATCCTCGCAGAAAAACGTCAGATCGCTGTCAGATGGGCTGTCTTTCTTGCCATCGTCACTTTTGCACTTAGTTTGCTTGGTACCTTTCTCGTTCGCTCAGGTATTTTAATTTCTTCGCATACCTTTGCTAACGATCCTGCTCGCGGTGTGTTTTTATTAATTTTACTCGGACTTTTACTTTTCATTTCACTCATCATTTTTCTATGGCGATTACCACACATCACTTCTTCACCTGTTTCATTTTCTTTTTTATCTCGTGAAACAGGATTACTCATGAATAGCGGACTTTTATTTACTGCCATGTTAACGGTATTACTTGGCACACTGTATCCTTTAATTTTTGATGCGCTGCATTTAGGCGCTATTTCAGTAGGACCGCCTTATTTCAATCAAGTGATGTTTCCCTTGGCCTTAATCACACTGATCATCATGATGATAGGACCACTCTGCGCTTGGCAAAAACAATCTGCAAAATTAATTTGGCAACAATCCGCAAAAAAAATAGCGATTAGTTTTGTTGTCGCATTTATTTTAATATTCAGTATCACACAACATTTTAATCTAGCTGCAATTTTAATCATGACATTAAGTTTTTGTGTCATCACCAACGTCATTTCATTTTTAAAATTACAACCCGGCATGACATTAGCACACACGGGTTTTGCCATATTACTCATCGGTATTTTATTATCTAGCACACTCAATCAAGAAAGAAATGTTCGCATTCATCCTGGCAGTTCTGTGACACTCGGTCCTTATCAATTTATTTTTCTTGATACACAAAGTGTCATAGGGCCTAATTATCGCGGCATTCGTGCTGCATTTGATGTGATTAAAAACACACATCATGTCATCAATTTATATCCTGAAAAAAGAATTTATACGGTGCGCGAAATGATCATGACAAAAGTCGATATTCATCCTGGTATTTTTCGCGATCTTTATATTGCATTAGGTCAACCGCTTAATGAAACAGATTGGTCAGTACGAATTTATTATAAACCTTTTGTTCGCTGGATTTGGTTTGGTGGTCTTCTCATGATGTTGGGAGGCATCTTATCCATTACGCGAGGTAAAACATAATGTCATCACAAAAAAAAATAGCATTATTAATTCCATTTATTATATTGGCTTGTTTATTAGGATTATTATGGCGTGAATTATTTTATGCTAAACCCGGTGAATTAGCTTCTGCTTTAATTGGCGAACCGGTTCCCACTTTTTCTTTACCCACTTTAAATAACAATCCACCTTTTTTTACTGAAAAAGTATTACGTCATCGTGTCACTTTACTTAATGTCTGGGCATCATGGTGTTACGCTTGTGCTTTAGAACATCCCATGTTAATGAAGATCAGCCAAACTTATCACATTCCTATTTACAGTATTGATTACAAAGATAGTGCAGAAGACGCGCGTGATTGGTTACGAAAAAAAGGCAATCCTTATGTCATGACAGGACTCGATAGTAATGGCGATGCAGCGATTGATCTTGGTATTTATGGTACGCCTGAAACATTTGTGATTAATGCACAAGGAGAAATTGTATATCGACATGTTGGCGCGATAACACAAGAAGCTTGGGATAGCGTGTTATATCCATTGATTAAGCAGATGCAATAAATGAAGTGCACTGTCCCCTCCCCTCCAGCGAATGCTGGAGGGGAGGGAAACAGTTTTGACTGAGCTCCTTACAACGACGATGCTTTTGTTTCACTACAACAATGAGATTAAAAACAAACTCAGGAATTACTATGACTATGAAAAAATTTTTTTTAATTTTTATTTTATTTTTATTTAATTTATTTTTATCTCACACAAGTTTTGCCGCATCAAACAATATCGATGCCTACCCTTTCGCTTCGTCTTCTGATGCGGCACGTTTTCAAACCTTGTCTCAAAACATACGCTGCGTCGTTTGTCAAAATCAAACCATTGCCGATTCTGACGCGCCACTTGCAAATGATCTACGTCGTAAAATATATGACATGATCATCGCACACCAAACAAATGCAACTATCCAACATTATTTAATTAAACGTTATGGTGATTTTATTTTGTTTGAACCTCGCATTAAACCGTCAACCCTTTTACTGTGGGGATTCCCTTTTGTTGGGATTATCATGGTGATTATTTTCGTGATAAGATCTAAACAACATTATTCGGACCAGCGTGATGGAAGCATTTAACGAAATCAAATTAATCAAACGCATACGAAAATATCCCGTCATTGGATGGCGAGAATGGGTTGGTCTGCCTGAACTGGGTATCGCAAAAATCAAAGCAAAAATTGACACGGGGGCCCGTACCTCTGCTTTGCACGCTTTTTCTTTGCATCCCTTTATTGAACAAGGAAAACATAAAATTAGTTTTGATATCCATCCCTTTCAACACAATACAAACAATTTGATTACTTGTGTTGCAGACATTGTAGATAAACGTTTAGTCACAGACTCAGGCGGTCATGAAGAAGAACGTTATGTCATCAAAACGCCTATCATCATCGCTGGGCAATTGTTACCGATTGAAATTACGCTCACTGAACGAGAAAATATGTTATTTCGCATGTTACTAGGTAGGAGTGCACTGCGTAGAAAATTTATCGTCAACCCAGCTCGTTCATTTATTACCACTAAAAAAAATAGGTCTTAAAAATGAAAATTGCGATTTTATCCAGAAAAGAAAATCTTTATTCAACAGCGCGTTTAATTGAAGCCGCTGAAGCGCGCAATCATCAAGCTGATGTCATTGATACCATGCGTTGTTACATGAATATCACTTCATCCCAACCAACGATTCATTACAAAGGAAAAGAACTCGCTGTTTACGATGCCGTCATTCCGCGTATTGGTGCTTCTGTTACTTTTTATGGCGCAGCTGTTGTCAGACAACTAGAAATGATGGGCGTGTATTGCGTGAATGATTCTGTGGCGATTACTCGCGGACGCGATAAATTACGTTCTTTGCAATTATTATCAAAAAAAGGAATTGGTTTGCCTATCACAGGTTTTGCGCATGCGTTAGACGAAATTCAAGATTTAATTAAAATGGTTGGCGGGCCGCCACTCGTCATTAAATTTTTAGAAGGAACACAAGGAATAGGTGTTGTTTTAGTTGAAACATCGAAAGCAGCAAGAAGTGTTTTGGAAGCATTTTTAGGCTTAAAAGTGAATATCATGGTTCAAGAATATATTAAAGAAGCGGGCGGCGCAGATATTCGCTGCTTTGTTGTCGGCGGTGTTGTGGTTGCTGCGATGAAACGACAAGCAAAATCCCCAGAAGAATTTCGATCTAATTTACATCGCGGTGGAATTGCAACACCTGCTGATATCACAGAAGAAGAAAAAAATATGGCTGTGCGCGCAGCCCATATTATTGGTTTAAATGTTGCAGGTGTTGATATTGTGCGTTCAAATCGCGGCCCTTTAATTATGGAAGTGAATGCTTCGCCTGGATTAGAAGGCATAGAAAAAACAACAGGGATTGATGTCGCAACTAAGATTATTGAATTGATTGAGAAGAATGCGAAGAATTAAGGAAGAAGAACCGTCGTCATTGCGAGGCCGCGGAGCGCTTGGCCGAAGCAATCCACAACAATATACCGTATTTTATGGATTGCTTCGTCGCAATGAAGGGCTAAGCTGTTACGGGGCAAGCTTTACGCGATGGGGTGATCTACATTCGTAATGTTACGCGATTTTCCACTTCAACATTTCTTTTTTCCAGTACATAAAATTGGATTAATTCTTCTTTTCCCTCATCTTCAATTTTTTCACTCATATTTAAAACGTCAAAATTATGCTTTTCAAAGCCTTTTTTTGTTATACATGATTCAGTCATACCAGAGACTAATGCCACCCCGCCATTACATAACAAATTCTCATAGATTGATAAGTTCGGTTTTGCCTCTTTATATTGAGCAACCTGCACATTTAAAGGGCCGCCAGATGAAATAATACCATGTATGTTGCCAAAAAAATGACGATAAGAATCTGTTTCAGCAAAATGCTTTATTGACAAATTAATGATGGAAATCTGACAAACAAAATTATTTCCATATTTTTCAATTAATGCATTCATTTTTTTATTAGCAATATCACACTGGGATTCTTCAGGTTCGAGCAAAATATAACAGAGCGGGATTTTTTTTGCTTGTGCTAGCAAAATTAACTTTTCAGCTAATCGACCTTTTCCTGCGCCGATATCAAGAATAATCAATGGAGATTTTCCGTTACTCAAGTTCAAAATATGATTCTCAAATTTTACCAAGAAAATAGGATCGCTATGATTGGAGTAATGATTATTCACACGGGAATATGCTTCCAAGTTTCCTCCCCAAAACTGTGGATAGATAGATTGTTTACGAATATCACTTCTTCTTGATACTTCTACATATTTGCCTGATAGCAAATCACCTATTTTATTAAGCATTAATTTAATTTTTTGATCATCATCTTTTTTAATAAAAAAAGTCAATTTTGTATTGTTTTTAAATTTAAATCTAATCAATAAGCAACCTTTTAATTCTCGATGATAAATCATACCGCTGATATCTGCGTATTTTATACTAGAAAGCTCAGGATGATACTTATCAACAAATAGTTGGAAAGTTTCATTTGCTTTTAATTGCCCCTCTTTCGTAAATATAGGTTCATAATCACAGGAATATAATAATTTAAACTTATTATCCACTCGTATAATGTCACCAAGTGAATTAATTTTGTCTCTGTAATTCGCTAAATCTAGCCACTTAATATTACCATAACTACCAATAATACTTTCCGGTGTTATTAAAGGATCATTAAGTAAAAATGGACGAAATATCCCAAGCAAATTATTTAAATTTAATTTTATTTCAATATCATTTGCATTATCATTTGCATTTAAATTTTTAATTTCATCGATAGTACCGAGCAGAGCAAGCAGCAGCACACTATCCACAATATATTTATTAATGCCCAATATCGTTGAAATGAGTTGACTGTTATAACGATGCGAGTAAGGGTACCTATTTTTGTTTTCTTGATAATGAGGCTTACTTCCACGAAAATTTCTAACATTAATTCTGCGTTTTGTAAAAAGCCCTAATCTTGAACTAAACATTTTAAATTCCTATTGCAAAATTCCCTTAAAATCCAGCGCCAATCGACGTAAATCCAAGCGATTGAGAAACAGAGAATATACCATCCATGCACTTAAAGCGGCAAGATCAGAAAATTGCGGCGGAATATATTTAGGCGAAATAATGACGCCCTCATCTAATAAATCAGCTAAGACATGTAAATCTTCTAACGTTGTTTTACCCACAAATAACAAGGGAATATGATCAACTAAACCACGTTGCACGGCTAAGCGCATAAAATTATAAATCAAAATAAATCCTTTGCTATAAGATAAATCTTTTGTATAAGGACCACCATCAGGTGTACTGCCGCGATACACACGCACAGTCGATTGATAACTATCTTCTTGTGACATTCCTTTTTCACGATAATACTGAAAAACATCGAAAAAATTCGCGCCTTCTTCTGCCATATTCACTGCCGTAATGCGATTCGTCAAACGTTCTACACGACCAGGATAAGAAGAAAAAGTAAAAATTTCAGTGATAATAGCAAGCCCTTCTTGTGTCACCGTTGATGACGGCGGACCTTTACTCAAGAAAGTACAAATCGGTTGCGCCATCCCATTTAATGTTGTTCCGAGATGTACCCAACCTTCGTGAATTTCAAACGTACGAATTTCACGTAAACTGAATTTAAGTCCATCATGGATTTTAATACGATCAGCACCTGCTGCCGCATCAGCAATAATGCCATCACTTAATTCAACGCGTACATGTTCTTTATCGGAAAAATAAGTTGAAAGACGTTCACTTAATATTTCAACCACTTCTTTACTCGTATAAATATCTTCATCATCTGATGTTTTTACTTTGTCATTCATTTTCGCTAATGTTTCTGTGACTAGCGTTGCTAAATCTTTTAATGTTGGTGCGCCAACATGAAAGGCGTCTTCTGAGCTACCATATAATTCTTGAGAAATTTCAGTAAAACGCGGTGTTCCTCGCGCAACTAACATTTCAACGACGCGGCAATATTCATAACACATGCGCTGCATGATGCTGCCTATGCCGCTATATTGTCCTAACTTTCGACGAATACTGCGATCGATATCATGAAATTCTTCGATTTTTTTGAGCGGATCAAAACTGAGAGGATTATTTTTTTGATAGTATTCACTATCAATATGCGGCAATTTTTTGCATTTATTATCGAAAAAATAAGATTCGATTTCACTGCCCCATTTAACAGAATCTAAAATACGAATCGGACGCTGCGCAGTGACAATACGTTCTGATAATTCATGAACGGCTTGTTCGAATTCTCCAAGCTCCTCTTTATTTGCCATGAAGGCATCATTCCTTTTTTATAGCGTCATACTAAATTATAACGCTTAATACGCTCACAAGAAATTATCTTTATTGAATCATGACATTAATCATCTGCAAACAAAGATTTACGTCGTTCATTTTCTTCTGCGCAAGGTTTGCACAATTTAAAGCCCAAACTTTGACGCGCTTTAGGCATGGGCTCATCACATTCAATGCAAAATTTTGCCCCTTCTGCATTAATAGCCGCTTGCTCACGAAGCTTTTTTAAAGCACGAGACACTTCATTATCGATTAAATCATTTGCCAAATCGATTTCATCCGCCATAGGACACCTCGTTTCGAAAAGGGAGGTATTTTACTGGAATCTTTATCGGCGTCAAGTTTTTAGCGTTCTAACGATGCTGCTTTCCATTTCTTTTTTCGGCAGCTAAATGATCTTTTTGTATGTTAATAGTTAGGCCAAATAAGAGCAGTGGAGACGCCTGATTAAACCATGAACAAAAATTTAAACGAGCATGCAACAAACTGAGTGTCTTTATATAGCGTTGATACAATTGATAGGGATAATCTTTTTCTTCCTTTTCCATCCGTTGTTCAACTATCTTTCTTAAGATAAATAATTTAAACGCTGGATCTTCATGTTTTGTCTCTATATCACTTAAATTAATATCTTGTAATTGGCCATATTTCACGTTTTTTTCTTTGTCGTCAAAAAAAGCATATGCGCCATTTTGATATGATATAGCTATAGCATTTCCACAACGCTCTAAACGATAAGCTAAACTATTTGTCGCCGCGGGAATTAAAGCATAAACATCAAGATCGTTACAATTTAAAATCCCTTCCTGAATTACATCTTCACATAATTTAACACACTTATCTTTTAATAATAGTTCAATAATTTCGTAACAAGAATGAGAAGAAGCTGCTAAAAATGCCTCTTTCAAACCAAGAATAGCTTTGGGGTGCTTTAAAAGTACCTCAACAATGCCCACGTGCCCTTGACTTGCGGCTGATACAAGTAAATTAGAATAGTAAAGATCCTCATTTATCCAGTTCCAATGAACAGCCTGAGATAAATTTTTTAAAAAACAAGGATGATTGATAAGAAATTCAAAAACATCTTTTTGATCATGATAAAGAGCTGCACGAATTACCTTATCTAAATCAACAAAACTTGTCCTATCATCTAATAACGAATCAATAATATGCTTTACAATGTTTAACTGACCTTTTTCAGAAGCACGAACACATATTTCCATACGATCAGGTTTAATTTGAGGATGTTCTAAAAAAAGCATTACAATATCTTCATGACCTTTATCACAATAAGCATAAAGACAATTTTTAAGAGTCGTCAGAGATATCTCAGGATGAGGATCTTTCAAAAAAAGTTTTATCACGGACCGATCTAAAAGAATACGAAATGCAATATCCAAATAACCTTTACGAACAGCAGAAAAATAAGCTTGATTATTATTATAAGTAGGATGAACGCGAGGATCATCCAAAAATAAATTTACACTATCTAAATCACCGTTTTCTACAGCTTGTAAAAATGCCACTGTGCAAATCGCATCATCGAAATTAAACTGACGGCGGTTAGTTAATATTTTAGAGAGAGTGACAATATCTCCCGATATGACTATATCCAACAATGCGCGGTTTCTTTCCGCTTCTATTTTTTTTGATTCTACATATTTTTTTGATTCTACATAATACGCGAGAGGACTAACTTCATCAGGATCGCAGGTATTACCTTGAGCTAAGTACACGAGAGGACTAACGTCATCAGGATCACAGGTATTACCTTGAGGAGGGCTACTTGCTTCATCACCGCTAAAAGCTTCACTACTGCCAATATTTTGTCTACGCATTTTGTAAAACCTCGTTTTTAAATATTATGATGAGATTATAACAAAACGATTATTAACATTTTCTTAAAACAGAAAAGTGCCTGGCACCTCATTTTTTGACCAACTAGCAAAAATCCCCATTTCTCGCCTGTAACGCAGCAATCATCGCCAAGGCTGCTGTTTCTGTCCGCAAAATGCGTGGGCCAAGATGTAAGGGCTTTCCGCCATGGTGCATCACTGCCTCTATTTCCGATGGGCTCAATCCGCCTTCCGGGCCGATCACCAACAAAATCGAAGCTTTTTCAGCAATCGGATAATCCGCTAAAGTTTGTTCCACATGCGGCGATAAAATAAAAATCTCATCTGCTTGGATAGTTAAAATCCAATCATCAAAACGAACTGGACGAGATAAATGGGGAATATCATTTCGTCCTGTTTGTTCACAAGCACTGATAATGACTGATTGCCAATGCAGATATCGCTTCTCACTGCGATCCTCTTGCAATCTCACATTGCAACGTTCTGTGATGAGCGGCGTAATGTGATTTACGCCTAATTCCACTGCTTTTTGAATAATAAAATCCATCTTTTCTCCACGCGCAATCCCTTGAGCTAAATGTAAATCAAGAGAAGATTTTGCTTCGCGCGGCACAAATGTTTTTATCTGAACGACCACTTTCTTTTTATTGATTTCTCGGATAACGGCGTGATATTCACCACCTTCACCATTAAATAAAACCAAAGAATCACCAACGGATGCGCGCAACACTGTCATCACATGATGACTAGCTTTAGCATCTAATTCGATGGTTTGATGGATCGCTAGTGGTATTTTTTGATAGAGACGTGTCATGGAAAAAACATATACTCTTGAACGGGATTTCCCCCGATTAAATGCTCTTGAATGATGCGTTCAAGCACAGGCGGTATACAAGAATGATACCAAACACCTTCCGGATAAACGACAGCGATCGGGCCTTGTCGACAAATACGTAAG
Organism: Gammaproteobacteria bacterium; assembly: GCA_013288125.1. GTDB lineage: Bacteria > Pseudomonadota > Gammaproteobacteria > DSM-16500 > DSM-16500 > Aquicella. The sequence continues at coordinate 10,820 of JABDCN010000038.1, forward strand.
CAATTCGCTTTAGACCGATAAATTCCGCCTTGTTTTGTCAATTTTAATTCTTCTAATCGCCCTTTTAAATATTCCCAAGCCAATAAGCCGCTGGCTTGATCACAGCATTTAGGCAAAGATTGATCACAGCATAAAAAAATATGCCGTTTAATGTCTTTCAAATGTAATTTTTCTACTCGCTCTTGCAATGAATCATTCATTTTTATTTTCTCTTGGATTATTATTCGCTTTGTTATTTGCAGCTTGACATTATACTTAGACTTGTCGACCGTACGCAGACTCGTCGTCCCGCGGCTTGTCCGCGGGAACCAGAAATAATTAACAAAATTTGTGTACTTTCCCTGGTTCCCGCGGACAAGCCGCGGGACGACGAGTCTGCGTATCACATCAAGCAGCAAACAACCAATTTAAATTCTCGGGGTCAACATGCATAAGCTTTACATCCAAACCCACGGCTGTCAAATGAATGAATATGATTCAAGCAAGATGTTTGAAGTCTTGCAAGCGTCTCATCATTTGATCAAAACAAATGATCCAAAAGAAGCTGATATTTTATTACTCAATACTTGTTCTATCCGTGAAAAAGCGCAAGAAAAAGTCTTTTCCGAATTAGGCCGTTGGCGAGATCTCAAAAAGAAAAAACCGCATCTCATTATTGGTGTAGGGGGTTGCGTTGCGAGTCAAGAAGGCGCGCGTTTTAAAATCGCTGCACCTTCTTG
>JABDCN010000038.1:11548-16298 GCA_013288125.1 Gammaproteobacteria bacterium
AGTCAAGAAGGTGCAGCGATTTTAAAACGCGCGCCTTATGTCGATTTAATTTTTGGACCACAAACCATTCATCGTTTAGGCGAAATGTTAACCGAGCATCAAACCAAACAAAAACCCATCGTCGATATCAGTTTTCCTGAAATTGAAAAATTTGATCGTTTACCTGAACCACGTGCAGAAGGACCGACTGCCTTTGTCACCATCATGGAAGGCTGCAGCAAATATTGTAGTTTTTGCGTCGTGCCCTACACACGCGGCGAAGAAATCAGTCGTCCATTGGATGATGTATTAGCAGAAGTTTCCACATTAGCCAATCAAGGCGTGCGAGAAGTTACTTTGCTAGGTCAAAATGTCAATGATTATCGCGGCCCCACCCATGAAGGAACTATCGCTGATCTTGCCGCTTTAATCGAATATATTGCGGTGATCGATGGGATTGAGCGTATTCGTTATTTCACATCTCATCCGCTGGCCTTTTCTCAACGATTAATTCAAGCCTATGCTGATATTCCAAAACTCGCGAACCACCTGCATTTACCTGTTCAAAGTGGTTCTGACCGCATCTTAGCTGCCATGAAACGCGGCTACACCACACTAGAATTTAAAGCGAAAATGAGAAAGTTGCGACAAGTCCGTCCTGATATCACTATTTCATCTGATTTTATTGTAGGATTTCCAGGTGAAACAGAAGAAGATTTTCAAGCGACAATGAATTTAATTCATGATATTGGATTCGACCAGTCTTATAGTTTTATTTATAGTCCAAGACCTGGCACGCCAGCCGCCCAATTGCCAGATGAAGTTCCTTTGGAAGTCAAAAAACAAAGGCTTGCTGTTCTTCAAGCTCGTCTTAGCTTAAATGCCAGAAAAATAAGTGAAAATATGATGGGAACGGTACAAACTGTACTCGTCACAGGGCGATCTACCAAGCATGAAGATCAATTAACTGGTCGCACTGAGAATAATCGAGTTGTTAATTTTATTGGTAATTTTGAGGACATTGGCCAATTGGTGCAAATTAAAATAACGGAAGCGTTGCCCAATTCGCTAAGAGGAGTATATACTTAAAGTATCTAGGCCATATGAGGATTAATACTTACGTTGAATACACTCCTCTACTCCGAAGTCTTAACACTTGCACCTGAAGATAATCACCGGCTATTTAACCTCTGCGGCAAACTCAACGAACATTTGAAACTCATCGAGAATCGATTGGGCGTGTTGATTAAACAACGCGGTCATACCTTCTCTGTCGTTGGTGAACGCCAAGCGGTTCAAAAAGCTTGTGATACCCTTAACAACCTTTATGACGAGACCAAAAAAGTGAATGTACTCGAACCCAGAGAAGTCCATCTTTATTTACAAGCTATCAGTAAAAAACGTTTGCCCGATACGCAGGATAATTATATGGAGATTCGCTTACGAAAAGAGCAGATTACTGCTCGCGGAGAAAACCAGGTCCGCTACATTCAAAATATTTTAAGAAATGATATCAATTTTGGTATTGGGCCTGCTGGTACCGGCAAGACTTATTTAGCCGTTGCTTGCGCTGTACAAGCCCTAGAAGCTGAACGTGTCAGTCGAATTATTTTAGTGAGACCCATTGTGGAAGCCGGTGAAAAACTCGGCTTTTTACCGGGTGATATCGCACAAAAAGTCCATCCCTATTTACGCCCATTATATGACGCACTCTATGAAATGATGGGATTTGAAAAGGTCAATCAACTCATCGAAAAAGATATTATTGAATTGTTGCCGCTTGCTTATATGCGCGGCCGCTCACTCAATGATTCTTTCATTATTTTAGATGAGGGACAAAATACCACCGTTGAACAAATGAAAATGTTTTTAACGCGAATTGGATTTAATTCTAAAGCCATTGTCACCGGTGATGTTACACAAATTGATTTAAATAATCGTCGCGATTCTGGTTTGGTGCACGCCAGTGAAGTATTAAATAATTTACCTGGTATTAGCTTCACGCAATTTCAAGTCAGCGATGTGGTACGTCATCCTTTGGTACAAACCATTGTGGAAGCGTATGAACAACATGAGAAAAAACAAGCAAAATAATTTCTAATATTACTTCTCGTCGTCCGCTCCCGGACTTGATCCGGGATTGTCCGCGGGATCCAGAGATAATGGCCAGAGCACAAGAAATATGTACCGTATTGCCATTCAATTTATAGCGGAAAAAACACTGGCTCCCAAGCCAGTGTTTCTGCGCAAATGGGCAAAACAAGCCCTCAGCAAAAAAAGAGAATCAGGAGAAATCACAATTCGTGTCGTTGATGAAAATGAAATGACAACACTCAATCATAAATATCGTCACAAATCTTATCCCACGAATGTCTTATCTTTTCCTTTTGAAATGCCAAAAGAAATCGATTTTGAGAATATTTTTTTGGGCGACATTGTCATTTGTGCCACGGTTGTGAATCGCGAAGCAGAAGAACAGCATAAATCACAAGATGCACATTGGGCACACATGATTGTGCATGGTGTTTTTCATTTATTAGGATATGATCACGAAGAAGAAAAAGAGGCAACTCTCATGGAATCATTAGAAATTGAAGTCATGCAAACATTAGGGTTTCATAATCCTTATGCGTCGTAACGATAAAGGACGCGGATGGCTTGCGCGTTTGATTGCGCTGCTCGCACGCGAGCCGCAAAATCGCGAGGAATTAGTCGATGTTTTACATGACGCAGAAGAACACGGCATTTTAACGGCTGAAAGTTTAGGTATGATAGAACGCGGTTTGCAAGTCACTGAAATGCAAGTGCGTGAAGTCATGATTCCTAAAAAACAAATGATTAATATCGAAACCAATACACCATCAGAAGAAGTACTGCACATTGTCACAGAATCAGGACATTCACGATTTCCTGTTTTTGATCCCATCAGCAAAGATATTGTTGGCATTTTATTAGCGAAAGATATTTTAAAATATTATGTTCAAAATAAAATGTCTGCATTTAAATTAAATGAAATCCTACGTCCTGCCATCTTTACTTCGCAAAATAAACGTTTAAATATTTTATTAAAAGAATTTCGCATCAATCGAAATCATTTAGCAATTGTCTTAGATGAGTATGGTCATGTTGCAGGATTAGTGACGATTGAAGATGTCTTAGAACAAATTGTCGGTAATATTGAAGATGAATATGATATCGACGAAGAAGGCGGTCATATTAAAAAATTAAATGATGGAAGTTATATTGTGAAAGCTTCAACGACAATAGAAGAATTTAATCAGGATTTTCATGCGGAATTAGATTTAACCGACGGGACAATTGGTCATCTCATTTTAAAGCAATTCGATCATTTGCCAACACGTGGAGAGACATGCCAAATCGATCGATGGCGTTTCAAAATTTTGCATAGCGATCATAGTCGAATTTATTTATTGGATGTGAAAGCAACGAGACGTAAGAAAATAAAAAAATAAATTTGTTTATTTCTTTTTGAGAGAATAATTACTTTCTTTATTTTCTGAAGATACTTGAATTTTTCCTAAGTCCCGACTAAGAGAAAAAAGTGTAGAAGAATGAATTACAACATCAGCTCCATCTCTTACAGGATTTTTCCTTGTAATCGGACAAGTTTTTGCTCTTTCTGTCTCAGTTTCTTTCTCTATACTGGCTTCTATTCGTTGTTTGAAGGATTTACTACGGATAGGGCCGCCGCTGTGTTTTCTTTTATTATTTGTTTGGCCTATATCTTCTATATTTTCTATATCTTCTATATCTTCTACCTGATCATTGTGTAGCATCGATCACCCCTCAACTTACTTAATAAATTTAATTTAATTTTACTACTATTTTAACCCTATTAACTTAACATTTTATTAATAATAAAAAGCATGACAAAAATCGTATCCATTTGATAAATTTTACTAAATAAATTAAATTTTCCAAAATCACATTCAGCATACTAAATAATTGACAGATGGCGCATAAAAAGTCAGCATACACTTGCTTGATGACTGATAGGATATCTATATGACTCACATGCAACAATCTAGCCGTTATGTCTTTATTGTTTCCATCATCGCTGCCATTGCTGGTTTATTGTTCGGATTTGACACTGGCATTATCTCTGGCGCATTACTCTTCATCGAAAAAGATTTTATGCTAACCACACTTGCCAAAGAATTTATTGTGAGCAGTGTGTTATTGGGCGCAATGTTTGGCTCGTTAGCGAGTGGTCGGTTAACCGATCAATTTGGTCGAAGACGTTTGATGCTCCTTATTTCAGCCTTATTTATCACAGGCACACTCGTCGCTGCACTCGCCACCAAAATCAATGGCATATTAGACGGAAGATTATTAATTGGATTTGCGATCGGCATGGGTTCTTATACCGCCCCGCTTTATATTGCAGAAATTGCACCACATCAATTACGCGGTGGATTAGTCACACTCAATCAATTAGCCATTACACTTGGTATTTTATTTTCATTCATCATTAATTATATTTTTACAAACATCGAAGGTTCATGGCGATGGATGTTTGGCATAGGCTTAATTCCAGCGATTTTATTAAGCATCGGCATGATTTTTTTACCGGAAAGTCCGCGATGGTTAGTCAAACAAAATTTAATGGATAAGGCGACAAAAACATTGCAACTTTTACGTGGTACTTCAGATGTGTCTTCTGAACTCAAAGAAATCGAAAAAAGTTTACATACCAGTGAATTAGGATTTGCACAAATTTTTACGCCACTTATTATGCCCGTTCTTTTTC
>JABDCN010000039.1 GCA_013288125.1 Gammaproteobacteria bacterium
ATACAACAAAAAAATCAACTCACACCGTCATATCAGAAGCGTTGATTCCAAAGTCAGAACCAGAACAAAAACCAGAATCCGCTCCGCCTAATCCTATCAATTTATATCAAGAATTTATAATTCCGCAACTCATATACGTTTTAGGTACAATACAAATACGTATGATAGGCGAACTAAAAAAAGCAATAGATGATCCACTCTATCAATCGGCCGTTTCCATTCTTAACAAAATACCATCCGATCAGTTAATGCAATACTGTCATAGAGTAAACAATCTTGCGGTACAATTTTCACAAGGAGGGTTTCTCGAAGGCTTAAAAATTCTTTATAAAATTGACAAATCTCTTTTAAATACACCCGATAAAACAGGCGCTACTGCTTTTCTCATTACCTTCAGAAATCCTGACAAAACATGTTTTTATTGGTTACTCGAACAATTTGAAAAAGATCATATCAAAGTTTTTGATAATGAAGCACAAGAAATGCTTGTTAAAGGCAATAAAAAAAAAATTCAACAATTTGTACTTCAATATCAGCGTAATAAAAAAGAACTGCCCATAACAGAATTCAACCATACAAAATCTGATCTACTAGAAGATGCGGCACTGATAGGAGATAAAGAGGGCCTCGAATCATTAATAAAGTACGATAATCAATTTAAAAGAACGCAATTCAATTGGTCTACAGCTATTGAAGCCAGTATTTTAAACGGTCATGACGACATCACCTTTTTTCTCCTTGATCACATTATTAAGCGGAAGTATTTCAGAGTTTTGTTATATCTATTTGCTGAGATGATGGATTCTCAATTCTACGATAAACCTGAGCCAATTGAGCCAAGCTTTCAATGGGTTTTTCGTCAAGCATTCGTTGAGAAATTAATTTCCTATCTTATGCATCATAAAATGCTTTCCGAAGAAGAAAAATTTTCGATTATTAAATTTCCCCTTCTTTATTTAATTACGCATTTTTCTTATACACAAGAATCATTTGACCGCGTGTTCTCTAAAGCGCTTCGGTTACTGGAAAAAAAATTAGAAGTACCAGATTCGATTCTCAATGTTATAAAAAAAGAAAGCGTAATGCGAGCAACTGCAATAAAACAAAATACAATAGATGGTCTTAAAATTACTTTTCCATACGATTCTTATAAATTAATTAAGAACATTAAACCCCTTATTAAAATAGAAAAACAGTTGGAAATTTTTATTTCTTCACTATTTAATACAACAAAAATGAAAGATGGTAATTTTAAACACGATAACCTCTTGGCACATAAGCAATTATTGAAAAATTTATGCTTTTATCCAACGCTTAATCCGTCACAATTATTTAGCATAGAAGAATGCAAAAATATGATAGCTATGCTTCATAATAAAAATGCCGCTATTCTTGAACATTATTTCTTTAATGATAAAAATCTTGATTCTTTGTTCGATGATTTTTTAGCCGCAAAACCTCAAGTAGATAACATGACAAAACAAACCTACTTAGATAATATAAGGGAATATCTCGATGAAAGATGGGTAGAAGATGAAAAATGGGGTTCATCTAATGCCTTCCATATTAACACCGCCAAACAATTTGAAATCATCATTGAGAACGACGCAATTCGTACCGATGAATCAACTGAAGCAGATTTACACGAAAAATCTGTTCAACGTCAAAAACTTATTAGTTCTGTTTTTTTAAGAGCTGTACAACCTACTTTATCTTTTTTCGATGGAATGAACCACGAGACAATCAAACCTCTGATAACACAATTCATAGAATTAGAAAAAAAATACTCATCAGAATCTGACTTAACGGTCATGATGGCTTTACCATTTTTATTACGTCTTAATGGGATACCAGAAACTATTTACTATCTTGATCAACTATTGACGAAAGGCGCTTTGAATTCTCCCACATTTATATTTGAAAGATTGATGTCATATCTCATCTATCTCACCCTCTTAGTTCGTGATTGTTTTAATGTTGATATTCAACCGCTTCATACCATTAAATTCATTGATACTAAAACAGGGTTTTTAAGCCGCATGATAAGAGAAAGCATATTCTCACTCGCCCTTGTCCCGAGAGAAAACATATTATTAACAGATATTGATAAAATAGAAAAATTAAAATCTTCTCTTTTTACTTTAATTATTCCACAAGATTACGATCAATCAACTATTCCTAATGAAGCTAAATTAACAAGCCTTATTGTTGGTTGTGAAATATTGCATCAATGGGTAAACAACATTGATTCTCATGTTAAAAATTTAAAAAATCAATTAAGTTTGTTAGAACTTAAATTTTTGATTTTAGATGCCATTAAAAAAGTGGCACAAGAGGCAGCAAAATTATCTACCGGCAGTAACAAGGCATCTCCCACAATAAAAAATATTTTAGAAAAAGAACAACAATTATTTTGCGATCTTAAAAAAGATATGGATGCAATTGAAAATCATCATCTTGTCGTGGAAAATAAAATAACGTTACCAATGCGTTTAAAAACTTACGCACCTCAACAAAATTTTGCTAATCACAAAGCTGAACTCGTCAAAACAAGCGATTATACTGCGTTCGATAATATGACATCCGGTACAAATCACCGCTTGTTTACATTGAAATATCGCAATGATACTGAAGAAAAGAATTACGCAAGAACAAGAGCACTCTTTGCTTTAGATTTATCTCTATCAAAAAATTTAGTATTAATTTCTGAATATTGCAACAAAATTTATGACTTGTGCTTACGTATACAAAAAATTTATCAGGCTTGGAATTGGGATGGGCCAGCACGAGATGTTTATAACGATAGTCTTCAGTATAGAAATCATCTGGAACCTCCTCATTCATTAAAAGAGTGTAAACAAATTTATGAGTACACAAATAAACTGCATTTAGGACTTTATGGATTGTTGTATAAAGAGACCAGAGGTAAAGACTTTCCCGCGCTCCAAGGTCAATCGCCTCATGATGTCATCGAAGAAGCAGCTGCATTAGCAAATAAGATGAAATAGTTAAGGCTTGTTAACAACGACAACACTATTAACAACAGCACAAATTTAAGTTTGTTGACGATAGATTTTAATCCAGCTATTTTATCAAAATTATTTTTGGATATTTACTATGACAGAAAAATTTAATGCACTTTATGCTCAATCTGGCGGTGTGACTGCCGTCATCAACGCATCCGCTTGCGGTGTCATCGAAACAGCGCGCCAACACAGCGATAAAATTGGCAAAGTTTATGCAGCGCGTAATGGTATCATCGGTGCTTTAACGGAAGACCTGATCGATACCAGCCTAGAATCTGATGCCGATATTCATGCGCTCCGCCACACGCCAGCTGGCGCCTTTGGTTCTTGCCGGCATAAATTAGGATCCCTTGAAAAAAATCGTTCTCAATATGAACGTTTAGTTGAAGTTTTTTCTGCGCACAACATTCGATATTTTTTTTATAATGGCGGCGGCGATTCACAAGATACCGCACATAAAGTATCTCTCATCAGCAAAGAATTAGGTTATCCCATTACCTGTATCGGCATCCCCAAAACCGTCGATAATGATTTACCTTTCACGGATAATTCCCCGGGTTTTGGTTCCGTTGCCAAATATGTCGCCGTCTCTATTCGAGAAGCTGGCATGGATGTTGCCTCAATGGCTTTAACTTCCACTAAAGTATTTGTCATGGAAGTCATGGGAAGACATGCCGGTTGGATTGCAGCAGCAGGCGGATTAGCGGCAGAAAAAGAAGGGGATGCGCCGCATATTATTCTATTTCCTGAAATTCCTTTAAATACAGAACATTTTTTAAAACGCGTACAAGACTGCGTAAAAAAATATGAATCTTGTTCGATTGTCGTATCAGAAGGCGTGAAAAATGCAGAAGGTAATTTTATTTCAGAACAAGGATTAGTTGACGCCTTTGGTCATAAACAATTAGGCGGCGCGGCACCTGTCATCGCAAAATTAATTAAAGATAATTTAGGATATAAATATCATTGGGCATTAGCCGATTATTTACAACGTGCTGCACGACATATTGCCTCGAAAACAGATGTCGAACAAGCGTATGCGGTGGGTAAAGCAGCCGTTGAAATGGCCCTCGCGGGTAAAAATGCCGTGATGCCTATTATCGTGCGCGAAAAAGCTGAGACATATCGCTGGAGTATCGGCGAAGCACCATTAGAAAAAATTGCGAATGTAGAAGTTAAAATGCCGAGAGAATATATCACAGAAGATGGATTTGGTATTACGTCTGCCTGTAGAGAATATCTCTCTCCTTTAATTCAAGGAGAAGATTATCCACCATATGCGCATGGATTACCTGTGTATGTAAAGTTAAAAAATAAAGCGGTAGAAAAAAAATTAAGTAAGACATTTGAAATTACATAGGCAGAATTTAATATGTCAAAATTTTCACGTACACTTAAACTTTTCAATGCTATTGATAAACATGATATCCCAAGAATAGAAACATTAACAAAGCAAGGCGTGAATCTTGCCTATCTTGTCACTGATCAGAGTGACAAAAATAAGAAAAAGACAGCTGTCGAATATGCAAAAGACAAACTTGACTGGGACAGTATAAAAGCAATCCTTAAATTTACTAAGGAAACTGATGAAAAAGATACCTTTCGCTTTGGCGCTACCTTACTCTCTGCTGTCTGGTACAATAAAATAGATACTGCTGAACTACTTTTAAAAGCAAAAGCAAGTAAAAATTGGACATATAGTGATACAAAAAATACATGCTTACATGTCGCTGTTACAAATGATAATCCTGATATGCTTGCTTTATTGTTGTCTTATTCTTTTGACACAACACAGAAAAACAAAGCGCAACAAACAGCGTTTGAATTAGCGGTTAGCTTAGGATATTTTAAATGCGCATTGCTTATCATGAAACATTCTCCTCTTTCTGAAATTGAGGCTTCGCTAAAAAAAGACACGACTTTGGATGAGGCATTAATAGAAAAATACCGCCTATATGCTAACTCTTTACTACTTAATATGTCTGATCAAACAATTCCACCCAATGACATCGCTTATGCAATCAAACTTGTTCAGTATTATTATTGCATGATGTTACAGTATCACAAGAACATCTTAGTAAGTGAAAGCGAGCGACTAAAAGAAACAATATCACAAAATGCGTTAATTAACGCAGCATTTGCTCCCGACTCCGAATTTAGCAAAATTATTACTAAAATTATGGCAATTAATTCAATTCTCAAAAATCCAAATATCACTTCAACTATCAACATTGAATGGAAAATGAATGATCAATTAAAAAAAGATTATGAAAATTTCCTCACCTGTAATGAAACAATTCATCCCTTTGTAGTTAAGATACAAATTGCATTACAAGAAATTAAATTTGGTGTACAAAAAATAAGAGAAGCGACAAACTCTTTAACATTAAGGCTTTTCGAAGGTTTGGCTAGCATTAACATGCAACAATTTAACACTTGGATGAATACCATACCCACGACATTCAATATTCAGAAAATAATTGATTCCTATATTCAGCTCACACAATTACTGAAAACACTTGAACCTTCTGCTGGTAGGTATTCTCTTCTTGATGAATATATTTCGCTAGCAAAAAAACAAATTTCTACTATTTCTGAGGTTACAGTTTTACCCCCTGCACCTGTTGTTAAAGCTGCCGCCATACCAACCGCACCTGTTGTTAAAGCAACACCCAATTTCACTGTGCAACCCGTTACTCCGCCTACACAGCGTCATCAGCAAAATTTAGTAGAGATAGATGAACTCGATCAACACATGTCTTGGCCTGCTGCTGCCTCTACACAAACGACTAGTACTAGTCTCACAGAAATTTCAATGTGGGATAGAATACATGGACAACATGTGAATGCGTCAAAAAAAGACGAAGGAGTGGTGTATACTCCTCTTGTTCCTGGTGGTAGGGGTGGTAGGCTGTGAGCACAAAAAGAAGCCTCTTTTCCTTATTAGATGGAAAGCTACCGCCTAAAGTTTTAGGATTGGTAATTGAATGGCAAGTATTCATAAGGCAGAGCTTTTAGAAGACTGGAAGTTAGCTGAAGAATTAGCAGAATTAAAACCGATTGCGCCACTGGAGTAGATTTTATGCTTGTAGATATAATTGAAGTAAAACCATTGACCGCATATAAACTTTATTTACGCTTTGAAGATGGCACAAGTGGCGAGATCGACATTTCTAAAATCATTACCTTTAAAGGTATATTTGCAAAATTAAAAGATAAACAATATTTTTCAACTGTTAAAGTTAATTCGGACATTGGCACTATTTGTTGGGAAAACGGTGCAGATATCTCTCCCTGCACACTATACAAACTTATAAAACATTAAACTCAGTTGCGAGCAAAACGTGGCAAAACAATCCATAAAATGCGATATATTGTTGTGGATTGCTTCGGCCAAGCGCTCCGCGGCCTCGCAATGACGAGCTGAGCTGATACATTAAAATCCATCCAACCCTTCTTTTTCTAAAACTTCACGCAGTGTTTTCAAAGCCATCATTTGTATTTGACGCACGCGTTCGCGCGTCAATCCAACGGCTTTTCCTACTTCTTCTAAAGTTTGACGCTCATATCCTTCTAAACCAAATCGTCTACATAATACTTCACGTTGTTTATCAGACAACGTTTTTAAACATTGTTCCAAACTCTGATGCAAATGTTCATGCTCTAACATTGTCGCAGGATCGATTGCATTCTTATCTGGCAATGCTTCAATTAAGGGTTTATTCGTTGAATTTTCACTCGGTACTTGCATATCCAAAGAAACAACGTGCTCATTTAATTCCATCATTTCTTTCACATCATCAATCGATTTATCAAGCGCTGCTGCAATTTCATGATACGTTGGCTCATGACTTTGCTTTTTCATTAATTCACGCGCTGTCGATAAATACAAATTTAATTCGCGTAATACATGAATGGGCAAGCGAATCGTGCGTGTTTGATTCATGATCGCGCGCTCAATCGTTTGTCGTATCCACCATGTCGCATAAGTAGAAAAACGAAATCCTCTTTCAGGATCAAATTTATCAACTGCTCTCAATAAGCCTAAATTACCTTCTTCAATCAAATCGGAAAATTCTAATCCGCGATTATAATAATGCCTGGCAATTTTAACGACTAATCGTAAATTACTTACTATCATTTTTTTTCGTGCCAGTGGATCGCCTTTTATCGCCAATCGACCATACTTCACTTCTTCTTCTGCGGTTAATAAGGGCGAAAATCCAATTTCTTTGAGATACATTTGAGTAGGATCAAAACCAGTCCTTTTTTCTCCAAAAGAATATCCATTTTTTTCATCAACGTCCGTGGTCATATAGCTAGATTATCCTATCTGCAAAGGTTGAACCCAAGTGGATAACTCATCCATGACTTTATAATGTGTTAAATCTAAATGTAAAGGTGTGACAGAGACATATCCTGCGTTAACCGCATAAAAATCAGTACCAGGGCCTGCATCTTGTTCAGGACCAGGCTGCCCTACCCAATAAATTTTTCTGCCCCTTGGATCAACTGCTTTGATCGTTGGCTCAGCAAGATGGCGCGTACCCAAGCGGGTCACTTGTATCCCTTTTAATTCAGAAAAGGGGACGTCTGGGACGTTTACATTGAGAATCGTGTCAGAAGTTAAGGGCGTTTCCCGCAATCGCTCAACGAGCAATTTTGCGATTTGTGCGGCCGTATCATAATGCACACATCGAGGGCCTGAGAGAGAAATAGCGATGGAAGGTAAGCCAAGAAATCGGCCTTCAGTTGCTGCTGCGACTGTACCTGAATAGAGGACATCGTCACTTAAATTAGACCCTTCATTGATGCCTGAGACGACCATATCAGGTGTCTCTTTTAACAAACCAGTCACCGCTAAATGGACGCAGTCTGTTGGGGTACCATTAACGCTATAAAATCCATTGGATGCTGTCACGACACGTAAGGGATGTTCTAAGGTTAGCGAGTTACTTACGCCACTGCGATTACGATCAGGCGCAACGACGGTGATATCCGCCAGCTTACCCAGTGCAGTGGCAAGGTGCGCCAATCCCGGTGCATGTACGCCATCATCATTACTAATTAAAATTTTCATGATTGTCCCTTAAAATTGTAGATGAAAACTGTTCCCTCCCCTCCAGCGAATGCTGGAGGGGAGGGCTAGGGAGGGGAGGTTAGCACTCTCAAAACCCTCCTCTCCCTAACCCTCTCCTCCCATAAAATGGGAGGAGAGGGAACAGTTTTATTATGTTCCTCGCAACAACGAACCTAATAGGTATGCAAAAATTTACTGTACAATTTGATAAAAAGTTTCTCCCTTCTTAATCATCCCTAATTCATTTCGCGCACGTGCTTCTGTTTCATCTTGATTATGTTGCAACCGTTTAATTTGAGCCAATAATTCATCATTACGTTGTTTTAATTTTATATTCTCTTGTTCTTGAACAGATAACGCTTGCTTTAGTTTATGCATATCTGAAACTCCATCCGATCCAAACCACAAGCGATATTGCAAAAATCCTAACACAGACAACAATAAAAAAATAAAAAATAAATGCATTCTATCTTGCATTACCGAGCTCCATCATCTCCAGTCTAGCAAAAACATGCTGCCCTGCATATTGCCCATTGGAACCTAATTGTTCTTCGATACGAAGCAATCGATTATATTTTGCAACACGATCTGTGCGAGATAAGGAACCCGTTTTAATTTGACCAGCATTCGTTGCAACAGCTAAATCAGCAATCGTCGTATCTTCTGTTTCACCTGAACGATGAGAAATAATGGTGTTGTAATTCGCTTGTTTCGCCAAATGAATGGCCGCAAATGTTTCTGTCAATGTTCCTATTTGATTTGGTTTAATTAAAATAGCATTTGCAACCTGTTTTTCTATACCTTGCTGTAACAATGCTGTATTTGTAACAAATATATCATCGCCGACTAATTGAACTTGTTTACCTAAACGTTCAGTTAAGAGTTGCCAACCTTGCCAATCTTGTTCAGCCATACCATCTTCTATGCTAATAATCGGATATTGCGCAACCAATTGTGCAAGATAATCAACAAATTCATGGGATGATAATCTGCGATTTTCACCGGTTAAGTGATAAACGCCATTGTGATAAAATTCACTACTTGCCACATCTAATCCTATCCAAATATCATGACGCAATTGATATCCCGCTTGCGCAATAGCTTCTAAGATCATTTCAATCGCAGCCGTTTGACTCGGTAAATCAGGCGCAAAACCGCCTTCATCACCCACATTCGTTAGATAATTATTTTTTTTGAGTAATTGTTTTAGATACTGAAAAATTTCAACACCTGCACGTAGCGCATCAGAAAAAGTAGGTAATCCTGCAGGAATAATCATGAATTCTTGAAAATCTAAACGATTATCTGCATGCTCACCCCCATTAATAATATTCATCATGGGAACAGGTAATTGATATTGTTTATGTTGCTCTAATGATTGATATAGTGGTAATTGAGCATGCAACGCTTTTGCTTTCGCCACTGCTAATGAAACCGCTAATATTGCATTTGCGCCTAATTTTGCTTTATTCATCGTGCCATCTAACGCAATCATCGTGTCATCAATTTCTTGTTGATGTCTAATATCAAATCCTTTTAAAGCATGCGCTAATTCATGATTCACGGCATGCACAGCGTCTCTCACGCCTTTTCCTAAATATCTTTTGTGATCACCATCGCGGCGTTCTAATGCTTCACGCGAACCTGTTGATGCACCAGAAGGAACAGAAGCAACTCCCACTTCACCTGTTGTTAAAATAACTTCTGCTTCAATGGTTGGATAACCACGCGAATCTAATATTTCTCGCGCATGAATTGTTTTAATCTGTGTCACGCTATATCTCCAATACTTCTTTAATAAATGGAATGGTTAAACGACGTTGTGCAGCAAGAGATGCTTTATCTAACGTATCAAATGCAGCAAATAATGTCGCCATATGACGCGGACAATGTCTCAGAAGATAACGTCCTACTTCTTCTGATAAACCAATACCGCGTCTGTGTGCGCGCATCATTAATGCAGCTAATTTCTCATCATCTGTCAAAGGATATAATTTATAAACCATGCCCCAAGATAATCGAGAAATCAAATCGGGTAATTGAAATGATAAGACTTTTGGTGAATCTTGCGCGGCCATAATGATGGTTCCGCCCTGATCATAAATACGATTATATAAATGAAAAACAGCTTCTTCCCAATCAGCACGACCAGCAATGACATGTAAATCATCGAAACAAACCACATTCAATGATTCTAAGCCTTGCAATAATTCTGCATGAGTTGATTCTAATAAATAATTAAAGGGAAGATAAACTGAGCTGATTTGATGTTGATACGCTTCATGACAACACGCTTGCAATAAATGACTACATCCTTGTCCTCTGTTGCCATGTAAAAAAATAATTTTCTCACTTTCTCCGTGTATCGCTTTTTTTAATATATTCACTATTTCCGTATTTTTACCACAATAAAAATTATCGAATGTCGCTTCATCTTTTAAATGTAATCCTAACGTTAATTGGGTTTTTTGCATCACGTGTTAACGCACCCATTGATAAGTAATTTGCTGAATATCTGCATTTGTCTCTTTCAACACTAAATGCTGGCCAATCACAGCGCTTTGTTCAAAACCATCTTGTGAGCCGCTAATCAGGACAGCGATTTGTACTGTATCACCTGTAATTTGCAGCAAACGAACTTGTTTGACTGGCGTTAATTGTTCGAGATATTGCATTAAACTCGTTAAATCTGTTCCTTCTGTCACATTTGAAATAATTAATCTAAACCATGCGGTTGGACCACTAGAAATTTTCACAACATATTGTTTTGCCAATGTTTGACTGATTTGCGATGTGATTGTTGAAATAATATTTTCATCTGTTTTATCTGAGATTTTCCAAGTCCATTCATGTTTACCTAATATCAATTGCCATTGACTTTGTATACCATCATTTGTTTTTGCAAGATTTCCAATTAATAAAGCATCTGGTGAATATCGTTTAGCAGCTGATTCCAACACAGGCAAATTTAATTTGCTGACATCCGTTGGCGAAACTTGATTCATATCCGTGACATCCATCATCGGAAATATCAAAGGTAAGCCTAATTTTTTCGCTTGTTGTTTCATGGGCTCTAAAAAATCCCCTGGTGTTTCACTGCCAATAATGGCTGCCTCTTCTGCATCTTGATCGACCAACCAAACTAAAATCAGCGGCCGGTTCTCACGCCAATACGCAATATTAGCTCGATTTAATAAACGTAAAATATCTTCAGGTTCATAACGAATTCGTAAAATATATTCTGATGAAGAAGTCGTTGGCTGAGAATAACTGTATTCTTGAACATAATAAGCGGCTTTGTTAATACTCGATTTGATCAAAGGATTTTGCTCTATGGCTGCATCACCACTGACTTTGGTCAATACTTGCAAAAATCCATCTTGAATAGCCTGTTCTTTTAACTCTTCTGTTTGTGAAGGAACGAGCACTTCTGCTTGATAAAGACTGCTCATTTTAACTGCAAAAACTGGGGTTGCAGTGAAGATGAATATTGCTAGACATAATAATCGCTTCATATGAGGGCCATTCAGTTAATGAACTCTTATTATACCTTAGAAATTATGGTAAATTCTGCATCTTTCCAGATTCAAGATAAAAAAACATGCCTACCCATTCCAAGATCACATGGTGGATTGACAGCCTGCTTCTCATCACATTTTTTAGTGTGATCTTTTTTCTATGGTTAGGTAGTAGACCATTATTTGTACCAGATGAAGGTAGATACGCAGAAATCGCCCGCGAAATGTTTACCTCTGGCAATTACATCACCCCTTATTTGAATGAGATAAAATATTTTGAAAAACCCATTCTTTTTTATTGGCTGGGGGCAGCCGCCATTAAAATCGGCGGATTAAATCTATGGGCATTACGCAGTGTCAATGCTGTATTAGGATTAATGGGCTGCTTGTTAACCTACATCGTCACACGTCAATTATATGATCGATTAACAGGCTTATTAGCGGCGCTGATCTTAGGAACGAGCGCATTGTTTTTTGTGATGACACACATGATCAGCCTCGATCTACCTGTCACCGTCTTTATCAGTGCCAGCCTCTACTTTTTTTTATTAGGCATACAATCTTGCACGCGTTATTACTTTTGGGGTGCTGCTGCTTGTGCCGCTTTAGCCGTTTTAACGAAAGGATTAATTGGCATTGTCTTTCCGCTCATGATTATCGGTGTATGGATTAGCTTGACGAAACAATGGAAATTACTCAAGCAATGTTATATTCCTTCTTCACTTTTTATTTTTTTTATCATCGCAGCGCCTTGGCATTATATCGTCAATCTTTATCATCCCGAATTTTTTCACTTTTATTTTATTGAACAGCAATTCATGCGCTATACCACAAATCAAATTGGACATCAGGAGCCAGCTTGGTTTTTTATTCCGTATTTTATTGTTGGATGTTTTCCGTGGTGTTTTTTTATGCCGCAAGCGCTTTTTAGTGCGGTAAAAGAAGTAATGGGGCCCCATCGCTCCGGGTATCCCACCGAATTATTTTTTCTTTTATGGATTATATTAATTTTCGCCTTTTTTTCCTTTTCACAATCTAAATTAATTCCCTATATTTTGCCTGTCTTTCCACCGCTTGCTATTTTAATTGCGAAATATTTGCGAGATCGCTACGCCCCTCATTTAATTATTATCATCTCCATTTGCACAGGATTATTTTTTGCGCTGTCATTAACATTACTCGCTAAGCATGATCATCGCAGTATTTTACCTTTAGCTGTGACACTAAAAACGATGATGCAACCACAAGATGATGTCATCGCTTACAATCAATATTATCAAGATTTACCTTTTTATCTTGAACGACGTGTCAGCATTTTAAATTGGCGTAATGAATTAACGTTTGGCATGCAACATCAAGATACTAGCGCGTGGATGATAAACGAACCTACTTTTTGGCAGCGGTTTCACAGTCATCAGCGTGTCTTTGTAGTGATGTCTATCAGTGAGTATAATGTGTTGCGTCATAATCATCCTGAAGAGCGTTTATTTATTCTCGATAAAACAAAAAGTAATTTATTAGTTAGCAATAAAATTAATTAGTTCTATTAAAATCTAAGTGTTCTGGCTATAACATTTTCAGGGATAAGTAATTTGATTATTTAATATTCTAATTTATAGACAAAAGATACCTACATAAGATCCTTCTTGACTTGCTAAGCCGTTGAGTTATATTGGAAGAATGTTCAATTTAAGGAGGCGGCTGGACGAATATGCTGATCAAATCACAACTTATCGGCGAACTCAGCAAGCACTTTCCTCATCTTCCTGAAAAAGATATCGCCATGGCTGTAAATCACCTTGTTGAACACATGAGCGGCACGTTAAGCCAAGGAGGACGAATCGAAATCCGCGGCTTTGGCAGCTTCAACTTACATTTCCGCCCACCACGACGCGCACATAATCCAAAAACGGGTGAAAAGCTCGTAACCAGTCCTAAATATGCTGTCCATTTCAAACCAGGCAAAGAATTACGTGAAAGAGTAAATGGCAGCCGGCATATTGCAATTGAAATCGTCAGTCAAGAAGACTTGGAAAACGAAAACGATTAAAGCTTCCCTCTCCGCCACGTTTTTTGTGGAGGAGAGGGTTAGGGAGAGGAGGAATTTTTTAAACCTCTCCCCGACAATAACTCACTCCTAGATTCTACCTCCTCATCCTTCACCCTCTTATCAAGATTTTCAAAAAAATTCCGCGTATTAACCATCAAGGGATATTTATCTCGATTCCGCTGAAATGATGCCACATATTCTTCAGGCTCCGGATGTTTTGCTTGGCTAGCCGCATCAAGAAATTCTGCCTCAGTATAGGCTTCCATTCGACATAAATGAAACCGATCGAGATACGCGTCCGATAAGGCAGAACACCCTAAATTGCGGCTATCATTTTGAGAAGCAAACACCATAAATCCCGATTTGCTCGCTTTCTTCATTTGCCGATTGACACCCGTCAACAATTGCAGCATCAAATCTTCAAGCTCTGGCGCAAGATTCAATTCATCTAAACAGACCACACTACCGCCATCAAATAAAGTTAATATAAGCTCCTCTGTATATTCGCTGCCAGCTGTAAATCGCTTGTAAAGTCGCTGTGTGTCTGTGGCTGTTTGAGAGAGTCCATGCAACTCTAATAATTTAAAGGGAAATAAACTTTTACCAATACCTGACGTACCCTCACTCAACATCCCGAGTTTACCTGATTTATTACTACCCTCTTTTATCCGCAATTCTCGTAAAAATAGCGCATCTTCTATCAAACGCCATAATACTTGTTTGTCTTTAGTAAGAATCACACTATTATCGATAGGCAGTTTTGTTGGTTGCAATATCGTTATCTCTTGCTCAAAGACATCATCCGACGTAAATAAATAACGCTTTAAACCATTTCTTTCAGCTTGATCTAACAGCAATCCATTAAATTCATCCCAGCAAGCCAATTTGATATATTGACATGAAGAGGAAAATATTTTGTCGTGATGATAATCACATAACATACGAAATCGTGAACAAAGATTATTAATGTCGCGCAATGAAACATCTGTTACACAAGATTTTTGTTTTTCCAAATAAAAGAAAATAT
This sequence comes from Gammaproteobacteria bacterium, assembly GCA_013288125.1. Lineage (GTDB taxonomy): Bacteria > Pseudomonadota > Gammaproteobacteria > DSM-16500 > DSM-16500 > Aquicella. The sequence goes on from JABDCN010000039.1 coordinate 14,702, forward strand.
CTGTTATCTCTCTGATTAAAAAAGTTTGTTCATCTGAAAATATTGATAAAGGCATTAATCGTTTTTTAACATATTGCATAATGAAAGTTTTATCATGCTGCCCAAACCAAATCACATAAGCCCATTCCCAAAAAACAGGATGGAAATGACGTCCCAAATAATAAACAGGATTCCCCGTGACAATTACCTTATGTCTATTCAAGGGATAAGGAATGCCTTGATAATGAATAACAGGCGGCGTTAAAAAAAGTCCCGCTAAAATTCCCACTTTCCAACTGCTTCTCTATTCGCTTCATCCAGCAATAACACTTTATCTTCATCTTTTGTTGTATCCTTTAACCACGCTAAAATTTGATTTTCACCGATATAAAATCGCTGAATCTTTAATTGTTTAATCACTTTTTTTGCCGTATAAGTTTTACCCCTTCCTGCTTCCCCTAACAAAAAAATAAGAGGATGCGCATGAGACTGTATAACATCGACTAATTGACGATATTGTTTTGATGTCGATACTGCGTCATATGTAACCGAATCATCCTGTTCTATCACTTTTTTCACTAAATTTTTAAGAAAAAAATTATGCTTAACTTGATTTTTATCTTTTCGATAATGATAGGTTAAAAAAGATTTCATTTCTCTCTTGTTATCAGCATTGATTGCATGATAAAGCTGCTTAATTTTTTGATACGATATTAAATAGTCTGAATTAATTGATTGAGTTTTTTTCATTTCATTAATGACATAAAAAAGTGGTTTCCATGCATACTTATCTAGGTGTTCCACATTCAGGTCTGCGCATAACTGTGATTTGTAAGACTCAAGCGAAGCAGAATAAGTCATTTTTTGAATATTTAAATGCTCTTGCTTTTGTTTCAAATCATGTACCCACAATAATTTACCCTTAATGTAAACTCGCTCTCCATTCACAAATAAATAAGCGGGTTCTTGCATTAAAGTTTGTAAAAATTTACTTTCTTTAATTGACAAATTACCCACCAATAGCACTGTCTCACCGGCTTTTAATTTTTTCCATAAATCCAAGTCTTCTCTGTTCGCTCGAATTTTTCCCTCATGACGGAAAATTTCTACAAATTCGATAAAAGCAGACCAACTATCTTGTGTCGTTGTATAA
>JABDCN010000040.1 GCA_013288125.1 Gammaproteobacteria bacterium
TCACTTGCTAACATGCAGCTTAATTTTCTCGATGTTGGACATAATTACCTTAAAAATAAAGGTGCTATTGAATTAAGTAAAATACCTACTCTTAACACACTGGTTGCTAACAAATGCGTAATAGGAAATAAGGGTGCTGTTGCATTATCGAAGACTAACATTAATATATTATATTTAGATAATAACGTTATTAGTAACAAAGGTGCTTTTGCATTAGCAAAAACCAGAACAATTACTAAATTGAATGTGAGTTATAATTATATTGGCCAAGCAGGCGTTTCTGCATTAGAAAAAAATCCTCTCATTAGGGAGCTTGATACAGAGGGAAATAAAGGCAAGCCATCAAAATCTTTATTGGAGTCACATCATATAAATTAAGACATCATGTCATGCCAGCTTTCGTTGGCATGACATGAGTTAACGCAGGTTATTTTTGACATACGATAGATGTGTTGATCACTCTGACAACATTTTTTTTAGACAGACATTTTCTGATTTGTTCGACCATATTGTGTAACAAAATTTTCTTCGCACTAGAAGATCTCCACACCATGCCAACAACGCGTGAAGGTTTAGGCGAGTTAAAAGGTAAATAATAAACGCCATCGTTTGATTGATAAGCAAGTTTTGGCATTAGCGTTATTCCTGCTTTAGCGGCAACCATATGGCGTAATGTTTCAAGACTAGAGGCTTGAAAGCCTTTAGATTCTGTCGCATTTGCCTTATGACAAAATTCAAGCGCCAAATCACGTAGGCAATGACCATCTTCCAGTAAAAGTAATGTTTTATTTTCTAAATCTGAAATGCGAATGGTTTTTCGTTTTGTTAAAGGATGATGAGGATGGATGGCCAACATAAATTCTTCTTCAAATAAGGGTGCAGCAATAAAATCTTCATTGATGAGAGGAAGTCCTAATAATGCCCCATCTAGTTTTCCCTGTCTTAATTTCTCAATCAGGTGAGATGTTTGTTCTTCAAATAAATAAATGCGTAGTTTGGGAAATGTTTTAGTTAAGCGAGGAATAATACGAGGCAAGAGATAAGGTGCAAGTGTAGGAATGACGCCCAAATGTAATTTACCGCTATAAGGATCATTAGCCTGTTTTGCAATTTCTTTAATGGTTTCTACTCGGCATAAAATATCTTTAGCATGTTCTGTAATTAATTTTCCTGTTTCAGTCAATAAAGCCAATTTACTGGTTCGTTCAATTAATTGAACGTTTAAAGCGTTTTCAAGTTTTTTTATTTGCATGCTTAAGGCAGGCTGACTCACAAAACAGGCGGCAGCAGCCATGCCAAAATGACGATGATCAGCGATAGCGACAAGATATTTTAGGTCACGTAGGTTCATAGTGTGGATCACATATAAGAATTAAGGTGCCGGTATTGTATCTGTGATTTCTAAAAACCAATAAGTTTTTCTTATCGATTCTATAATTTCAATATATTTCAGTTATTTAAAAATATAACGCATCCTCTTTTTTTAATTAATAAATTTAAATAGGAGCGATATATGAAAACCAGATTGTATTTTAAATGTTTAAATGGAAATGATGTTGTGACAGCGAAAATTTCTGATCATCATCCTGTTGTTCATGATGGAATTTTATTTTGGAATGTCATGATGCAAGGAAAATTACGAAATGGGCGTACAGGTGTTAGTTATAACAATGGATTAGGTATTATTGAAACAGATAAACAATATAGGAATCGACTGTTCAAAGTCGCTAATGTTATTTCAGAGGTGATACATTTTTATCCTGCTATTGAAGTGATTAATCTTTGTGAAGGTCCCATTCAAGTAGAACATGTTAATGTATTGCTGCAGTCACTTAAACAAAATGATTCAATGGACAAGTTTTTTTTGAATAGTGTCATAGAAGATGTTTTTCATCAGCCTAATATAAATGGATTTCCTCATTGGGGTTTGTTAATGCTTGCCAATAAAAAATATAAGGTGAAAGATGTGGCGCACAATTTTATTACGTATGAAAATATTTATAATAAATTAGCTAATCGTTTTCATGTATGGGAATTAACACAGGATAACGAAAAAAACAGATACATTGCATTGGGACATTTTCCCTTTAGCGGAGATGAACAGATAACGGAAAAACATAACTTATCTCTTGAGAGTAATAGGTATTGTCAATTAGTAAGAGATATCATTGAGTATTATTCAGATAAATTATTTGTTCTATGTGCTGATTTTAATTTAAATCCATATTTGATTAGTGAATGGGAAGATAGGATACTTGATTTAATTCCAAGTAATAATAGTATATTGTTTACGGTGGAAGAAAAATTAAAAAATAAAATTGATGAAGTTACAGTTGATGGTGTTTTATTATCTCGATTTGAAAAACAAAGATACGGCAGTAAGTTATCTCATTTAAGTTTATTTGCTAGATTAAAAGGTGAAGATAGTCTGCGGGAATTGAATAAGCAGTATCTTATTGAAAATCGTCATCAACATGCTTATTTGCAAAGAAGATATGATGAACAATTTGGACTTGTTTTGCGGTAGGAGCAATTTGGGGGCGCATCTCCACTTTCTGCGCCTGCGGTGGAGATGTCAAAAAAAATAGTCTATAAAGCAACGTACTTTTGGTTGTGTATGGCGAAATTTTGGGTAGAAATAATAAACTGGCGCATTGGTCGCTTGATAAGAAGAAAGCACTTCAATCAATTCGCCCGATTTCAAGAATTCTTCTAATAAATAATATGGTAGCTGCACAATACCTAATCCAACTTTGGCACATTCAATCATGCCTGTAACATTATTTAATACTAATGCTGGTTTGATTTTCATTTCATGGCCTGATTTTAAATGTGTATGGCATATTTCATTTCGTGCATAGTGTCCAATATAATAATGTTCTTTAAGCCCATTTAGCGTTTTAGGCTCACCATGTTTTTTTAAATAAGCTGGAGAAGCACACATCACATGACGTGTCGTAGTTAAACTGCGTTGTATAATATTATCGGGAGCAATAAGTGAAAATCCAACAGCAATATCTGCTTGTTCATGTTCAAAATCGGGAATGCGCTCACTAATATCAATAATAATTTCGAGTTGAGGATATTTTTTCATAAATCCATTTAAGCGTGGGTAAATCAATTTTTTAGCAAAATAATCCAGTGCTACTACGTACAATAGTCCTTTTGGAGTAGCATGAAATGTTTTGCATATAGTTCGTGTATCATCCAATTCTTTTTTTAAGCGCAAACATTGTTGCAACAATATTTCGCCTTGATCTGTTAAATGGAGGCGCTGGCCACTTCGTAAAAATAAATCTATACCTAAATCAATTTCCAATTTTTTAATTTGCTTACTAATCGATGCTTTCGTTAATTGTAAATGTTTGCTTGCCTGCGACAAGCTGCAAGTTTGTGCGGCATAAGTAAAGATTTCAAAACGGTCTAAATCTGGCATAGTTGTTAACCAAAGTGAAACATAAGTTGCATATTCTAGTACTTTAAAACTTCTTTTGAAACATTTATGATGTAAAAAATCGATAATTTGCGCATTATATATACATAATTAAAAAAGGAGTAAATAAAATGCGAAGCTCTAATGAATTAACACCACTAAATACAGCCATTGATATAGATGATAGCCAAGCTTGTATCACAACGGTTTATTTTCCTGAAGGTGAAAATTATAGGGGGCTAGATATTCCTGAAGACATTTTTCGAGTAATTTTTACTTTCCTTTCATACCGTGATTTGCTTAATGTAGGCCAAATATCTAAAGCACTGTATCACTTTATTGAAAAATACCACGAAGAAATACGTAAAGACATGAGATGGTTTCATGGGAGTGAAAGAGAAACAAGTGCTTTTCAATTGATGGCTAGAAATCCAGAATTTTTAAACAACTCTTGTTATGGCGGTTATGCAGGCATCGCTTTAATTTCTGGCTTGATAGGTTTTCTCTTAGGCACATTTATCAGCCTTGGCATAGAACGTAGCAAAGGTCCTTATCATGAGATTGATGGGCCTAATATACTTCTTTGGGGTGGGGTTGGCGCATTAGCTGCTCCACTTGGTGGCGCTGCAGCAGCAGGTTATAGGAGATTAAGTTTATATTATCGTGATCAATATCAAACTGATATTGATCATGAAAACAATATCCGTGATCGATACAATCCTTGCTAAAAATATGCTGGGGTGAGCCCTTACATGGATCAATTGCTTTGCGACGCTTGCGCTCGCAACTGCATGCTTCGCGTACTTCTCGCAATGACGGAGTTTTGTTGTTTTTTCGCAACGACGTCTTTTTGTATAAATTTCGATTACGCAGCAACGCCGGGTTATTTTATTGAATGTGAGATATTTTAATTTAATTACACCATCCAGAAAAATAAGAATCACAACCTTTCTTCGTTTTTAAATTTTCAAACCCCCAAAGATAATTTGTTATTTGTTTTCTATCTTCAATTTTTATATTTTTCTCGACAAAAATACCACCGATACAAACAAATTGCTGATTTTTCATTAGTTGTTGCCATTTTTTTACTTTATTTTTAGCATAATTAAGTGAAAAAGCTCGTCGTAACACATAGTCATATGTTGTGGTTGAGTTTGTTTTGATTCTTATGTAAGGACTACCATGTGTTATTTTTTCATCAGAATCATAATATCCTTTTTCATACCATACGGTTACATTTTTTGTTTTATAACACCGCCAATAATCAAGGCCATTGAATTTTCCTGTAAATGGTTCTGTATTTACTTCATATGTGTATCTCTTTAAATTGGCTTCATTTAATATGCCATAATCGTTTGTCAGCAATTGATAGGGATATTTTTTAAGACTTTCTGGTGTAATAGCAAGCAATTGTGATGGTAGTTGTAAAAAAATGATGGGTATCAATAAGTGATATTTTTTCATAATTAACATCCATCGATTATGCAGTAATAATGATATAAAAATCTTTCCATTACGACAGGGGTAGGAGTTTTATTTAACACTCCTTTGTATTCAGCAACAGCTTCGATCCATGTAGCTTTTCGTCCTAGCTTGGAATCTGCAATAATTTTTTTTCTAAATAACCAACGGATGCCAGCACAAATATTTGCTGACGGATTGAGTAATTTTGAATGATCAAAGCAAATGAGATAATTACTTAATTCTCCATGATGATCACTAAGAATATGCATAGTGCCATCTGTAACTTGCATTAAACCGCGAGCTCGACCTTGTCCTTTGCCTGCAGGAATGTTTGTATTCGGATGGAAGCTAGATTCTGAAGCAATTAATGCTTTGATTAAATCTGGTTCTAGCGGATCGGGAAAAGAAAAAATATCATTCCAGTAGCGTGTCCAACCTCGAATTTCAGCGTCAAATTTATCTGCATTAGCATAACCCTTCAATACACCAGCTTTTGGTGGGCCATCTAATTGATGGAAATATTTTTCTGTCATTACTTGAATTTCATCAAATGATAGAATGTCCTTCTTAGAAGAATTGAGAGCGCAGTGTTCATGTCTTTCTATGGTCTTACCTTTAGGGTATTTCTTGCTAGGCGGAATATGTTCGATATGTTTTTTAACAAAATGTTTGCCAATAGGACAAATTCGCCATGGATGAACTTTATTTTCGGATGTATTTTTCTGTGTTTCTTTAATGGGTTCGTCTAAACTGTCATGAGTAATGATCATGATTGCTTCCTGTTTAAAGTGTTTACTAAATTATTCACTATCTAAACTAAATTTTTTGTAAAATTAATGTTGAACTCATGTTGCTTTGCTCGCTAGTTTCGATTTTCACATGTTTTTATTTTTAACGTTACGTATTTTGAGGTAAACTGTTGTGAGAATAAATTGTATTATATTTAAATCTTTATACTACATTATAAATAATAACGTCATTAGAAAAAAAACTGTCATTAGGCAGCTTGATACAGAGGGAAATAAAGATAAGCCATCAAAATTTTTATTGAGGTTTTATTATATAAACTAGCTTCATTAAATTAAAATGTGGCGCAATTCGGATTGGTAGAATTGCGCTGCTAGTTTCGGGTAATTGTATTGTAGATTACGTTCAACTCAATAATTAAAATTATCAGAAGAATAAATTCTTAAAAATAATCAAATCTATAGACTCCGCTTACTATATAAACAAATTAGCTAGTATAAAGATATTGAAAATACAACACTTAGTGGTATACTTATAAAAGGGATAGTTAATGCGAATTTTGAAGAATAAAATGTTTTTTAAATGGGCTAAGTCAGAAGGTTTAACTGACTCGATCCTTATGAAAGCAGCCAAAGAAATGGATCAAGGGTTGATTGATGCAACTTTAGGAGGCAGTCTAGTAAAAAAGCGTGTGGTACGTAAAGGACAGGGGAAGCGTGGAGGATTTAGAACCATAGTGGTTTTTCAAAAAGGGTGCAGAACCATTTTTGTTTACGGATTTCCAAAAAATCAGCGTGACAACATAAGTGAACAAGAAGAAAAGGGACTAAAAAAGCTAGCTTACGGATTGTTAGGTGCACCTGATAGTTAATTAAACGAAATGATAATTAATGGTGATTTATACGAGGTGAACCATGACTAAAGTAAAAACTAAAGTAAAAACTAAAGTAAAAACTAAAGTAAAAACTAAAGTAAAAACTAAAACACAAAAAGAGAAACATCCGAGCATATTGGAAGTTGTCCATGAAACAGCAAAGGGCATGTATGATGCGCGTATCATCGATGCAATTACCATGAGGGAGTTTGATGAGTTATGCTTGCCGTTTGTAAAAGATCTTTCAGCTAATGAGATTAAAAAAATTCGTTTACGTGAGAAAGTAAGTCAGCCTGTTTTTGCTAAATTTTTAAATACAACTCTATCTACAGTTCGACAGTGGGAGCAGGGTGATAAGCATCCGAGAGGAACATCTTTGAGATTGCTTAATTTAATCGCAGAAAAAGGGCTAGGCATACTGTTATCAGGTGAACATAATGAGGGTAGGGCGGCGTAGAAATAAACCTTGATAGTGGAAAGTGAAGATGCGACCCCAATGCTTTTGTGCTAAAAAAGTTAATTATTTTCGAGAGCATGTTAGATCACTCTGTTAACTCTAAATCCACGGTTGATTATCTACTAACAAATCACTTTCAACCCCGCCAGTTTGTTCAGTGGATTTTGGTTCTAACAACAAGATATGCGCTTCTTCATCAGCAATAGGTTTATGCTCAACGCCTTTAGGTACAATATAAAACTCGCCTTCATTTAAAGTGATTGATCCATCTCTGAATTCAATTTTAAGCGTGCCTTTTATCACTAAAAATAATTCATCTTCATTAGCATGACTATGCCACACGAATTCCCCTTTGACTTTTGCAAGCTTAACGTATTGTCCATTAAGCTCTCCAACAATTCGAGGCGACCAATGTTCGTCAAAAAGATTAAATTTTTCGGTTAAATTTACTTTTTTCATTTTTCATCCTGAGTTCCTGTTTTAACCCAATAATATTTAAGCAGCAGATTTATACTTGCGCACATCCACTTGAATGCCAGCTTTTACAGCTTCTTCTGCTTGTTTTAGTAATTGTGCAGAAATTGTTTGTGATAAATATTCTTCTCCACAATTATCGCAAACGTCAGCGGGTACTTCTTTTACGACAATTGTTGTCTCATCTCTTTCAAGTGTAGCGGTCATTTTTCCTGGTCGAGTATTACCGTGCTTACATACGATACATTTCATGGCTATTTCCTCTTTTCAAATCCTGGCTCCCATCGGCTTAGGTCAGGCTCATATACCGTAATTATAACTGTAGTTAACTCATCTGTCGCTTCTGCTGTTACAACGTGCAAAGGACGGTTTTTCATAAATCCAAGTCTTAAACAACTCGGGTATGGTTGATCTGTTGGGTAATCTTCAATTATTTTGCCATTAGTCAAAACTTCTAATACATCAGTTTCAGATATTTTTCTTTCAAACATCCTACTGAGGGCATGAAAACGAAATTTTATATTCAACGTATTTCCCTTACATTAAAATAATAAACTAAGCCCTTATATCAAGGGCTTAGTTAAATAATTAACAAAATATACTATGGTAGAATTCAAAACGGAAGTTAGCAATAAACCATTTCTTTGTCTTTAAATAAAATCGTAACTTCTTTATTTGAAATGATTTTTTACTTAACTGCCCACTGTAAAATCTATTTTTTGTAAAGTTAAGACCAATTTCATGTTATTTAGCTCATTAGCCTTGGCAATTTTCAGGAGGCTTTCTGTAAAGAGCGTACTTAACAAGATCAAAATAATTTCTGCTATTATGACGTTTTCTTTGCCACAATCCTAGTGGCTATTTTTTGATGTTGTTGAATTTTCTCAATGAGCTCTTCATGTTGCTTCTGAATGATTAGGAATAACTCTTCTCCATATTTTTGTTTGATGGGAGCTTGGTTATTGGATAGTCGAGTCAATAATTCCTTCGCATAGTTTAGGAATAATTTACTATCATTTCGAAAGCTAATTTCACTGAAGCCAGTATTGAGTAAGGCTTGCTCATAAGATTCTTTTGTTTCGCAAACTAAGGGCGCTAAGTTCTCAGTTGCTGCCATTGGGAAAATCCAGTCGGCAATCACAAATAAACCATTAGGCTTCAGTACTGTATTGACTTGTTTGAACAGGCTAATCTTATCTGCAACATGGTTTAAAACGCCTTTGCTGTATACTAGGTCGAACGTTTCAGGTTCATAAGGGAAACGGCCATTGCTATTGTAGGTGTGGAATTCAAGAGAGTTTAAGAGGATTGTGGGGGTATGGGTTCTAGCGTATTCCACCATCCAAAGGTGTAATTCTATTCCAGCCACCTTCATTTTGTATTTTTCTGCCAAGTAGAAAGCGACACCGCCTATCCCGAATCCTATATCTAATGCTTTTAGACCCCGTATGTTAAAATCGGAGAACATATTATCGATAGCTGCTAATCCGCCTAATGAGATTAAGTTTTTGCCGTAGATGACTTCGTACAGGGCAACATTGTCTGGTTGGTAGGGGTCAAAATCATCAGTTGAACTTTTGTTCTGGTTGATGTGTTCATTTTTACTCATTATTTTTCCCTCAGTTAAGCCGGGTTTATGTTAGCTACGCATTCTGCTAATAATTATATTATCTAATTCAAATTTGATTTCTTTTACACAGGATTTGCCAACTAATTTTTGTGGAGCATATCGATCTCTGTGTTCGGCTGTTATTATTCTGCACTCGTTATCTTTGTGATCAACTTCTTCTTTTAATAATGGAAATACTACAGATAGCCAAAGGAATAATGAGCAGATTTTTTCTTGGGGATCTTCAGTTGAAGAGTCATAAAGACCAAACATTTCTGATATTATTTTTTTTATTAAGTTCTTCATGAGGAGACATTTTTAGATGCTTATTATTAATTATTTCTTTTCCAAAGTTTGTATAGTGATAAATAGTGAAGTCTGGTGCAGAAAAAGTTTCTTCGACGTAATTTTTCAATGTTTCATCTAAATTCATCTTTGCTCCTTTATGATTAAATTACCGCCCGAGTTATATTCTTCCAGATGATGGAATTTCCTTGTCAAATGGCCTCAAAACATTACTTATTTCACGATCACCTAATGAGCCGTCTGTAGGCTGATCTATTTCATGAATCTGCATACCTTTTTGTCGAATATTGAAAGCAATACGTTGCCAACGCTCTCGCCATAAATCTTCTCTGCGTTTGTATTCAGCAACTTCGAGTTTTAAACGCTGAACTTCATGCAAGAGCTCTTCGTTTTCTTGAGTGGCTTGTTCTCGGCTTTTAATTAAACCACCTGCTAGTGATTGTTTTGCGTAATCGTAAGCTGCTTTTATTTCTGCTTTAGCTTGGAGTGATTGCCGGCTAAATTCAAAACGGTCTTCTAAAATAGACCATGTTAATTTAGAGCCAAGTTGACCAGAAGCCCAGCGATCAAGATCAATAATAATGGACTTAACGTCACTATCAGTCATTCTGCGGAAGCATTTATTCATTGGAGAACTCCTCTAAATATTGATGGGGGTCAAATTCGGCGATGTTATTATCAGCAAGTTGTTTTGAGAGTGTTGTTAGTTTTTTATTATTATGAGTAAGCCAATCACTACTTCTTTTGGCATTTCTCTCTTTTGATTTTTTTTCTGCAGTTTCACGTGCTACTGCCGTCATTGAATATTGGCGTTTTAAATCATCAATGCGGCCTTTATCATCTTTGACCCAGACATAGTCTTTGCAGTCAGCACTGCATTGGAGATGGCGTTCGCATGGAGTTTGAATAAAATTATGAACGCAAATACCCGAACCAACATCGTGTACGGCATTAACTCTTGCTTTAAGAAAAGCATCTTGAACGGTAATAGGAATCGATTTTAATTTCTCAACAATTTGTCCACTGACTCGCCCTTTTTTAATGTCTTCACGTAACATTAATGCACGTTTTTCTCTGCTCGTATGTTGATAGGCTTTGGTATCACGCGGATTTTTTCGACCAAACCATTCTGTTTGTAATAAGTCAGTTAATCCGCCTTCATCTAATAGAGTGTTCAAGGTATGTCGGAAATGGTGACTTGTAAAATTTGCATGTATTGAAGATGAAGCGTATTGAGTAGCGAGATCACCAAAGTACCTCAAAAAAGTTGTCATCATGGAATGGGTGCATTGAGTGGCGATCCAATGGCTATATGCCCCAGAAGAAAGACCTCTATATTTTACTAGTAATAAATCTTTTAGGTAATACTGCTTACCATTTTGATCGATGTGAATTGGTTGAATTAAGTGTGGGAAAAAGTCTCTTTGACAATATTTAATAACTCCTGCTTTGGTTGTGTAATGGAGGGGATAAGACGGTTTATTATTGTTAACAGTTAATTTATTGGGGTCTGCAATGCTATAGCCATTGGTTCGCAGCCACCCCGTGATATACAGCAGAGTATGGCTGAGTCCTAAGCTATTTAAATCATCTCCATAAAGTCTTTTATCTTCGGGTATATTTGAAAGAAATGTCAAATCCGCATCATTTGATTTTTGCATTTCGGCGGCTGTTTTACGTGCCGGACTACAGTGTTCAGACAATTCGTGCAAGACATCTGTAATTATAGTTGTGGTTGTTGTCGGAAGGTAAAGACGACGACGCGGAGTAAAAACATTCCCTTGAGATGTTTTTCTGGGGAAGTATTCAATAAAAGCTTTTCCTTCTTCGTCGTAAGTTATAACTTGGTTTGGAAGAAGTGCTACTTCACTAAATCGCCGTCCTAAACATGCTAAAAGGGTTAGAACTAATATGTAAAATCGATACTTATGATTCCTTGGGACATTCTGATAAAGTTCACCGAGAATACGGAATACGTCAGATGATATTAATTTGTCGCTTTTAGTATTTACTATGTTTGGATCATCTAGGCGTTTATAACCAACGCCAGATGTGTTATCTGGTCGTTTCATACCTGAAAATTTATAATTTAAAAGTGCCTTACATAAACTATTTGCGTCACAATGTGCTGCAAATTCTCTGATAGCTTTTTGCATATTATAAGCAGCTCCATCGCTGTAGTGCGAGACGATTAATCTACAGGCTGCATCTAAGTGCTCGGGATTTAATTCCGAAATTCGCTGACTACGGTTAAGCACTTCATGAGCCACATAACTAACCGCAGCAATAAACATTCGTTGGTTTGATATGGATTGATGTTTTCGATGAAATCGCAGAATAACTAATGCTTTTATTAAATTTGCCCAATCGTTGGCTAATGGTGTGTTGCCAATTTTTGGAGGAAGATTAAAAACTAACGAAGATGCAATGATATTTTTCCCTGATTGTTTTGTAAGATGTCCAAATTTAATTTTCCATGTAGATTTTTCCCAATCTGCTTTATTGAATCCTTCCAGCTTTAATTTTTTTGCTTTATCAATCAAAGCTGCCAGATTAGCTTCTCGATCTTTTTCCAATGAGCTTAAGAATGGCACAACACGAGCTTTGCGATTAGAGCGACCATCAGTCATTAGATACCTCGCTTTTGCATTCTTCAGCGACTTGTGCAACAGCAAAAATAACATCGTCTAGTTGAATGCCTAGTCTTGTATTTTCATATTTTTTCATTCTTGCATCACGAGAATTTAACAAGCATGCAAGCACATGTTCATGATCTGCATGACGGTAAGGTTGAAATTTAGGACAAAGATAGCAAGAAAAAGGTGGGTCAAGATGACAAATATTGTTTTCTCCGCAAACCCCGATTTCTGTTTGATCAGTAGGATTGGCTTCATTGATAAATGAGAGGTGCTTGTCATTTCGCTTGCCATTGACGGCTTCATTAGCGCTATCTATGATGCGACCTTTGAAAAAATCTAAATATTTTGCGAAACCTTTAGCGCTTGCTTTATCTAGATGTTCAACAATATTACCTGTTACTTCAAAATAAACTTGTACATGTTGTGTATCAGTGTGGTCAAGGATGCGAGCTAATTCGCGTCTACTTATGCCTTCTGATGCAAGACTTGTGGCAAGTGTATATCTAAGGCGGCGTGTAGATAGATATAAAGTTTCTCCGGTTAAAGGCGAAATAATATTATGACGCTTCGCAAATTTTTTGACTAATTCACTAATATCAGCGCTAGGCATATTAAAACTTTCATTAAGCAGGCCAGCTGATAAAGCAGCTTTATTTTGTTCTACTTTAATAAAAAGTGGTCTATCGATTTCAATATTGCCATTTTGGGTTTTTACAATTGTTTTAATTTGCTGATTTGCTGTAATCAGTTCTTGTACATATTTTGCAAACTCGGGATCAAGATATTCTTCCATGAAATCATCGCGAGGATTCAATTGACGTTTTTTAATCCTTGGCATTTTAAGGATATAGCATGCTTCATCTGATTCAGATGTTAGATTGATAAAATCGCTTTCTCGTAGATATGTTAGGTTTGCAGGGTTACGACCAAGAGCTATTGAAAGCGCAACAGCAACTTTTTGTTGTATGTGTTCGAGTACAGGGCTTTTATCTTCTCGTAATGCTTTGATAATGAGTGGTAACTCTAAAGAACGGTGAAGAGGTCCGCTATCAGGATCTTCCATGCGTACCGCTTCGCCTTTGGGATTGCCGGGAAGGATCATGCTATCTAATTCCATTGCATAGGCGGAACAAAAGCCCAGCTCAGGATAATTCTCAGCACACCAGATGTACCATTGTATTGGTCGATATAAAGCCCACAGTCGATGTTTTGCTCTTGCTTGAGAAATTCTATGTTCAACTACTGAGATAAGATTATTTTCTAGTTTAGTCTTGCTGAGATTTTGAATTAAACCAAAATCATTTTGAAACCTTAAAAACTCACGTTTTATATCTTGAAAATTACTATAACCAGCATGAGTGGATGTTGTTTGAATTTTTTCTTGAATATATCTTTTTGTAATCCAACGAAGCGATAAATTGATGATATTGCTAAAGTCTAAAGTTGGATGAGCTTTCATTGAGTACGGTAGATGCCATTGATTGTTGGAAGTGTCAACAGCATGACCTTCACGAGTGATAATTTTTAATGGGATATCAGTCCATTCATTTTCTTCAATCAACTTGGCTAAAGCTGAATTGCTCATGTTTTTTCCTTAGCTTAACAAATCGCGCTGAAAATTTTTTAATGCTCGGTTGGCTTGCTCTTCAATTTCTTGGGCAATGTACACTGATTGTGATTCTAGACTATTATCACCTCGTAAAATGGCTAATGCCTGCTTACGTCGTTCTTCATCTAAGCCCGCATTACGTAATGTGCGTTCCATCATGCTAGAAAAAGTATGGCGCAATGCTTTAGCACTCAAATGAGAAGGCAATTGTTTGGAAAATCTGTTTCTTAGACCTTGAAAAAACTGTGTTAACGCTGATTGTGTAAGTGGATTGCCTTCATCACTTAAAATTAAATATTCTGAATTAATTTCTGTATTTTTTTCTAAGATATCACGCCAATTCATAATATACTCGTCCAGGTGTTGTGCAAACACCGGATCATCGATTGGCATTACTCGACCATTACGTTTTATTTTAGGCCTTGGTTTTCGAGGATCGTTTTTGTCAGAAGGTCTGCGTACAACACGAATGCTAGAGATTGCACCTATCTCGATATCTTGCACTTGAAGGCATAATAATTCACCAGGTCGTAAACCGTAATACAGTATGATCATAATTGAAATGTAATTTCTAAATCTTACTGCCGGGTTTCGTCCTATAGCTTCTGGATTATCGGGATTTAAGCAATGAATGAGAAATGACATTTCTTTTTCTGTTAATCCTTTATTTTTCCCTTTATTACTTGGTGGTGCATTTATGAATGAACTGTCTAACCATTTTAAAAGTCTTTTTTGTTGTTCTCGGATGCGATCATAGCTGTGATCAGATAATGGAAGTGAGCTAAGTCGCATATCAAAACACCAACTGAGAAATTGACGCACAGTAGTTAATCGTTGGTTGAATGTATGTGGTGAAATTGTGATGCGAGTTATTTTGCGTTCTGTAGCTTGATCACGTCGAAATGTTTCAATCATTCCTCCTTTGACCTCGGCTTCAGAAAAAGATTGTCCTGTTTTAATTCTTTTCCATAAATCAATTTTTTCATTTTCTAACCAGCTATAAAAAACACTAAGTTCACGTAAATTTCTGATGAGGGTATTGGTGCTTAAGAATCTTCTTCCCATGATGAATTCATTTGGTGTTGGAATTGGAAGCCCATTCTCATCTACCAGCATGGGTAGTTGATCACCTGATGGATGTGTAATTACCTCAATTTTCATCTGCTAGTCCATTTTTTTATATAGTTTTATTTGTTTCCCAGTTGGCGTGAATAGCCAATCCCAATTATAGCTACCTAAGGGAGTATCGCCCTTAAAACGATAACGGTGTTGATTAACAATGATGTCGCCTTTATATGACCCAGATTGTACAACACGCAATTCACTGCCATCGGTTACAAATCTTAAATGGCTGCCATCAATATCTACAGCATGAATAGCACCTGATGTTACCCATGCAGATGTTTCAAAATAAAGAGTTTTATTATCAGGTGAAAACTGCAGATTATGTGGATCAATAATAACGGTTGACATGTCTTTACAACTAAAATGTGGAGCGACTAATAATTTTTTAATCATCTCTTTGGCATTAACAATCCATATCTCATCAGCCTGATCGCCTTTTTTAGAAAAATAAAAGCAATTACTGGGAATGGTAGAATGGCTTTTTTTAACAAACGCAATCCATTTACCATCTGGCGATTCAATTAAGTCGGTTAATTTTGCATCCTTGGTTAATTGCAAAATTCTGGCATCTTTTTCTGGCTTGCGTTGCGTATCTTGAGCATAAACTATTGCGTGAGTAGTGCATAATAAGACAAGTATGATTACTATTTTTTGCATATTAAGTCCTCTAGTCTTTTTTGAAAAAGACTGTTTGGCGG
>JABDCN010000041.1 GCA_013288125.1 Gammaproteobacteria bacterium
CCCAAAGCAGTTGCTTCATTTCTCCAATTTTTGACTGCCAGAATAACTTCGTTACTGATTGCATCAGCTTTAGTTGGTTTTATTCGAAAGTATTTAGCTGTTTCTTTTGCGAGGTCTAAATTTTGTGAATTATCAGATTCAGAAATATTTAGTTTTAAACCGTCACCACTTGCAACAGGATTAATATCAAATGCAGGTGATAAAATCCATCCATTCGGTTGCAGGATGAAACCATGATTTCTAAGGTGATCATCAACGTTTGAAATACAAATAAAAAAGACAATTCGCCGCCAGAGTTGTTCTAAATCTTGATCAGGTTGAACGCCTTGTCGTGTGATAAATTCCGCTAATTCAAGATAGCTCGTGCCATTTGAGGCATCATCACCATCTGTGTGTTGTAGTAAAGTCATAGCAGATGCAAAATGAATTCTTTCGTTTTTAGAATTACGATCAAATCGTTTGCTGAGAAAAGTATGATAATGATTATTAAATTTTTCTATTCTTGCTTCAGGTATTATAATACCTGCACGTTTTGCTAGCCTGTAGGCAACCATTTCCCATCCGCCAATATCATGATCGTCATTGTTATTCGGAAATTTGGCTATCCATAAATGATTGTGTTCATCAACTACGCTTGCCTTAGGTCGTGCGCCACCCAATGAACCACCAGGTGCAATAAGCATTTTTAACCATTTTGAATAACTAGGATTCTTTTCTGCATCATTTTTTTCGATTTCTAAACTTGCTTCTTCCAGTTTGCGTAGCGACGCCCAAGGTGGAGAAGCGAATTCTTTGTTGTTATCAAGGAATGGGCCGTTAGGATGAGTGCGAAAACGTAATGCACCCATGCGATGTTCATCATATACACCCAAAAGATAATCCGATTCCATTAATTTTCGCTCATCATGTTTTTTCTCGCGTGCAAGCTGTGCTTCTCTACGTTTCATTAAAAAACGTCCCCATCGATCAGGGGAAGAATCAAGAAATACACCGAAGTTGTTTTGCATTGTTGATGCGTATTGATGTCCGGGAACGAGTTGAAGTGTTGGGTCTAATGCTTGAGCATAATCGCATCTTAGCCATTCACGATCATACTCGAAAGAGAAAATTTCTTTTCCACGTATAGATGTTGCATGAAGAATTCCTACCATCATCGGTTTGGTTAGTCCTATCCAATGCGCATGAACTTCAATTTGTCGTTGTTTGTTTTTATTCATGCTTATTCTTCTTTGTTGATCTACGTTTTGTTATTTTAGGCGCACGTGCTTTTATTGTTAGGTTGGCGTCTTGAAGTTTGCGACCTAACTCATCATCCCGTGCAATTAATCTTAGATCGTTTTCGAGTCTTAAGGTAAATAAAACATTTGCATAAGCGCTAAATGTAACACTTGGATCACCTTGCTCGATGGCGCGTAGAGTGTTGCGCGCAATACCTGCTCTTTGAGCAATCATAGTGGTGGATAGCTTGCGGCGTAGTCTGGCAAGGCGAATATTCTCGCCTAACTCAGTGAAGATACGTCGTAAAGAGGGGAATTCAGTCTTTTTTTTCCTGCCCATAATGGTCAATACCTTGATCAATATAATATATTAATGCTCATAGTATTGAGCATTATAACACAATAAGGGTGAGGTGGGAAGTGATTTAACTAAAAAAGAATTAAGGTCTGTTGACAATTCTACTTTCCTTGAAAGCAAATAGATTTAACGAAGCCATAAAAATAGAAATACCAATAAAAATAATAGGCAAAATAAAATTATTTATTGTTAGCATGCCTATACTCAATACAACGATAGTAACGGATCCCATATTAATAAAATTCATGACAGCTGAGCCATGTGTTTTATCTGCAGTATGACTCATGGCAATTGTAGAAGCATTTGCAAAGACTAATGATAAACCGAAGTAACAAATCATCATGGGGATAAACACAGTTAATAAAGCAGATACATTCATTGTCATTAAGGCATACATTATGATGCTTCCTATTAAAGAAATAAAAATGCCTGCCGCAATAATATAAGTAGATTGATATTTTTTTGATAACTGTGCAGAAACAAGCGAGCCTAACACCAATCCAATCGGTGGAATAATATTAGCTCTTCCATAAGCTGAAATATCCATATGCATCATATTAATTGCAATAAAAGGAGCAAGTGCTGCAAATACATAAACAAAACAAGTGGCGCCGCCCATTAATAATCCGCCTGCTATTAATCGAAAATTTTTAAATTGAGTAACGTATTCATGGATTAAGTGATTTATTTTAAGTGCATTTAAATCTAATTCTGTTTTTGTCTCAGATAATCTGCTGATTAAAATTAATAAAATAATGCCATACACAGCACCGGCAAGAAACGTACTCATCCAACCAAAATGCGGCGTTAAATAACCACCTATCATGACGGCCAATCCTGGTGCGATAGCAAATCCAATAATGTTAACATCTGTTGCTTATAGGTTAACAATCATGAGTAAATTCGAACGAATTGCGACCTTTATCTCTGTCATAGAGGAAAATGGTTTTGCTGCGGCTGCCAGAAAAAAAGACGTCTCAACAGCAGCCATTAGTCGACAAATTGCTGCCTTAGAAAAGGATCTTGGTATTCAATTATTAAATAGAACGACACGTCAAATTTCTTTAACTGAAATAGGAGAAGATTATTTTCAACAATGTAAAAAAATATTAAGTGAATTACAAGAAGCTGAAAATGCAATAACAAAAAGTAAAAATAAAGCTACAGGCAGCTTACATGTCATGGCAAATCGATATTTTGCTGTTACACATATTTTACCGAGATTAGCTGAATTTATGCGATTAAATCCACAAGTGAGGGTACATTTTCAATTAGCAGAACGATTTCCTCATTTAGAAAAAGAAGGGATTGATATTTTATTTGGTGTGTCTATTGAAGGTGCTGCTGAATTAGTGCGTCGTCGTGTTAGCGGTACGCGTTATGTGTTATGTGCCTCACCTCGTTATTTAAAGAAATATGGTGTGCCAAAACATCCATCCGATTTGGTTAAACATAAATATATTACACATAGCATTCGTCAGCCGAATAATGTTGTCTATTTTAAAGAGGGAAAGGAAATTCATGTTAATCCTATACTTTGGTTGAATGATAGTTATGCGATGCGTGAATGTGCAATACATGGCATGGGAATAGTAAATTTGCATGACTATATGGTTGCAGATGCGATTAAAGAAAAAAAATTAATTGAAATTTTACGTGAGTATCAAGAGCCTTATAAAAATATTTATCTTTATTATCAAAAGAGTCGTTATTTGCAGCCTAAAATAAGGCGGTTTATTGATTTTTTTGGGGTCAGATCTCCTCTTTCCACTTCTCTGGATCCCGCGGACAAGCCGTGGGATCCAGAGAAGTGGAAAGAGGAGATCTGACCCCGAATTTACGAATTTATTTAAGTCCAAAAATTTTCTTTTATATGATCCAGAAACCATTGCATTCCTTTTCCTACTTTATCGACATGCCAAGCCATAGAAAAATGCGCAGATGGTTTTCCTTTTTCAACTTCTTTTGGTATTAATTGACCTGCTTGAATAGCCTGTTTAATTAAATGTAGTGGTAAATAACCAACTCCTAATCCAGTAATTTGAGCATTAATTTTTGCTTTCATTGACGTGACGGTTAATGTTTCTTGTCCTGTTAAAGTACCTGAATAGCGATCAAGATTACCGGTGTCCATTACAACAACGGAGCGATATTTAATTATTTCTTCATTCGGTAAAGGTTCTTGTAGTTTGGCGAGAGGATGTTCTGGAGAAACAGCAAATACAAAATTCATTACGCCGATGGGTTTAATAGCAAATTGAGAAGAAGCAGGGACGTCACCTGATACACCTATTGCTATATCTGCTCTTCCATTCGTTAAAGCAAACCAAGTGCCGCTTAAAATTTCAGCTGATATTTTTAGACGCATGGTTGGGCATGCTTCATAAAATAATTTTAAAAAAGGTAAAAATTTTTCAATGGTAATGGTGTCATCGACTGCAATACTGATGCTTTCTTCCCAGCCGCTTTTCATGCGTTTAAACATACTTTCAATCTGTGATGCTTGCATTAATACACGGTTACCTTCGCGCAAAAGAATTTCACCTTCTGGTGTTAGCTTCACATGGTAGCCGCTTCTATCAAAAATAGTGATGCCTAAATCCTGTTCAAGTTTATTGACGGTATAAGTGACAGCAGATCGAACGCGATGTAATTCAGTGGCAGCTTTAGCAAAAGTACCCACTCGATTAATAGTGTTTAAGACAAGTAACGAATCTAATGTTAGTTTCATAAGATTCCTATGATTTTATTTTCATTATATCAATAAGTTCCTATACATGTTCAATTAATTTGAACATCTTGATCAAAACATTGATCTTTCATCTTTTTATGACCAAATTTAAACTTAATTTGTTTTATTACTTTTAACTTTAAATGAGGAGTAATTGCTATGTTTAATACAACTGTAAACGCTAAGTTTTTAGAGAAATTAACAACTGAAAATGCAGCACTTTTAATTGTTGATCATCAAATTGGATTATATACCGGCGTCAAAGATATTAAAGTGAGTGAATTAAAACATAATATTGTAGCGTTGGTACGTGCTGCTAAAGTTTTGGATATCCCTATTATTGCGACAACGACAGCAGCAGAAGGTTTGTGGGGACCGACTATTCCTGAATTAGAAGCTGAATTAAATGGAATTGAAATTATTGATCGCACGACAGTGAATGCTTTAGATGATGAACGCGTGATGAAGGCGGTTGAAAAAGTAGGACGTAAAAAATTATTGATCACAGGGATATCAACTGAAGTTTGTTTAGCTTTCCCAGCTTTAACAGCAACTAGTAAAGGATATGATGTGTATGCCATTATTAATGCTTCTGGTACTGCCAGTGAAACACAAAGAACAACAGGAATACTTCGCATGTTACAAGCCGGGATTATTGTAACGGATTATTCTGCCGTTTGTGTTGAGATGTTGGCTGACAATGCTGATCCTCGTGCACTAGCGATGTATAAA
Organism: Gammaproteobacteria bacterium; assembly: GCA_013288125.1. Taxonomy (GTDB): domain Bacteria; phylum Pseudomonadota; class Gammaproteobacteria; order DSM-16500; family DSM-16500; genus Aquicella. The sequence continues at coordinate 5,039 of JABDCN010000041.1, forward strand.
GCATTGGATGCTGATTTTGTTACTTTAGTTGGTCAATTAACAGGTAAGTTTTAAAGTTAATTTTATTTTAAAGTGAGTTTTGAGAGGTATTTTATGAAGCAGCATCAATCAATAGCCGTTGTCATTGGCGTTGGTCCAGGATTAGGATTAGCCATTGCTAAAAAATTTGTCGCTGAAAATTTTTTTACGGTGATTATTTCGCGTAATAAAGAACAACTAAGTGCTTTGATTCCGCAAATTGATGCTGCAAATAAAAATGTAGCCGCGTTTGCGGCGGATGTCACGAATGAAGAAGAAGTGATTTCTCTTTTTAATGAAATTAAAAATAAGTTTGGACATCCAGAAGTAGTAATATATAACGCTGCTGCAAAATTTGAATTGAAAGGAATAAATGATATTTCATCTGAGGATTTTATTCGTTCATGGAAAATTAGTTGCTTAGGCGGATTGTTAGTTTCACAGCAAGTTACTCCTAATATGATTAAACAATCAAAAGGAACAATTATTTTCACTGGCGCGACAGCAGCATTGCGCGGTAGTGCAAATATGACTGCTTTTGCAGTCGGTAAATTTTCTCAGCGCGCATTAGCACAATCCATGGCAAAAGAATTTGGGCCTCAAGGTATTCATGTGGTGCATGTGATTATTGATGGATATATTGCAACACCAATAGTACTTAAACATTTTCCTGATAAGCCATTAGATTCATTTTTAAATCCTAAAGATATTGCAGAAACATACTGGCAGCTTTATCGACAAGATAAATGTGCTTGGACACATGAGATAGATTTGCGGCCGTATACAGAAAAATTTTAGTATTGGGGTCAGATCTCTTCTTTCCTCTTTTGAAGAAAGGAAAGAGGAGATTTGACCCCAAGTTCACAGATGCGATTAAAGAAAAAAAATTAATTGAAATTTTGCACGAGTATCAAGAGCCTTATAAAAACATTTATCTTTACTATCAAAAAAGTCGTTATTTACAGCCAAAAATAAGACGGTTTATTGATTTTTATATGACAATTTAATTATAATACTCAGCTAATTTATTAACCTGAGAGAAAATAATGTTATCCGAGTACTTATTACAACAAATTGCAAATAATAATCCTCATCTAATACATCTTAATTTACGGTCTAAGAATATAAGCTTGGAAGATTGCGAAGAATTAGTAAAAGCTTTTAAAACTAATACAACAATCACAAACCTTGATCTTAGTTGGAATTATTTATTTCCAGAAGCAATGACAATTCTTGCGGAAATTTTTAAAACAAATACCACGCTTAAATCCGTTAATTTAAATAATAATAATTTAAAAGCAGAAGGTATTTTCATTTTAGCCGAAGCACTCGATGGTAATAAAACACTTAAAACGCTTGATATTGGGAATAATGCGACTTACCTTCCACGTGGATCAGAACAAGAGCCCATCTCGACACTTCTTGAAAAAGCTACTGCCCTCACGACGCTCGATGTGTGGAATGGTTGTCTCGGTGGCAGCATTTCAAGCATTGCGGGTGTGCTTGAAACGAATACGACACTTACCAATCTTAATATTGGGTATGCTGATTACAGCAAAGAAGAATTTATTGCCGTCGCAAATATGCTTGAAAAAAATAAGACACTTACCGACCTTAATTTCCAAAATATAAATGAAAAGAAATTAACAGTTGATAAAGTACAAGTTATATCAGAAGCGATGAATAAAAATACTTCGTTGTGTCATCTTAAACTTATTTCAAGCGATTATGAAACGGAATCAATAAAGGAACCTATAAAAGCGCTTAATCTGAAATTAAAAAAAAATAAACCAAATGATATATTGCCTAATGTATCTCAGGTGCCTGCTGGTATGTTTGCTCATTCAGGAAAAGTAATAGAAAAACCGAAAAAAATAGCAGACCCAACAAGCCTGCTGATGAGGAAGAGGGCAGCTAGTTGTCCCATTTTACGCAGATAACTTAAATTATATGTAAATGTTCAGGCTTCGATCTTGACCGCCCGTCTGCGGGCATCTTTTAACGATTATTTGCGGGAAAAATGCTCACATACTTTTGTGTATGCTGCGCTTTTTCCCGCAAATAATCGTTCAAACCTGCCTCGCAGCCAGACGGTTGTGGCGTCATGAGTGCGGCGTGAACGGTTACAGTTATATCGGTTCTGCTAATTCAACAGCAAATGCCGTCGTCAATTTTGCAAAATCCATCATATGATCTGATGACAGTAAATCCATCGTATCTTTTGCAGTATGACTAAAGGGATTTTCTTTTCCAACCGCTGTTTCAAAAGGAGAAACAGCTGGAATACCTCTCAGAAACCAGGGGGCATGATCACTGCAATCATCACCGCAAGTGGTATATTTCACGGGTTGTTTCACATAGGTATTTGCTAATAATTCAAGATAAGCATTTAAGTTGGGATCAACATAATCATCAAGCAGCCAAATCGTAGGATCCTTTTTATGTTCATAACCTGTCATATCAATTTGTATGACAGCATTGATAGGAATTTTTTTCTTAATAAAATCTGCAACCACATGTTCTGATCCGACATCACCTGGTTCTTCAGCTGCATACCAAATAAAATAAATGGGATTTTTGAAGTTTAAGTTACTTGCAAATAATATTCTCGCTACTTCAAGAACGGTGACAATTCCTGTGCCATCATCATCTGCGCCAGGTTTTTTTTCTTTCTTGCCCGATAGCGTATCCATGTGCGCACCTATCACAATACCCGGCGCGTCTGAAAAGCCAAATTTTACAACAACAGAAGGTTGTCTGTATTTTTTACCCGTTTTAATCAATGAAATACTGACATCATGACGATTGTATTGCTTTGCCATTAATTCAACTTGATATTTAATCCATTTGGCAGTGTTTACACCATTATCAGAGTTGGCAAATCGATCATGAAAGCTTGTTAAGATGGTGAGGTTGTAGAGCATTTTTTTCATATCAAGTTGCTTCATTAATTCATTAACTTTATTTTGATATTTAATGTGGTAAGCAGAATGACGGATAGAGTGATAATTATTTTTTGAATAAGTATTGAGTAAAGTGATGGCACTAATATTGTTGTTCCATTCATCAGTGACATCAATAAATCCGCCGCAATGTGCAGCGTGATATTGATGTTTTAGTTTAATTAATTGATCAAGTTCATTTTCATTGATTTTAATGAGAGAAAGCGTTGGCGTATAGGCCAGTGTTTTAAAATTTTTGCCGAGGTGTTGAATAAGACATTCAGGCGCGATGACAATATATTTTCCATTTGCATAAGTAGGTGAAGTTAAAATAAGTGTGAAAGTTAAAATAAAAGAATGAATAAAAAACTTTTTAATTCCCGTAAACATTAAATGTTCCTTTTTTGAGCTGTTTAATTTGTGCGATATTGTATGGATTATTGATAATAGTGCATTTATTTTTTTTAAACATAAGGATGTTTGTGGGCGGTTATCGTTCCACCTATACCTTCTCTGGCATCATGATCGTTAAATGTGCCATCGAGAACTTCATTCTTATGTTGAAGATAAGCTGTTCCATGGTAGGGCGATTCAGCAGGTGTGCTAGGATAAATGGGGTTTCCTTGCATTAGAAAAGTTAAAACATAGTGTTGTTGTCCATCCTTTCGCATCAAACCTGTCCACACACCACGCAAATTTTTAGCTGACAGCGTTTTATTGCCCTTGTCAAAATAAGCTTGGCCTACAACGGATAACGTTCCGGTGTTTGAAGGTTCAACTTGAAAAAATCCTTTAATTTTAGTTCCATCTTTAGTGCGAAGATCGTAATCCCATTGACCGACTATCGCATCCATTTCATTGACTTTAAGATTGTGATGATGAGTTTGTTCAGCACATCTGCCGACGGTCATGCATGACATGGCGATTAATGTTGTTAAAGATAACAAAAAAAATTTTTTCACAGAGTTCTCCTTATAACGTGTTTAAAATAGCTTTAAAATAGCAAATTTGTTTAAAGATGATTTCATTCAAAACTCCTTTTGATTATTGAGCGGATTTTCAAGCGTCCGAAAGAGGTTTGGGCGCTGGTACCTGATTCAAGGAGAATAGTAGTTTATATGGGAGATTAAATCAACAGAAGAGATTTGATTCTGTATTTCTGACCCCGTTCCGTTCTTTTCAAAATATTTTTAAGAAATTTTTCCATGAGAATTTTTTATTAAAAAATAAATAAAATAATATTTCTCTTATGAAAATAGCGATTATGCCAATCGTTAGAGTATAAGAAGAATGTCTGTTTCTTCGATCAAGAAGACTTCAATGAATACAATATCTGATTATACTCATTCCAATACAACGCCTGACTTGAAGAATTACCTAATATTTTATTCTTTGAAACAGGAAGTACAGGTAACATAGAAACAAATGCAATATGATGTTTAAAGTTAATAAAAGTAAATATGCCTTTAATGGGATCAGGATATTTTGGCGTAAAGATATTTGCTGTTAATTGATAAGCGGCCCTACCATTAATTCTTAATTTTTTACTATTAATAAATTGGGTATTAGCATCTGGAAATAAAAAAATAATTTTTTGAGGTATGCTTGACTTAACGTTTATTATATTTTTATAAAAATTGCTATCACTCACAATGTGCTTACCATTAGGATTATCCCATGAAATCGTTATATACATAAATTTAGAAGTGATAGAACGTAATTCTGGCGGTGTACTAAAGTCTACCCAATATGATTTGAAGTTATTTTCTTGGCCAACGCCCTCGTGAACATCTAAATAAAATCGCTTATTTTCAAGCTGTATATAGGGAATATTCACGCTAAAAGTATGAGAAGGTGCAATGTAAATAGGAATTGAATTTGCCTTTGCAGCATTAGAAATTAAAACTGCCATAGTAACGAATATAAATATAATTTTTTTCATGGTTTTGTTCCTCGTGTAAAATTAATTAAGCAGTTAATTTATTGCGCTGCTTAATTACTTGCATACTGGCCTCGTGTTGTAATTCAAAAACTTGGCGATATAGTACTTGATAATCAAGCTCATTTCCATATTAAAAGAAATAAATTTATGCAATTTTAATTAAAACGGTTAAAAATTGGATATAATATGTTTTGATTGGATAATTATATATTGATCACTTTAATCTATATTGATAATATATTGAACTCAATTTTATTTGCGAGTTTATGATCATGAATAATACAATCTAATTGGAAAATTACTTTTCGATTTGAAAATGGTGATGCACTTGACGTGAATTTGGAGGATTATCACTAATGAGTTTGAGAGCAAAAAATCGTAGTTGTTTTTCAAGGTCGAGAGGGTGGCTGAGAGGTATCAATATTTCATATAGCTCAGATTGAACGAGTTTTCTATTTGATTGCATGATATGAGTCCTTTATTTTTTTGTATCACAAGATTTATTAAACTTGACAATCCAGAAATCTAAATTGTCAGGTTTGAAAGCTTAAGCAGTTCTATTTCCATCAATTCTTACACAAGTTTCTTCGCCTACTATGCTTACGTTTTTGATTGACCATGTGCCAACCATTTTGTCTATCGATAAATCACATCAATGTGAAATCATTCAAATTAGCATAAAAATTACAATTCATACAAAAAAACAAACGAGGTTTTTTATAGTTTCTTCTAACTCAAACTCTATTTTTTTATTTATTTAGGTAAGGAGATATACGGTTAGGACGGTCATTATTATCAAAATTACTTTTAAGGCTAGATCAGCTCTAGGGTCAAGGATGATATGATGTGATACGATGCGTGTTTATTTTAAAATTCTAATTTGTTGATTTGACAGGCATACTGATTTGGCAATTATTACAAATAACTCAGTTAAAGGTTTGAATAGTCGCACTAAAATGGCTTTTATTGGTTTGGTGCGCCCGGATAACACTTTTTAGGCCGCACCAAATCAATAAAAATCATTTTAGTGCGGCATGTTTTATGTTAATATGGGCGCACTAAAATATAATTTTTTGGAATGTTATGAGTACACATTTTGTTGGCCGTGAAGCCGAAATTAAAGAACTTAAAGAGCTGCAAGAAAATAATATTGCGAATTTAGTGATTATTCAAGGTAGACGACGTATAGGTAAAAGTAGATTAATTGAAGAGTTTGCGAAAGGGCAGAAATTTTATTGCATGGTCGGCATCTTTCCTAGCAAAGATACAACCGCTCAAATGCAAAGAGATGAATTTGCTCGTCAACTGAGTGAGCAATTGGGCATACCTAAATTTAGTATGGATGATTGGGGCAACTTATTTACATTATTAGCTCAATATACATTGAAGGGCAGAGTTGTAATTTTGTTTGATGAGATATCGTGGATGGGCTCGCTGGATCCAAGTTTTTTGGGTAAATTAAAGAATGCTTGGGATTTGCAATTCAAGAAAAATCCTAATTTGATATTAGTGCTTTGTGGATCAGTATCTTCGTGGATAGAAGAAAATATTATTAGTAGCACATTATTTTTAGGTCGGCCAACAAGATATATAAAATTAAATGAACTTTTCTTGCGGGATTGTGATGAATTTTGGGGGCGATATCGAGAAAGAATATCAGCATATGAAAAAATGAAAATATTGGCAATAACAGGTGGTGTTCCACGTTACCTCGAATTTATTAATCCCAAGAAAAGCGCAGAAGATAATATAAGAAATATGTGTTTTTTACCTAACGCTCCTCTTGTCGGAGAATTTGAGCGAATTTTTTCAGATATTTTTGGGGTAAGAAGTAAAATATATAAAAAAATAATTAATCGATTGATTATTGGTTCTGCTACTCAAGAAGAAATTATAAAAAGTTGCGGTAGAAATAAAACAGGTGATTTTAGTAATTATTTAAATGATTTGAATATGGCTGGATTTATTTCTCGTGATTTCACATGGCACATAAAAAATGGAAAACTATCAAAACTAAGCCAATATCGATTAAAAGATAATTATGTGAGATTTTATTTAAAATATATTCAACCAAGTCACGCTAAAATAGTGAAAGGTACATTTAAGAAAATATCAGTTACAACCTTGCCGGGATGGGATGGAATCATCTCATTACAATTTCAAAATTTAGTATTGAATAATGATAACCGCATCATAGAATTATTAGGAATTCCATTAGAGGAAGTTATTATCTCTAATCCGTATTTTCAAAAAAAAACAAAAACTCAATTAGGTTGCCAAATTGATTTATTAATACAAACAAGATTTCATTCTTTATATGTATGTGAGATTAAATTTTCTAGATCAGAATTAACAATGTCAATTATTGATGAAGTAAAACAAAAAATTGAAAGATTAAATATTCCAAAAAAATTCTCTTATCGTCCTATATTGATTCATGTGAATGGCGTTAAGGAAGCGGTAATTGAAAGTGGCTATTTTGCAAATATAATTGATTTTGGGCGAATATTGTCAGAGTAGAGAGTCAGTCAGTCACGTTTGCCTGTGTTTGTGATCTTGAGTGATAGAAAAAGAAATGTATTGATAACTACATAAGTGAATATGCTCAGTGTATGTGTCCACTTAATATGATGTTGTAGATTACTATTCGAGTTATTGACAAGAAGAAAAATACATAGCAATGTTTAGCGAACGCTCTTCATCACTACCCACAATAAAGGCACAGCTAATAATTGGATAACGACAGAAAAGATCACAAGGGAAGGAATGGAAATATCATAGAGTACCCCCATCAAGAAGCTACCTAAAAACCAAAAAATACCAAACCCTGTATTGAAAACACCATAGGCGGAGCCACGTTTATTCATTGGTACCATATTTGCCACAATAGCTCGCATTAATGATTCATGTGCGCCTACGCCGATACTCCATAAGGCCACTCCAATTAAAGCTACGGTAGCATTACCAAAAAAGACCATTGGAGCAAAGAGGCATGAGAAAACTGTCACCATGATTAAAATAGAGAAACCTCTGCGATCATAAAAGTGACCGAATAGTGGCGCTGTTAAAGAATTAATGCCCATTGCAATCGCATAGGAAACGGGAACCCAGACCGGGGATAAAATAGCCGTTTTTTGAAAATGATATGCCATTAATGGGAAATCTGCATAACCCGCTGCAATTAATGATGCGCCAGTTAAATAAAGCCAAAAAGAAGAGTTCATTCCTTTTGCTTCTAAATTATCATGCGGTATTTCCAATGATTGAGGGTGAGGATAAAGATATCGGGCAAATGCCAGTATGATTAATGCTAATAACGCCGGAATTAGTAAAATAGCAAAACCGTGTTGGTAGTCACCTTTAAAATAAAGCACTGTTGCGATAATCAGCGGGCCAAGCATCGCTCCTATTTGATCTATAGCCTCATGCAATCCAAATACCCAGCCCATTCCCATTTTTTGTCCGGCATGAGATAGCATTGCATCGCGTGAAGGTACGCGAATTGCTTTGCCTGCCCGTTCAATAATCATTAGGGTTGCGGCAACCCACCAGTGTCCCGCCAATGCAAGTAATGGGACAGCAAGTAAATTGCATATGTAGCCGAAAATAGTAATTGTCCAGTATTTGCCGGTGCGGTCAGCGAGATAGCCTGAAACTATACGTAGTGCATAGCCAACAAATTCACCAAAACCAGCTACAAATCCTACAATAGCGGCATTTGCGCCTAATATAGCTAAATAAGGCCCAGTGATGCTGCGTGCACCTTCATAAGTCATATCAGCAAAAAAACTAACAACGCTTAGTAAGATAACAAATTTAAGTGCTGTTTTTTTCGAAATGTCAGTTATTGGGAGTGATGAGGGCATGATTAGCAGCTTCTTGAGCTTGTTATTTTAATCATTGGCTTTTGCGTCCCAATTCCATCGAATCGTTCCAAGATGAGGACGAAGAGTAGCCCCATTAAAAAACACCCGCTAACATTAACGATTAATGTCCCATATGGAAACTGGCGGCCTAAAAATCCATAGGTGATATTGGACATCCAATAGCGGGAAACACCGCCAAGGCCAGCGCCAAGAAAAATCAATATAGTATTAAGCACCAAACGCTTCCTGCTTATTTTGGCTATTTTACTGCCATAGCTGTAATGATATCGCAGCTTTATGTTGATTGGTATTTATTGTGAATTCAGGAATTACACATGCCCTATTTGTTATTTATGTTATATATGATATAATTGGTATATAAGAAAATTCTGGAAAAACTCATGGAAATCATTATTACTCAGTGGGCATTGGACTCATATAATGTATTTTGTGCGAAGCATACATAAAAAAGACGATAAAGTAGATAATCGCAAGCTAGCAAGATTTAAAGTGTATTTAGATTTGATTCGGCAAGGAAGCTATACAGTAAGGGGTAAACTAACATGACAACTCAAGCACAAGCTAAACGCGGTACTCATAAAGTATCACAAAAAAAATTATTATTGAGAGGTGATATACATTCTCCCTCTTTTGAGCAAATGAAATTATTTGATATTGCTATCAAAATGAGAAAATCTGGTTTGTCGGTAGATTTTATTGTTGATGCAGTAAAAACCGCATTGAAATTTGAGGGTGTTGCTGATCTCGTACATCTTTGGGCGGATGAAAGAGATAGTAAAGAACGTGACGAAATTATTGCTGATATTCAAGATATGATTGATGCATCAAAACAAAAAGAGAAATCTGAAGAAATATATATCAAGTTTAATGATCTGGATGCGATTGCTAAGAATATTCGTGCATTTAAAGATAGTCTTTATCAGGAAGTGATGAAGCGAGGTGGCATTAGTCAGTTATCTGAATTAACAGGAATACCACAGCCTTCTTTATCAAGATTTTTTAATTCTAATGCCATGCCAAGAAGATCAACGGTTTTAAAGATAGCGAAGGCTTTGGACTTAGATGAGATTAAAATGGATATTTTATGGAGTAAGTAATTTTTTAAAATTAATTGTGTGATTCACAAAGAATATATCAAAATAATTTCAAAATATTTTTAAGACATTTCTCCATGAGAATTTCTTTTCAAAAAAGAGATAAAATAATATTTCTCTTATAAAAATAGCGAA
>JABDCN010000042.1 GCA_013288125.1 Gammaproteobacteria bacterium
AAGCAACCATCCCGGCTTGTGAAAAGAAAAAAGCACTGAATGCCCCAACGGCAAATAAAGGAATTAAATTCGACGTGATCCCACCAAACACAATTAATAAAACAGCAGAAAATAAGGCCAATGCAATAATGCCTAATGAAAAAACTAAACGTCTCCCGCGTTCAGCAAAAAAATGCGGTAAATAATGATCTTCCGCTAATAATCGACAAACCCGGGGAAAGTCGACAAAACTTGTTTGCGCAGAGTATGTCAATACAATAAAAATACTGAAAATAGACACATAATAAAAAATCCCTTTCCCTGTGGTTGCTGATACTAATTGTGATAATACAGTTTGATATCCTGGTACATTTTGATCCATTGCAATAATGTGATAAGCAGGACACACATAAGCTAAACCCAATAAAAACAAACCCAGAATGACAACAATAATGGTTAAGGTCCATTGCGCATTTGGTACAACCGGTTTACGAAATAAGGGTACGGCATTACTGACAGCTTCTATGCCTGTCATCGCTGTGAGTCCATTTGCAAATGCCGCTAATAATAACCAAAGACTAATGTGAGATAAGGTGGGCGGTGGTGACGGTGGCGCAATGATGGGCTGCGGATGTCCGCCGTATAACCATGTGTTAACGATGCCTATTAGTAAAGCGATGCCAAGCAAGATAACAAAAACAAACGTAGGAAGTAAAAAGGTTAATCCCGATTCTCGGACACCGCGTAAATTGATGATCGTCAATGAAAACAAGACAATTAAACAAAGCGTTAACGTCCAAGGTTGAAGTAATGGTATAGCTGAGACGATCGCGCCAACACCTGCTGAAATGCCCACTGCCACGTTAAGTAAATAATCTAATAACAGTGCGATCGCTGCCCAAAGACCCATTCCTTTTCCTAGGTTATCGCTTGCGACAATGTAGGCGCCTCCGCCATTGGGATAGGCTGCAATGGTTTGTCGATAGGATAAATACAATGTGATGAGCACAAAAATAATAAGATAAGTAATGAGGGGATAATAATGAAGTCCTGAGAGACCGGCAGGTAATAAGACCATCAATAATGCTTCGGGGCCGTATGCGGTTGAAGCGAGTGCGTCGAGGCCAAGGGCTGATACGCCTGTTAAGATAGAAAGATGCTGTAGTTCTTGTTTTCTTGTGGCGAGTGGGCGGCCAAAAATTTTAGTGAAGAGTGGCATGAAAATCATCCTTTACGTAAGAACACCCCCTCCCCTCCAGCGCTTTTTGCTGGAGGGGAGGGATGGGGAGGGGAGGATGATTATTTAACCCTCCTCTCCCTAACCCTCTCCTCCCATAAATGGGAGGAGAGGGAACAGTATTCGCTATATTCCCTCGAATAACTTCATTAAATCTCTAACAAGTTCTATAATCTTCTTTTAATGGAACAATCATAGCATTAGGAATTTATCATTGCACATACGCCAACTACTGACATGCATCCTCTTCACTTGCCTCACTGGCTGCCTTTATCACGGTGATATTCATAGTCATACCAAAGCAATCACAATCAACGAACTTAACACACACCATATCTACCAAGCGCAACCTACCCCGCCGCACACACAAGCCTGGTGGGAGCAATTTCACGACGCTACGCTAAATCAATTAATCACAACCGCCCTCGCCTCCTCGCCCACCATGCAAACCGCGCAAGCACGTATCAGACGCGCGCAGGCATTAACACAGGCTGCAGGATCATTGTTATTACCAACAGTCGATTTCAGCGGCTATTTACAAAGACAACGGTTCAGTCAATTTGGTTTAGTGCCACCGCCTTTTAATGGAAAAACCTTCAATATTGGAGAATTAGGATTAAATTTTAATTATGATTTCGATTTCTGGGGAAAAAATCGTGAGATACTCGCTGCACGCATCAGTGAAACTTGCGCTGCTGAAGCTGATCTTGCGCAATCACGATTAATTATTTCTTCTGCCGTTGCCGCTGCTTATTTCAATCTTTTAAATAATATTGCCTTAGAACATCTCGCAAAACAAAACCTTATCGTCACAAAAGATATTTCACAAATTGTTTTATATCGCGCAAAACACGGCATTGATTCCGATATTCCACTCAAAACTGCACTTGCCAATACTTCATCTGCACAATTAAACCTTGATCAATTAAAACAAGCAGAAATGTTATCTCGAAATCAATTAGCGGTTTTAATGGGAAAAAATCCATTCACAACAGATATCATCACACCTCGTTTCATTTATCATCACTATACTGTCACATTACCTAAACCACTCACGGCAAATTTACTTGCGAAACGTCCTGATATTTATGCTGCAAAATTAAGAGCAGAAGCAGCGTCACATCAAGTGAATGTCTCACAAACCAGATTTTTTCCTGATATGAATTTAAATGGATTATTGAGTTATCAAAGTATTAATATCGGCAAATTATTAGCGCCAGGCAGCCAAAATAATGCGATTACTGGCGCAGTTGATTTACCTATTTTTGATGCAGAAACAAGACGCGCTGACCTTGCTGTTAAATATGCAGAATATGATATTGCTGTGAATAATTATAATCAAACCCTACTCACTGCACTCAAAGATGTTGCAGATCAATTAGCAACAATCAAATCGGTCAAATCACAATTATTTGCACAAACACAAGCCTTACAAGCAACAACACATAATTATCAATTATTCAAATCACGTTATCATCATGGTATTGTGGATTATGTTCAAGTGTTAGAATTGAAACAATTATTATTGCAAAACCAATCGACAGAACTTAATTTACAAACGCGTCACTTACAAGCTGTTGTCGCTTTAATTAAAGCATTAGGTGGTAACGAAGGACAATCCGCATGACAGAAAAAGACACTGGATTACCGACACCAGAAACGCGGCATAAGCGCAAAGAAGCTTTTATTTTTATGGGCGGTGCATTTGGTATCATTTTTTTAATTTGGTTAATTTATTATCTTATCTTCGGACAATTTGAAATATATACAGATGATGCTTATGTGAGCGGCAATTTAGTGACACTCATGTCACAAGTGTCAGGTACTGTGATACAAATTAATGCTGATGACACTGACTTCGTTCATCAAGGTCAAACCATCATTAAATTAAATCCGCATGACACAACAATTGCATTTAAACGTGCGCGCGCTGCTTTAGCACAAACAGTACGCCAAACTCGGCAATGGTATGATAATGCGTATCAAGCAGAAGCAACCGTCACACTACGTCACGCTAATTTAATCAAATCGCAATTAGATTTAAAACGTCGTGTTGGTTTAGTCGGTGAACGCGCGATTTCACGCGAAGAATTACAACATTATCAAACGGCACTTCAAGCAGCAGAGGCACAATATAAAATTGCTTTACATCAATCCATCGCCGCTGTTTCTCTTGTGAATCACACGCATCTTTACACGCATCCTGCTGTTAAACGTGCAATTCAAGATTTTAAAATTGCCTATTTAAATTTACAGCGCACCACTATTGTTGCACCCGTCACCGGTTATATCGCAAAACGCAGTGTGCAAGTGGGGCAAAATATCGCTGTGAATACGCCTATGCTTGCGATTGTTCCACTCGATGCCGTTTGGGTCGATGCTAATTATAAAGAATCACAATTAAGTCATCTTCGCATTGGACAACCCGTGACATTATCTGCTGATGCTTATGATGATGTCACTTATCACGGAAAAGTCGTGGGATTAAATGCAGGCACCGGCGCTGCTTTTGCTTTATTACCACCACAAAATGCAACAGGTAATTGGATTAAGATCGTGCAGCGTTTACCTGTCAGAATTAGTCTTGATCCTGATGAATTGAAAAAAAATCCATTGGAGATTGGTTTATCGATGCGAGTGACGGTGAATGCACGTCATCATAATGGCAAGCAATTAGCAACGATTTCACCCAGCCAACCAGTCTATGAAACAAATGTATATGCACATCAGTTAGCCGATGCGAATAAATTAATTCATCACATACTTCATGCGAATGCTGAGGATGTGAGTTTTAAGGAAAGCTAAAGAATGGAAGAACTACCCTGCTTAAGAGGCTCAAGATTAGCCCTTCTCACCGTCTCATTATCACTAGGCATTTTCATGAATGTACTCGATGTGTCTATTGCTAATGTGGCCATTCCCACCATCGCAGGCGATCTTGCCGTAAGTCCCGATAATGGCACTTGGGTCATCACGTCATTTGCAGTGAGCCAAGCCATTATGCTGCCATTAACGGGATGGCTCGCAAAACAATTTGGCGAAGTACGCTTATATTTAGCCTCTACTTTATTATTTACTGTCACTTCTGTTTTATGTGGATTATCACTTAATCTACCTATGTTAATTTTTTTTCGTGTCTTACAAGGTGCCGTCTCTGGCCCCATGATTCCACTTTCACAAAGTATACTGCTTGCTAATTACCCCGAAGAAAAAAAAGGTTTTGCGACGGGTATTTGGGCCATGACAGCCGTCGTCGGCCCCATCTTTGGGCCCATTATGGGAGGCTGGATCACAGATAATTATACCTGGCCGTGGATTTTTTATATCAATGTACCCGTCGGTATTTTTAGTGTGGTATTCACTTGGATTACTTTAACCGGCAGAGAAACAAAAATACAAAAGACACCGATTGATGTCATCGGTCTTATTTTATTAATTATTGGTATAGGCTGTTTACAAATATTATTAGATAAAGGAAATGATTTAGATTGGTTTAATTCAAATGTTATTCTCACCCTTGGTATCGTTTCATTTGTTTCACTTTGTTTTCTGATTGTTTGGGAAATCACCGACCGCGCACCTATTATTGATTTAACATTATTTTTAGGCAGAAATTTTTGTATTGGAACGATTGCATTGACGTTAGGATTTCTTGTTTATTTTTCCAATGTCGTTATTTTTCCGTTATGGTTACAAACACAAATGGGATACACACCCACTTGGGCAGGACTTGCTGCTGCACCGGTTGGTGTCTTACCATTTTTTCTCACACCTTTTGTTGGATATTACATGGGAAAATTAGATTTAAGAATTATTATCAGCGCAGGTTTCATTGTGTTTGCACTCACTTCATTTTGGCAATCTCATTTTTATACGCAAGTCGGATTCAGGCAATTAATTGAACCACGTTTTGTACAAGGATTAGGAATTACTTTTTTCTTTACGCCACTGATTTCGATTGTGATATCGGGATTACCAGCACATCGTATGGCAAGTGCTTTAGGTCTTGCCAATTTTTGCCGCATTTTAGGCGGTAGTTTTGGCACCTCACTCAGTGTAACCACTTGGGATAGACGAGAATCTTTTCATCATAGTCGTTTAGTCGAGTATATTAATGCTTATAATCCGACTAGCACCGCCGCCATTCAACATGCACAATCTTTTGGATTGAATCACAAACAAAGCGCGGGCTTACTTGATCAAATCATTACAAACCAAGCCTTTATGTTATCAACGAATGATATTTTTTGGTTATCAGGTTGGGTATTTATTTTTTTACTCGTCATTATTTGGTTTACCAAACCACCGTTTTTAACGAAAGCAATTGCGGGGGAGTAGAAAAAGAAATTAAGAAGCATAAAACTGTTCCCTCCCCTCCAGCAAAAGCTGGAGGGGAGGGTTAGGGAGGGGAGGATTGGCTTAAAACCCTCCTCTCCCTAGCCCTCTCCTCCCATAAATGGGAGGAGAGGGAACAATTACATCAAATTCATCGAAAATATCATCCCCGAATCCGTTGTCTCGCCACGAATATTACCTGGACTCAATGAAGCCGCATCTGAACTGAGCGTGGCCGCCAATTTAGCTCTCTCACTACTACCATACATCACCGCAGATGGGGCCGTTAGTATATTGATTGATGGTGTTGTATTTTTTTGAGTAAGTATCACCTTATCTTGCGTTGCAATCCCATAATTCAATAAAAATTCACTTAAATCACCATGGCCTTGATCTGCAGCTGCTTTTGATGGTGAACATTGCGCAGGATCAATCGAACATTGTTTTAAATTAGCGCCGCCTAAAAGTAATAATTCAACAACATCCAATTGTCCATAATAACAAGCCAACCACAATGCAGATTGGCCTTTTACGTTAGGCGTATCAATATTTTTTAATATTTCTGGATCGTCTAATAATAATTTTACCATTTCTACCTGGCCATTTGCGCATGCTGCTGCAAGCGGAGAAATACCCGTTTCACGATGACACTTCCCTTTATCAATATTTTTATTTGCAATTAAGGGAAATAACTTAATCAACCCATTCTCACAAATCAAATAAAATAAAGTCGCGCCTTCTGAATTATATTCATTTAATTCAGAATCATAAAACTGTAATAATGATCGTTTAACAATATCAACATGACCGTATTTAGCTGCGATTGTTAGTCGATTAAGTTTAGAAATTTTAGCGCCAAATAAAGTATGACGTCGTTCTGAAGAAATTTTAAGAAGCGGTGAAGTAATTTCTTCATTGTCATATTCAATAAGATTTTCTTTTGATGAATTAAATGAAAGATATCGCAAAGCTTTCAATTGGGATTGTTTTTCATCTTTTATTTCCCATTTTTTATCACCCATATAATAAAAGAATTCATTATTATTTTCTTTATAGACATATAAATGATTTTCATCTGATGATTCGTGAGAACGATATGATATATCTTTCATTAAAAAAACATAGCATCCTTCAAATTTTGCATAGAGTGCATCAACACTTAACTTTGAACAAGCAAGTAATTCTTCTGCACTTGGTCTTCTATCCCAAGTACGCCAACACCAATTGAATAACATCTCTAACAAAAAATTACCATGCTTTGCTGGTGTAAATGGTCGTCGGTCTTTACTTAAAAAAGAATAAATTTCACCCGATTTTTTTATATTGATATTATCGTAATAATGTTTGATATCACTCCCTGCCGCCAACTCCCACAACACCATCCCTAAACTAAACACATCTGTTTTTTTGTTATTTCGAGCTGTTTGATTATGTAATAATTCAGGCGCCATGTAGCGCTCCGTCCCTCTGCCCATAGCGGCTGTTTCATTTTCAAAAAATGCCAAACCAAAGTCGACGTAAACAATCGTATAATTCGGACCAACCATAATATTTTTACTAGCGATATCGGCATGAACAACACCTTTGCGATGCAAATGATCCAGCCCTTCGATTAAGCCAGTACACAACAGTTTTCGAATATCACAAGAAGAAATAGAATTAAAATCTTTTTCAATGTAATAATTCAGTGGTTGTCCATCCACCAGATCCATCACAATGGCTTTTTCAAATTGGTTAAAATAATATCCTATAAATTTAACCACATTTGGTACGTCCGCTTGAGTGAGATAAGCTAAAATATGAACCTCATCTCTCAAATAGGCTAAGCTCGTTTTCTCAAGTAAAGGGCCGCTATCTGCAAATCCATATTTAATCGCCACTTTTTTACCTTGATATTCGCCAGAAAAAACTTCTCCATAAGCCCCTGAACCCAATAAATCTTCTTTTTTCAAATCAGCCAGCGCGATCGGTTGAAATTCATTTGTGTGAAAGGTAGCCGTCAAATCTGGTTTATACCAGTCAACCAAGGTAAGTGCTTCATCCTCTTTTCCATGATCAATAAGAAATCTTAAAAGAGGTGTACCATCTTCAGCTTTAGTATTAGGGTCAGCATGCTCAGAGAGTAATGTCATTATTCGCTTCGTGCCAGCAGGGGAAAGCTTGGGTCGATCCATTATTTGTTTTATTTCTTTTGTGTTTTCTTCGTCGTAGCCTGTTTGTTCTTGTCCTTGTCTTTGCATGGCAACCTCCCTCATCTATTTAATTTAGCCGACTCTTATAAGAATAACTGCTCTGCTAAATGATTTGCAACCGCATATGTTGGCCGCCTTGAATCGAGAGATAAATTTAAAATATTCAAAACTGAGTCATAAATATAATCAACTTTTTGATAAGATGATTCCTTGCTAATCACCCCCGCTTGCGCAGCCGCACAAATAACACCGCCAGCATTTGCGACATAATCAGGCACATATAAAATATTTTTTTGATGCAATATTTCATCAATCGATTTATCTGCTAATTGATTATTAGCAGCGCCACAAATAATCGGCGCTTTTAATGTTTCAATCATCGATTGATTAACAATACCGCCTAAAGCACAAGGAGAAAAAATATCGCATTCAATTTTAGCGATATGATCTAACGACACACTATTAACACCAAATGTATGACTGATTTGATGCACTAATTTTTCATTGATATCACAAATCGTAATTTTTGCGCCTTTTTCAACTAGCATTTGCGTTAGTAAAAATCCCACACTACCTACGCCTTGAATAGCAATATGCACACCATCTAATTTATTTTTATTTAATTTAAATTGGACTGCTGCCTCGATGGCTTTAACAACACCGCTTGCTGTCATGTATGCTGTGCTATCATTATTTTCTTTGCGTTTATTAATACTCGTGACATGTTTTGTTTTCGTTGCGATCACATGCATGTCTTCTTCATTTGTACCGCTATCACTCGCTGTGATATATCGGCCATTTAATTCTTCTACAAATTCACCGAACGATTCAAATAACTGATTTCTATCTTTGATGCCAGGGTGGGCAATCACGACTGATTTACCCCCACCGAGTGGAAGGCCTGCCATACTAGATTTATATGTCATAGCTGTCGCTAAATTGATCGCATCCAGCACGGCCGCATCAACCGAAGGATAGCTAACGAAGCGACATCCCCCTAAAGCCGGTCCATTTTTTGTGTTATGCAGCACAACAATTCCTATCAATCCTGTTTTAATGTCTTGCTTTATATAAACATTTTCTACGGCTAAATCGGTGTGTAATAATTTCATACAAGGCCACCTTCGACTATTTTTGTGTGAAAACGTTAGCAGATACTCAATGAAATTTCAAAAAAAATATAAAAAATATCAATCGTTCACTTTGAAAATGTCGAATAAAGTTTATAAACTATCCGACCCAGTAATGAATTTATGATTGCAATATAGGCAAAAGAATTATACTTTACTCGGTCTCGTTATTGCATGATGGTATAACGTGATTTTTTTATCTTTAATCACTGGAGTGGAAATATGCAAGAAGAAATGACGATTTCACAAGCATTAGAAGGAACATACCCTACAAGGAGTCGGCTAGGAAAACCATTTTGGGTCGCTTGGGCCATAGAACTATGGGAACGCTTTGGATATTACGGCACACAGGCTATTTTAGCCCTATATTTCGTAAAACAATTGGGTTATTCCGAAGCGCTCAGTATCAGCGTATTTGGATCGTTTTCTGCCTTCGTTTATGGATTCGTTTGGATCGGTGGTTACATCGGTGATTCCTATCTTGGCACCAAACGTACCATGGTATTAGGCGCCATTGTTCTCATGTTTTCTTACATTTGGCTCGCTGTTTCCGATACGCATACCGTTTTTTATGCGCTAGCGGCCATCGTAGTAGGTAATACGTTATTTAAAGCTAATGGCGGCGCACTAATTGCCAAAATGTACAAAAAAGGTGACCCAGCCTTTGATGGCGCAATGACCATGTACTACATGGCTGTAAATTTGGGCTCACTCATTTCAATGTTTTTAACACCCATCATTGCCGATGTTTGGGGATGGTCTTATGCCTTCTGGTTATGCGCATTCGGTTTATTCTTAGGCGTAGCCAATTATTTTATATTCGCTAAATTATTAGACGGCGTGAGTGTAGGCGCAGATAAAGAGCCATTACGTTTGAATCGTTTAGCTATTATTCTTGTGCTCAGTTTTCTTTCTGTTGGCGTTATTGCTTGGCTGCTTCCACAAACACTTATTTGCAGCACCATTGTCTATATCGTCGTGACGGCTGTCTTTCTTTACTTTTTAAAACTTGCATTTGATAGAGGCGGGATAGAACGCACGCGTATGTTAGTTGCATTAATTTTGATTGTGCAAGCTGTTATTTTCTTTGTGCTGTATAATCAAATGCCAACTTCCTTAACCTTTTTTGCTGTACATAATATCCAAAATAATTTCTTCGGCATTACGATTCCCCCCGCTGAATACCAATTATTAAATCCTTTAGTGATCGTCGCCATGTCACCAGCACTTGTTTGGTTCTATCACAAAGCAAAATCAACACACGTAACAAAATTTTGTATTGGCATGAGCTTGTGTGCGATTGCGTTTTTTGTTTTATATATAGCAAAATTTTTCGCGATTGATGGACTAGTTTCACCTTGGTGGATGGTCTTAACTTATTATTTTCAATCTGTCGGCGAATTACTAATTTCCGGATTAGGATTGGCGATGGTCGCAGAACTATGTCCTTCAAGTATGGCTGGTTTTGTGATGGGAATTTGGTTTTTAACTTCCATGCTTTCAGGCCCATTAGGGGCGTGGGTCGGTAATTTAACCGAACCGCCTGGCGGCCTAGATAATTTACCTGCTGTCGAAACATTAGCAATTTATACGCATGTGTTTTTACAAATTAGCATTGTGACTGCTATTGTTGCCGCGATAATGTGGATCATGCGTCCGATGCTGAACCGGTACGTGCATTAATAACCCATGAAGCGTTGGGCTTCGGCCGCTTTCGCGGTCCTCAGCCCAACCTACACAGCTCTTTCACAGGCCGTAGGTTGGGCTGAGCAATGCGAAGCCCAACACCTACATATATCTAACGCATCATCGGCTCTAATTGCCGCCACAACTGCGGAAACGTCTCATATCCAGCGGGCAAATTCAAATGGCCGCCTTGGGAAATAATCACTTTAACCGCACCCAATTGATCAGCGATGAAATCAAACATGACGGGACTAACATAAGGATCATCATTACCATCGTAACAAATAATTTGTTTACTTCGAGATTTTATTCTCGCCCAATCAAATGATTGCTGAAAAAAACTCTCATTAATCGAGTCAAATTTTTCAATTCCAATTTTCCCTAAAAATGCACCTACCAAAATGCTTGTCTTCACTTCAATGTGATATCGCTCTAATAATCGCAAAAGAAAAACAGCACCTAAACTATGCCCTATTAAAATAGTTTGAGAAGTGATGGCATACGCGTCATTTTGTTGAAAAGCTTCAAACCAACCTTCTAAATGCTGATTTTCTGGTGTAGGAAACGCAGGCACATAACACATGCGACTCGATGCAATTATTTTTTGTTGGAGCCATGGAAACCAATTTTCTTGTGGATATCCATATGCACCATGAAAAATGAAAATGTTTGGGTTACACATTAAACACCTATTATTCGCTAACATTTCTATGCCATATGACTCACCTTATGTAGCTGTTATTCTTGTCATCCTGCTACTCACTACTCAAAAACAATCATCTCATCAATTTCGTTTAGCATTTTTTCAAGCACAACATAATCCTTGTTTTTAGCGATCACATGTCCTAAACGCCGCAATGGTTTTGGAAAATCAGGAATAGGATGACCAGGTTGATAATAAAAAAGTAATTCTTCAATAGGCGCTTGTTTTAATGTTTCAGTTCCCTCTATTTTTTGATAAGAAGCAATCTGGGGTCGATAAAAAAAACGTATCCCTGTTGGATAACCTGACTGACTGATATCAGGCAACTGTTCGCCGCCATACGCTGCATAAACATAATCAAAATAATTAACACTTCCAGATAAATTAATTAAATCACCAATTTTATCGCCCGCTAATCTTGCCGCGATTTCCATTAAAATAGGTTTATTTTGTGCCAAACGAACTTCTGCATGAAACGGACAATTATCTGCGCCAAGTATAATCAAAATTTGATTAACATAATTTTCTATTATTTTTTTATCCATCAAAGAAATCGGTGAATTGACAATGTGTCCTATTTCAATAAATTCAATTTCATCTGAAACTATTTTTTCAGTCAAACTAAAATGAATAATATTACCCTGCTGCACCACACCTTCTAAACTATATTCTTTTCCTTCAATATATTCTTCAAATAAAACAATGCGAGATAATTCATACCCCCATAATAAATATTTATTTTCAAGAATAGCGAGTACAGCTGCGCGCGCTTCTTTTTTGTCATTAACTTTTCTGACATACACACTACCCGCTGCATCAACAGGTTTACAAATGGCTGGAAAACCAATCTCCTCAATGGCCTGGTCTAATTCAGCAATAGATTGAATAATCGCAAATCGTGGGACAGCTATATTTGCCTCACGCAAACACAAACGCATCACATCTTTACGTCTCAGCTGCATGACTTTGTTTAATGGTACCCCAGGCAAATTCAACGATTCATTTACTTTTGCAGCAAGCGGTACAAAATATTCAAATCCCGGAACAACTGCATGAATTTGAATAATTTCCTGCAAAAACATCGAACATGATAATACTGATTCTTCATTTGCAGTATCAATGATAATTGTTAATGCAACAGAAGATAATATTGTTTCTGACACGACCCTCAAATCTTTTTGTGCGCTAAATATAATAATTTGATACCCTTTAGATAATCCATGTAATAATAAAGAAAGACACGCGCCATAAGGCTGAATAAACAATATTGTTTTTGATTTTTTAAAAACTAATTGATTAATAACTTGAGTTTTCAATTTATCAATAGACTTAAATTCAATCACACTCATTTTGATACTCCTTTTAAGTGAAGATTAATGGGGTATTATTTTTTTAAAATATAGACTGGTTCAAATTGACAATATTCATGCTCATGCGGATAAAAAATTTCTTCTATCGAAAAATATGATTTCAATAAAACCTCAAAATAATGTTGCGGAGGACAATGAAAATAACTGTTACACAATCCAAAAGTAGAAATAAAATCAAATGCCGGTTTAAACAAAGCCAACTTTGTTTCACCAATTTTTTTAATCGTTTGCTGCCATCCCATACGATAATTTTGATAATCAAAGCAAATGAAATTTAATCGACTCGCCAGATCATATTGTGTTCGAATCATTTTTTTTTCATATTCATGATAAATTTCTTCGACAGACTGTTTAATAAATTCTTCATCTGGCTTGACCAATAAATGGCAAATAAATACGCCGCCTCGTTTAAGCAAACTGTGTGCATAACGTAAAAATATTTCAAATTGGTCCCAGGTAACCATATTAATTGCATCATCACCAATTAATAAATCAAACCCATGATGCAATTTATCCATCGCCAACCAATCTGCTTCAAGGTAGGTTTCATTATCAGCAATGCCGACACCAGAGAACGTTAAGCTGCCCATAGCACGCATCATTTTAAATGAACGGTCCATGAGAATAACGGAACGATCTAATCGCTGAAAAATACTACGAATTTCAGGTGTTCCGCCATAAATCAAAGCATGTTGTAAAGAAATGTGATTTGCAATATAAGATTGATAATACTGAATCGTACTTGGAACTGGTCTTACAGTGTATCCTTCATATTTCTTCCATTCTTCAGCAATTTGTTTTTCATCAGATGTCAGCATGTATGCCATAAATACCTCTACGCAGCTAATTGAGTTGTAAAATGATTTAAAAGATAATCGTAATATCTCGCAACTGAATCTAATCGCATATAAAATCCAAGCCAAAAATCAGCAATTTTTTGAGGATTTTTGGCTAATTCAGGCAATATGACATTATTCAGCCATCCGCTTGCATGATGTATATCAATTAATTGATGTTCGAGATAATAAGTGCAATCAATTTTTCTCGTTTTAAAAATTTTATTCATCCCATCCATCAATTTAATGTAATGATCAGGATCTAACATTTCAGTTGCGGCTAACATACCAAAATATTTCATTTTGTTATGAGGATATCGAGCAAAATAATTAAATAAATTAATACCAGCTAAACTTTGCCATGACATATTCGCAACAATCATGTCGCGTTTATAAGTTAAATCTAAATCATGTAATAATTTTTTAAATAAAACAGTATGAAATTGATGAATTTTACCCTTACCTGCTTCATCCCATAAATTAGACATGATTTCAGCACGCACCTCATCACTCACTCCAATGACTGATAAAGCAAGATAATCAAAAAATTCGACATTAAGTACTGATTCATTAAGAATAAATTGTTTTAATTCTTGCTCTGTCGCTTCAGCGGATAAATAATCAAAAAGAGGATGGTGATACGCAACATGTCGTTTTAATGCCAATTCGATTAATGCAATATTATTGACTTGCTGAGTAAAATCATATCTGCATAAAGATTCGTTTTTTTCATGACGTATCCATTCATCTTCAAGTATTTTTAAACGCTTAAGCATTTTTTCATTTAATAATAAAGATTCATCTTCGTTATACATGAGCGTGTAATAAAGATTATTGAGTAGTAAATGCGCGCTTTTTAATTGATGTTCATCTTGATAATAAAAAGCTTGCGTGAAAATA
>JABDCN010000043.1 GCA_013288125.1 Gammaproteobacteria bacterium
TTAGTTGATACAAAAAAACAAGGCAGCCAAAGATTCTCAATACGTACACTACCAAAAATTTTTTGTAATTTTTTGGTATAATCTTTTCCATTAAAAAGAGAAGCAGCAGGCCACGTCAAATTTCTTAATAAAATAGAATCACGCGTAATAAATGAAAGCTCCTTTAACACATTAACTTTTTTATATGTTTCATACATCGCATAATAACCTGCGACAATCGCACCAGCACTTGATCCACCAACCATATCAATCGGGATTTTTTTTCTGTGTAATGCCATTACCGCACCTAATTGCGCCCAACAACGTAACCCACCACCGCCCAATACAAGACCAACGGCATTCCCTGTCATAAATCGCAATAATCGCTGCCAATCATCTACATGCGTCATGCGTATATGATGATGCATATTAAATTTAGATAATTCTAGCCATTTAGCCGTGTGCTTCGGTCGTCTTTCATGATCAACATTGAATAAAATTAATTCAGGCAAAAATTTATAATGATTATTTTTTATTATTTCAAGCATAGATGGATTAATCATCGCCTGTGAGCGACTATTTGCGATGAGATAAATCATATCCACTTTTTCATGACTAAAACAAATCTCAGCTAAAGTTGAAGTATATGAAGTAATGACATACAAAATGATATGATGATGCGCAACAAGCGTACTAATTTGTTTTTTTAATTCCACCATATCATACGACTGATCATCTGTTAGTATTGTTATATTTGAATATGATTTACTAAATGTGAGGAGTTCTTCATAAAATTTTTTTAACGATTGATCTTCATTAGCAGGCATTAATGCAATATGTTTTTTATTACGCTCATTTCCAGAAATAAATTTAATTAACTGTCTCGATTGGCTTAAAGTTACATTCATAATATAAGAATAAATATCTGGAAATTTTTTACATAAACGAACAAATACTTCACTCGACAATCTTAACAGTGTTGTATGTTTAATGGCTTTTGCTGTTGTTGATCTCGGCTCGTGTGACAAAGCAGCCAATTCTCCTATCACTTGACCTGGCACGACTTCATCAAATAATTTTTTTTCTTTTGCATCAGTTGTTAAATAAACAGCTAATTTCCCTGTGACAAC
Source organism: Gammaproteobacteria bacterium (assembly GCA_013288125.1). Classification (GTDB taxonomy): domain Bacteria; phylum Pseudomonadota; class Gammaproteobacteria; order DSM-16500; family DSM-16500; genus Aquicella. The sequence continues at coordinate 1,110 of JABDCN010000043.1, forward strand.
CACATAGAGATAATGAGATAAATCTCCTTGCCTGAATAAAATTTGTCCCTTTTTTAATTCTATTTTTTCGAAATGAGGCAACCATTCATTTAATGATGATTCATCTAATGAAGAAAAAAGAGGGCTGGATTTAATAATGTGACAAAAATTGGCGTCCATGTGGATGAGTTAATTCCTTACTCAAGACTGCAAATAAAATATTATTATAATACCTCAATACTTGAAAAAAAACCTTCCAATGTTTGCGCAAGTGAATCAAACGCTATATTACAATGTAATGAAAGACGAAGACGACTTGTGCCTTTTGGAACACTGGGCGGCCGAATAGCACCGACGTAAATGCGATGTTGTTTTGCAAGTTCTGCTGCTATATGCAGTGTTTTTTTCACATCACCAATAACAAGCGGCGCAATAGGGCTATCATATAAAGGTATATTCGGAAAAAAATGTTTTAGGCGTTTTTTTAATTGCAAAGTTTGCGCAAGCCATCGAGGTTGATGTTTCATGTATTCTGTTTGAATAATATTTATTGCGGCTAAACTACTTGCTGTCACAGCAGGGGTCAGATACGTAGAATAAATAAATTCAGGAATACAATTTAATAAATATGATCGCAAATGAGAATCATGAAACAAAGTGAACGCACCTTGACTCACTAATGCTTTTCCCAGTGTCGCAACTAAAATGTCGACATGTTTCTCCACGCCAAATTTTGCAACAAGCCCATTTCCTTTTGGACCATACCAACCTAATGCATGTGCTTCATCCACAATCCAAAAAAAATGATAACGTTCTTTTAATAAACGCATTTGATTAAAGTCAGGATAATCTCCTTCCATACTAAACACCGATTCTGTTACAACAAAGACAGTACGATCCGGATGTGTGTAAATACGAAGTAAGTCTTCAAGATGATTTAAATCCAAATGATGATAGCGTATAAATTTTGCTTGCGTTTCTTGTGTACCTATTATCATGCTATTGTGAATATAACGATCTACTAAAACAACATCACCTTTTTGAGGCAGCGTGCTCATTAATGCTTTATTTGCTGTGTAACCTGAATTCCAAAGTAAGCCATATTTAAATCCGCACCATGTTTTTAATTCATTTTCTAATGCTTGATGAATAGTCCAATAACTCCCAACAGCAGGTGATCCGCCAGAAGAAGTTCCCCATTTTTCTAATGCTTTTTGCGCTGCTTGAATGATGAGAGGATGTTTGCTTAATTGAAGATAATCATTAAGATTTAAATATAAATTTTCAGGATTATTTTTAATAGAATGCGGTGTTAACTCTCTCAACAATCCTGATTTTTTTCTTGCGCGTAAGTAAGCATGAATATTTTTTTTCAATGTGTTATGCATCACGCATCAACCTTAAAGGAAATGAATCAAAAAAACGCAGCGTTTGTAATTGATGCAATTGATGGCCCCATAGGGGAATAGAAAGATTTGCAAGTTCTGCATAATTAGACTGTGTGACATCATCATCAACTGACATGCTATCGTTAAACCAAATGCCTGTTTTAATTTTTGAATGCGGCGCATAAGCCGCTAATACACGCGCTTGATGTATGGCACCTAATCGATTTTGAATGACGAGTAATAAATAATCCGTTGGCAACTGTAAAGCTAGGTCAGCACTATCTAATCCTGTTTCATCTAAAGGAACAGCTAAGCCGCCTGCTGTTTCAAGAATACGCCAATCTGTTTCAGGTAAATTTTTTATTTTGTGAAGTATATTGTTGAAATTTAATTTGTGATTCACTTTGCGTGCTGCAGAAACAGGGGCGAGTGGAGCTGCGAATGAATACAATGTATAAGCTTGACAGTTCGCACTAATATCTTCAATCGCCGTTTCTGCGTCACCTTTTTGATTTGGCATCACACCTGTTTCAATCACCTTAACAACTTGTACATGCTGATGATGCAATGCGAGATAATTTGCAAGCGCTCGACAAATCCACGTCTTACCAATATTTGTATCATTGCCTGATATCAAGATTGTTTTCATGTGCTTTCATTCCAAGTTTTTTTAGCATGTTGAAATCTGCGTTTAAATCAGGTGTTGGCGTAATTAAAATGCGTTCGCCGATATAAATAGCATTTGCACCACTAAAAAATGCCAGCGCTTGTGTTTCAAAAGATAATTGATGACGACCTGCGGCCATCGCAATGATAGTTTGCGGCATGGCAATACGAGCAAGCGCTATGATACGCACATACTCAAATGGATCGATAAAGGGTTCGTGCTCAAGCGGCGTGCCTTTTATTGCAACGAGTAAATTAAGCGGCACCATTTCAGGTTGAGGTGACAATTGACTAATCAAATAAATCAATTTCAAACGATCTGCTATCGATTCACCCATACCCAAAATACCGCCGCAAGAAATTTTTAATTTCGATTTGCGAATCATTTGTAATATTTGATAACGAGATTCAAAAGGTCGTGTTGTAATAATGTTGGAATAAAATTCAGGTGAAGTATCTAAATTATAATTATATGTACTGCATCCCGCCTCAAATAAAGCTTCTGTTTGCTCTTCAGAAACACTGCCCATACTACAACAGACTTGCAAACCTATACGATTAACTTGTTCGACAATTTCCAATACTTTTTGAAAAGTATTGCCTTTAGGAACATGACGCCAAGCAGCACCCAAACAAAAATGCGTCACGCCGTGTGTTTTTGCACGAAGTGCAATATTTAAAATATCATTGCAATCTAACAGTGCTTGCTTAGACACATCGGTTTGATAATGCACTGACTGCGGACAATAAGCACAATCTTCAGGACAATTGCCCGTTTTGATCGAAAGAGAACCGCATAAATGAATATTATTTATCGTATGATGCCGCCGATAAACATCATGCGATTTTTTTATCAACTCGTTAAACGGCAATTGATAAAGCTGTTCCAACTTTGTTAGTGATATATTCATGTATTGCTTCTGCCGTTTGCTGACACAAAAAATCAATCTCAAGATGGGTAATACATAATGGTGGAACAATCAAAAGTGTATTTCCCACCCCTCTCAATAAAATTTCTTTCTCACGCAAATAAAGTGAAAGATGATGTGCAATACGTTCGTTAGGATTAAAATGATTATTGTTGCCAGGATATAATTCTAACGTACAAGCAAGACCACGTTGACGTACCGATTTAACAAATGGATGTTTTGCAAAATAAGATTCAATACATTTATTAAAATAATCACATGTATTTTTAAGTGCGCCAGTTTCGATAACCTGTTTTAATTTTTTAATATTTTGGATACTTACTGCTGTTGCAAGTGGATTTGCGGCAAACGTGTGTCCATGAAGAAATGTTTTTCCTTCACTAAAATCACCGAGAAAAGCCTCATAAATTTTTTGTGATGTTAAGGTAGCTGCTAATGGCAAGTAACCACCTGTTAGTGTTTTAGATAAACAAATAAAATCAGGCGTTACATTTTCAGCCGCAGAGACAAGCATATGACCTAAGCGTCCGAGGCCAACAAAGATTTCATCGAGCGCTAAATGAATATTATGCGATTTACAACGTTCGGCAACAGCTTGTAAAAATCCTGGTGGCTGTAAATACATGCCGCGCGGACCTTGAACGGAAGGCTCTAAAAATAAAATTGCTGTTTGATGAGCATAAGTTTCAAGTAAACGATCAAGGTCTTCTAAACTTTTTGACATGTCATCTGGTTGAGGCGCCATAAAATAATGCGCTGGTAAAAACCATTCTGAGAATCGCTGATGAAAACAAGAGTTTCCTGCAGACATCGCGCCAAATGTATCGCCATGATAACCGCCTTCCATTCCAATGATCAGTTTCTTTTGTGGGTTTTCTGTAAGCTGCCAATATTGAAAGGAAAGTTTAATTGCTGCTTCAACTGAAGATGCTCCGTTATCAGTAAAAAAACAGCGCTCAATTCCTTTAGGCGCAATACTAATTAACTCATGACAAAGTTCTGACGCAGCAGGATGACTGAGGTCTTTGTAACTCGATTGCTGTAAATTTTCTAATTGTTGTATGAGTGCTGCATTAAGTTCTGGATTGCTATGACCGTGTACATTTGTCCAATTAGACGCATTGCCATCAAGATAACGCTTGCCTTCGTCGTCATATAACCAACATCCTTTGGCGTGTGTGATGTGTAATGGTTTATTTTCGAGATATTCTTGCATTTGAGTAAAGGAGTGCCAGCTGTGAGAAGCATCCCACTGGTTTAACGTATTAATATCAACTTTCATCAACAGTTCCTTATTTTATTAGTAAACCATTTTTTTATTTTTGGTTGACAATTAAAACCGGTAGCATATAGTAGCGTCTTCTCTGTAGTCAAGCATGTATTCTCTGTAAACAAGGGGGTCGATTTTATTGAGCATGTATTCTCTGTAGTCAAGGAAGTCGGGAGCAGTCATTTTGGCAATGGCTCGCGAGCCTCCGGCTCGCTGCGCTGAGTTGCCAAAATAACTCTCCCGACCTCCTTGACTGGCGAGCATCGAGGTACATTCGGTGTTGCAGGTGATACAGCGTAATTAAAATGTAGCATTCGAAATTTCAGGTGATACAAATGATGCACATGTATATACGCTTTGGTCAAACAGTATCTCATCAGCAGTAAAATTAACGCAGGCCTTGAAAGTCCTGGGGTTGGGGGAGTTATTTTGGCAACTCAGCGCAGCGAGCCGGAGGCTCGCGAGCCATTGCCAAAATGACTGCCCCCAACTCCAGGACTGATAGAGAACCATGCTTTTAATACAACACAAACTACAGAACCACAGAGAACCATGCTTTTAATACAACACAAACTACAGAACCACAGAGAACCATGCTTTTAATACAACACAAACTACAGGACCACAGAGAACCATGCTTTTAATACAACACAAACTACAAGACACAGAACTACAGAAAATTATATTATGAGCGCCACATTTTTTAGTCAGCTTGCAGGTTTAGGTCATTATGTCCCATCAAATGTGATTGATAACCACTATTTAGAAAATCATTTTCATCTCGAACCAGGTTGGATAGAAAAAAGAACTGGCATCAAAACGAGGCGATGGGTTGGAGAAAACGAATCATTAGTTGATATAGCGGAAAAAGCTGGCGTAGTCGCAATACAAAATGCCGATATTTCCCAACAAGAAATCGGCTTACTTATTCTTGCAACTTCAACACCAGATCATTTATTACCCCCAACCGCGCCTTTACTTGCACACCGACTTGGTCTTTCTCACGCTTGTGCTTTCGATTTATCAGCTGCGTGTTCTGGATTTCTCAATGCATTCATGATAGCTGATAGTTTCGTACGTACACAAAATAAATCTGCGTTAATCATTGCTGCAAATATTTTAAGTCGTCGAATCAATTTATCAGAATATCATAGCGCTATTTTGTTTGGCGATGCTGCGGGCGCCATGATCATTAAACCAACGCTAGATCAAACAAAAGGTTTATTAGGTTCGCATTTTTTATCAGATGGCAACCATTATAATTTGATTTCCATTTCAGCAGGGGGAAATAAAAAACCTTTTGCGCCAGACATCCCACTAAATGAATACAAAATGAAAATGCACGATGGTCCAGCAATATTTTCTCACGCTGTGAAAATGATGACACAATGCAGTTCTTTAGCTATGATGCAAGCGAATCTTTCCTCTTCCGATATTCAACATTTTATTCCTCATCAGGCTAATTCACGAATGGCAGAAAGCACTGCAAAAAAATTAGGAATCCCTATGGAAAAAATGATTTCAATTGTAGAAAAATATGGCAATTCATCAGCAGCCGGTATTCCGCTCGCGTTATCCATCACACATCAAATCAAACCATTTTCTAACGGCGAAAAAATATTATTAACAACAGCTGGCGCAGGAATGACAGCTGGCGCTATGATATGGTCTATTTAAGTATTAAAAATTTAAGTGAAAATGACAAAGGAAAATATAATGATAACGCGTGAATTTAAAAATGAAATCAGATTAATCCAGTGTTTAAATACACAATTAATATTTTTAACAGAATGTTTAAAAATAATTTACGTTATTCTTAATAGCGACGACATCGACCCAATACAATATTGTCAGTTAGAATCTTATTATGGCAAGATGGAATCAAATGATTTAAGCGGCATTATCAAAGCTTACCAAGTTTTAAATAATGTTTACGATTCCTTACTTAAGGGAATAAGATTTTTTTTACAAGAAAGCCATTTCGCTTGGTCCGTTGATGAAATAGAAGAAAATACAAAAAATAAAGAAAAAAATGAGTTAAAGAAATTAAAATTTTATCCCGCCATACAATCTGCTTATGAAATATTATTAAGAAATTCAAAAGAAACGCCACAAGAAAATATAATACAATGGAATACGAATGAACAAATTGAAATAAAAACTAAAAATGAAATTAAGAAAATAATAAAATCGACGCCTGTCGCTTGCACTCCCCAACTATTATTTAAATGCATTAAATATATAAAACTTTGTGATTTAGATATTGCAGAAAAAAAAGTTACATTATTTCGTCAAAAATAGATTGGATGTTTAACAGGGTAATTCCTAAGGTAAATATAATCTATGAAGCAATAAAATGTGGTAAGATAACTATATAAATAAAAAGTTAAACGCAGGAGGATCAATCATGCCGCGCGGATCAAAAGCCAGTTATACCAATAAACAAAAAAGACAAGCGAGACATATCGAACAATCTGAAATGAAAGAAGGCAGATCTCGAGAAGTTGCTGCAAGAATAGGATGGGCCACCGTGAATAAACAAACAGGCGGTGGTAGGAAAAGAAGAAGCACAAAAAAAAGATGACGCTAATAGATAAAAAGGAATGCCATGTAACCATTCACTTTATTTCTCCGGATACAGGTTCAAGTGAAATAACAAGTCGTTGTCCAATTGCAGCAGCCGCTCTTTCTAATTGCCGCAAGTTCGGCCAATGATGTGGATCTTCTAATCGCGATATCGCTGGCCACGACGTATTTAATGTTCGCGCAATTTCTGCTGTTGTATGCTCTCCTTTCGCCCATCGCATCAATAAAGCGGCTTGCGCTCTTGCTGAAGGTGCAATTAACTTTATAATATACAATCTTATTTTAAATTTATCGTAAAAAACTATTTGCACCTCACATAACGTCATGCAATATAGTTACCATTTTTTAAGTAAAAACCATGAAATCTAAGTTTTATACCATCAATGAAATATGCCGCTTAACTTCTGTGACCATCAGGACGCTACATTATTATGATGAAATTGGCTTACTAAAACCTTCTTCTCGTTCATTAGGTGGGCATCGTCATTATTCAGAACAAGATTTAATTGCTCTTCAACAAATTGTCACCTTGAAATATATGGGTTTTACGTTGAGACAAATCAAAAAATCATTACAGGATAAAAATTTCGATCTTTCTTATTCGTTAAAAATTCAAGCGGATGCGTTAGAAAAAGAAATCGCCAAAATAAAAAAAGCTTCTGAAATATTAAATTTTTCATTAAATAACCTTCAAATAAATCAAATGATTGATTGGCGTGATACGATAAAACTAATTGAAACGTTGAATGATAATAATACCAATCAATGGTATGAAAAATATTTGAATAAAGAAGAAATCGAAATTTACAAACAAATATCGCAAAAAAGAACAACTGAATGGTTGCGCTTATTTAAAGAAATTAAAAAATTAAAGACCGCTATCCCAAGTAAAAAAACGAAAAAACTTATTGAAAAAATTTCTATGCTGATTAATTCCGCTTATCAAAACAATCCTGAACTTAAAGCAAAATTGTGGGAAGGATATAAATCAGGCATGATACCTAATTTTTCGCCTGATGAAAAAGTCATCGCATTTTTAACGAAAGTAGCGCCGCTAATCTGGTAATCGTTCACAACACACTCATGACACCGCAACCGTCTGGCTGCGAGGCAGGTTTGGACGATCATATTCGGGAAAAAGCGCAGCATACACAGAAGTATGTGAGCATTTTTCCCGAATATGATCGTTCAAAGATGCCCGCAGACGGGCGGTCTAGAACGAAGCCTGAACACTTCCCTAATCTGAGCTGATTCGCCGCGTTTTGATGAATGGAGCAATAAAAGCATCCATATAAGTATCTTCTTCATCTGAATGATAAGCGACGCCATATTGCGTTTCATGTCCCGCTCTCAACGGCCCCAAAGTATTAAAAACAATGTCCCATAATGGAAAACAAGAAGAATAATTTACAGCGACGCGAGGATCTCTATCGTGATGACAACGGTGCAACTCTGGCCCTAAAAAAATCCAATTAAATAGTCCAAGACGAAAATCAACATTGGTATGATGAACCGCCCCCGTGATAATAGGATACATCATCATCCACATCATCACATCAAGCGAAATATTGAAAATTATCTGAAGTGAACCCATCAATAAAAATAAAAAAGAAAGATCCAATAAATGCACTCTACCGCCAGAAAGAAAATGATATCGCCTAGGTAAATGATGGGGTTCATGAAGTAGCCACAGTGTTTGGCTGCCCGATTCATGAAGTAATCGATGCCAAAGATAAAGAAAAAATTCTTGCAGACTTATACCTATAATAAACTGAAAAAATGTTGGCAAGTGTCTCAACGAAAAAATTTTCCCAGATTTATTCAACCAAATTGAAAGCGCAATCATAATAAAAATATAAATACTATAAGCAATTCCCGTCATCAATTGATTGATCACATCATAATAAAGCTGTTTTGAGCTGATTTGAAATTTTTCTAATGGAGCAATTTTTTCCCAGAACAAGAGACTCACTGCCATTAAAGTAGAGCTTACAATAAACCCCGCATGTTCTCTTCCTAAACCAAAAATAACTTTGTCTGATGGATAAAGATAAAGAAAATAATAAAGCGGAACGACTACTACAAAAATAATCTGCGGAAAGGCAACGTACCTTGAAAAGTAATGCGCAAATTTTCTGTCGCGTTTTTTCTGCATTAAACTAAGCCTTTTCTGTCATTTTTTGAATTCGAATAGGAAGGGTAATTCGGCATTTTGCCATATAACTAGAAGAATGCACTGTGCTGTCATAGAATGTTCCAAACATCCGATCATAAATTGAAAATAAGGCCGCAAAATTAACTAATTGACCGCCTGGGCAATGATGAAATTTATGACTGTGATTATCCACGAGGATATAGCCTAAATAACCAATATTAAAATTGTGGTTCACATGATGAGTAATCTGAAGCATCAACACTAATCCATAAGCGACAATTGCCGCCTCAAAACTTAATCCAAGAAAAGCAGATACAAAAACTAATGGCACTTGGAAACCAGCAACAGCGGTATCTAAAACTGAAGTGAGATTTCCGCGAAGAAAATCCATTGCTTCAACACTATGATGATGACGGTGACTAATCCAATATAATTTCTTTATTCCACTCTTACTCTTTCCATGATTTAAATAGCGATGAATAAAATAATAAATAAAATCAGTTAAAGCCACCGCAAGAATAATTAAACGCCAAGAATTAGGATGGATACTAATGGAAAATAAATTTTTCAAACTCCACCATCCAATAAAAATCACAAGACCACCAAGTCCCGCACCTTCAATAAACGCATTTTCAAGTCCGCGCGCAACTGTTCGCCAAGTATTAGATGTAAGTTCAACAGCAGGAGTCATTTTCTCTACGAAAAGTAACATGAAAATATAACCTATTCCGATTGAAAGCAATGCAATGATGACGGGGAGCAACTGAAAATGCAGGAGCTGCGCCGAAACACAAAAAAACACCGGCGGCCCGAGATGGCATAAAAGACCAAACCAAAGTGAACCTCTCGTTTCAGAGGGAACTGATTTTGTCATTGGAATTTCAACATACGTTTTTTGAATCATAGGATCTCCTTTTCCTTAAACAAAATCGAATTGTTCTCATGATATCGTAGACCATGTCTCCAGAACCGAAACCAGACAGGGATAAAAGTTTGAACGTAGCCATCAACGCCAAAACTTCTGGAGGTTGACCGAGTTCAAGTGTTCGAATCATTTTCAAAGCGACTGCTGGATTAGCATGCGGTCCTCTTAAACGATATCGATGTCCGATCGTCGTGCCACAAAGAAGTCGAAAAAAAATATTTGGATTAATCAGATAAGAAAAATAAGGGACCTCACATCCAATTAACCTCGACATTGATTCGAGAAAACCTACTCCATTTACCACCGTATTTAAAGCAGGAGAAAGATAGTGCATCTTTTCTTCTTGCGCTCTTTCTTTTTGAGTCAGCTCCGCAATATTCTCTGGCAACGTTTTCTTTTTACTAAGCAGCAAAGCCCAATAACGCGCAACCATCTCAGAACAAATGGGAATGCCGCCAGCAGTCGGACGTACATATCCAATAAAAACTAAAGTCGGTTCGTTCGCAGGAAGAAAAGCATGTTTGAAAAGATTTCTGATATTGTTTTCTGGAACTTCAATGCCTTTTAAAAATGGAAAAATAGTTTGATAGCCAGTAGCATAAATCATTGCATCCGCTATGACGATTTTCCCGTCATTAAAAATTATTTTTGATCCTTGAATGCTGCGGATCTCACCGAGGTGAGGTGTAATTTTTCCTTCCATCACAAAGGGAAGAAATCTACTATTTTTTAGCCCAAATTTTTTTATATTAGATGCATCACTCTTTAGCACCCAATCTAAAAGCAATCGCCGAAATTGTTTTGTGTCTGGCGTTTTCCAATCCGCCATTTTCTCTTTTTGACCAAATGCGTCTTGTTTTATTTTTTTCTGATTTGGAAACAACAATCGCATGAAGCGAAATAACAAAGAAATCGGAAAGATTAAAATCGACAAGATGATAATGAGAAGCCAATGGACGGGTCTTGTTAAACTGCCAGGATAAAAAAGATTAGAAGTAAAAGTATCAAAGGTGTAATTTCCAATCATTCGAGAAACAATAAAAGGATAAGAGCGCATGACCAAATGGCATTCAGCAGACTGTTGCGCAACGTCTGCTAAAATATCGGCGGCGCTTTCTCCTATTCCCACGACAACTACTTTTTTACCTCGAAAAGATGTTGCATCACGAAATTGTGCTGCATGAAGAGTAAGATTTGGAAAAGTTTCTAACCCAGGAATGGTTGGGTAACGAGGATATTGATGACTACCAGAACAAACAGCAACCGCATCAAAGGTTACCGTCAAAACAGTGTGAGTATCTAAATTTTCTATCTCTACCTGCCAGTGATTTTCAATCTTTTGAACTTGACGTACGTTATGACGAAATTGAATTCTTTTTCGAAGGTCATGTAATTGACAATAATCTTCGAGATATTTTATGTACTCCGATGCGTGCCAGAATTTCTTAAGTCCAACGACGGTATCAGAAAATGCCATATAAACATTACTAATAGTAAGATAAGTGCTGTCTGCGGTTCTGCGACTTGCTTCATCTCGGCTAAATACGCCTCCAATTTCAAAAGCCGCTTCGTAACAAATTGGGTCATGACCTTCAGCAATGACTTCTTTCATTGCGACTAAGCCCGATGCTCCTGCACCAATGACACAAACTCGCATGCGTTACTTCTCTCTATGATTTCGGGTTTTATTGTTCCGCATTCATCATAGATCATCACGTAACGTGAGGTTCAAGAGGAATTTTGTCGGGAAGGTAGTAAATAAAAAGACAAAAGCCGAAACAGACCATCCTTGATTTTTAACCATAGAAATCGACAAGTAACCTTGATTTTCAACCATAAAAATGCTATATTAAGCTTGATTTTCAACCATATAGAAGTGATTATAAATTGAAAAGACAAATTATTCAATATCTTATAAAGTGGAAGAAAAATAATGAGCGCAAGCCACTGATTTTACGTGGGGCCCGCCAAGTTGGGAAAACCTATTTAATAAATGAATTCGGTAAAACATTTAAAAATTTTGTGAGCGTTAATCTTGAGAAACAGCCCGAAGTAGCTGCCCTGTTTAATGAAAGTCTTGATCCAAAAAAATTGATACAACAACTACAACTTGTTACAGAAAAAAAAATCGTGCCAGGCGAAACATTATTATTCATTGATGAAGCACAAGAAGCACCTCGTTCCCTGATTGCATTGCGATATTTTTTCGAGGAATATCCAGCATTACATGTAATAATTGCAGGTTCCCTGCTTGATTTCGCGATTGAAAAAGTTGGCGTGCCTGTGGGAAGAGTATCATTTTTATATTTATATCCGCTTTCCTTTATTGAGTTTTTGCAAGCAACTGGTCGTGAAATAGCAGCGGAAGCTATCTTATCACATTCATTTCCAGAAGCAGTGCCAGAACCGATTCATCATAAATGGTTGGAATATGTTGCAGAATATATTGTCATTGGTGGCATGCCAGAAGTAGTCAAAACTTGGCATAACAAACAAGATATTGATTTATGCGGTGAAATTCAATATGCGATTATTGAAGGTTATAAACAAGATTTTGAAAAATACTGCGCACGGCATGAGTTGAAATATGTCACCTTAATTTATGAACAAATTCCACGGCAACTAGGAGAAACTTTCAAATTTAGCAAACTATCGGGACATTATCGTAAACGAGAATTGGCACCTTGTTTTGATTTACTTCGAAAGGCGTTAATTGTCAATCCTGTTTTTCATAGTGATGGACACGGTTTACCGTTAGGAGCAGAAGCAGATTACGATCATTTTAAAGCTGTTTTTGTCGATACAGCATTAGCCTTACGTCTTTTAAATGCACATCCAAAAGACTGGTTTTTACATCCATCGCAAACCTTCATCAATCAGGGCGAAATCACTGAAAATTTTGTTGGCCAAGAATTACTTGCTTATAGTAATCCACATGAAAAAACAGATTTATATTTTTGGCAAC
>JABDCN010000044.1:0-2535 GCA_013288125.1 Gammaproteobacteria bacterium
ATGATTTGAAAGTATTTTACTGGAGAGATAGGGGAAAAGAAGTAGATTTTATTGTTCAAAAGGGGAAAAAAATCATTGCGATTGAAGTTAAAGCGGGCGTGGTAAAGGAAACATTACCTGGCATGGAATCATTTCATGAACATTTTCATCCTTTGCATTCATTGGTTGTAGGTGGAGCAAACTTATCGATAGAAAAATTTTTGTCTATACCACTTAAGAGGTGGTTTGATTAAATGTGCTGATGTTTAATCAAACCAACGGCTGCTTTAATAATCTTTCTAATATCCGCAGCGGCGATTGCGACTCATCTTTCATCGCTTTAATCGGCATGTAAAAAGTTTGTTCCAACACATGTTGGCCGCGCATGGCAGCATGTGATACATGATCGGTTTGAACAATCCAACTGCTATGCGGCGGGAAATGAATTTCTTCTTGCGAAACATTTTTTTGATATTCATCATCTGCTTTCATGCGATCATGAATTTGCAGCATATAATGATCATAAGCTGTGCGATAACTTTTTGTGATTTTTAATAAACGTAAAAAAGCTGCAATACCAGGCACTGGTTTACTGCACTGAAGTAAAAATTTATTTGCGACTTGCTCGAATGGCTCGCCAATGCGCCACACGCGATCTTCACCATTGGGATTAATATTGCAAAACACGCGTAAAATGCGATGACCTTGATTGGGTGAAGAAGGAAACGCATCGACATGCAAGCGTTTATCATCTTTTCGATAAGAAGTTTTGCGTCCACTAATTTGTACGGGCCTAAAACTGGTTCGCCCCATTGTTAATTGTTGCGAATAACGCGGTAATAATTCTTTAATTAATTGAAGAGAATATTTTGAAAAACGATCCATCATTTCTTTTAATTGAACGTGTTGTTCATCTGTTAAATGTCTCACGCCCCACAATCTGCCTTGTGAAGCTTGATAGCTGATATTTTTTGTATGAGGATCAGCATAATCTGGCGAAAGAAAAATTTGTTCGTGCGGTGTTAATTGAAATGTTAACTGAGGAAAATAAAGTATTTGTCCGTTTTCCAAACTATAAATGGCTTGTTGCTGAGCGGAGTCAGGAAAATGTTCGTTCCAATGTTGTGTTGAAAATGTTTTCAGCATAATAAAAATTATCGCTCCGCCCCATTAAAAATTTGTTCATGTCTAACGGATGTAGTCGTCTCGACAGGTTCTGCTAATTCAACCGCAAAGGCAAGCGCTAATCTCAAATAATCGCACATATGAAGTAAAGATAATTTATCAGTGGTATCAGTAGGGTGATGAATATTGGGATTAGTATAGCGCATTTCAGTTTCAGCAGGCATTGCAGCAGCAAAACCCATATCTGTCCAGCGGGCATGATCGCTGCATGCATAACCACATCTAGTAAATTTAACAGGTTTATTGAGATAAGTGTCGATGAGTTGTTTTAAATAGTGTGTTAAATCAGAATCAACATGATCTGTCATCAACCACAATGTGCTTTCATCTGGATAAGCATATCCTGTTAAATCAAATTGTATGACAGCATCAATAGGGATATTTTTTCTGACGAATTGATCCACGACATATTCTGAACCAATAGAACCTTCTTCTTCTGCCGCATACCAAATAAAATAAATAGGCCGGCGAAAATGCGCATGATTCATGATAAGCGTTCGTGCTGCTTCTAAAACGGTGACTGCACCAGAACCATCATCATCTGCACCAGGCTTGAAGCCTTCCCAATCGCTTCTTACTGTATCAATGTGCGCGCCGATCACGATACCTGGTTCATTTGAATTCCCAAATTTAACAACAAGCGAAGATTGTTTGTAATCCGTACCAGTAGGAATAAAAGAAATAGTGACATCGTGACGATGGCTTTGCTTTACCATCTCTTCAATTTGATTTTTTATCCAATTGGTTGCGGCGACACCGGTATCAGAATCAGCATAGCGATCTTCGTACAGTGTCAACGTGTTTAAATTATTCCACATGACAACAGGATCATATTGCGTGAAGTAATAGTAAACGTCTCTCTGAAAATGAATGCCATATTTTTTCACAGGCGGTTTTTTCGGGAAGACATAATTATTTAAAAAAATAGCGGGATCAGTTGGATGTGTATTTTGCTTAAATACCTGCCATGAATAAGTCACATCTTCAAATCCACCGCATCCTATTTTTTTTGAATGCAGTTTTGTAATGATTAATTGCGAAATAGAGGTTGAGTTTGTTTCAATTAAAGATAAATCATGGCTTGATGCAAGCTGCGTATAAGGGATTGACACTTGTTTGAGTAAACAAGTTGGTGCAATGATCATGCGCTGCGCTTTTTCCCGCAAATGATCGTCCAAACCTGCCTCGTACCCAGGCGGTTGCGGTGTCATGCGTGCGGTGTGAACAGTTACCTTTGTAGCGGCATGGATAGCGCATGACATGATTGCAGCGAAACTCAACACTATCCATTTGATTTGATTTTTCATTATTTTCCTTTTATGCGTTTGTCTTATTGATGAGATTTTCTAATTCATTTTCAGACATAGCACC
>JABDCN010000044.1:2545-11242 GCA_013288125.1 Gammaproteobacteria bacterium
AAATTGAGGTGTTGAGCTAATGCGATATTACTATTGAGTTGGCCGATGACTGCTTTGCTTTTCATATCAGCTTGTAATCGCTTGACATTCAATCCAATTCTTTGGGCTGTACCCAAAATAATTTGATTTGTTAAAGGATGTTCTGCGCTAAATAAAGCATGATTAAAGTCAAGATATCTGCCTTGTTTGTTTGCGGCCAATGAAGCTAGAGCAGCAAATCGAGAAGTTGCGCCAAAAATAGGGAATTCTTTAAAAATAAAACGAACATTAGGATTGGATTTGAGTATGGCGCTGATGATGGGCGCCATGTCCATGCAGTGTGAGCATTGATAATCAAAAAATTCAACGACGGTAACTTCGCCTCTTGGATTGCCTGCGGTTGGATCACTGGGAGAATGAAATAATTTTGAAATTAATTGTGCATCACTGGCAGCTAAGCAAGTGAGGGCAAAACATAATGCGGCAAAACATAGGGTGAGTTGAGCGATCCGTTTTAACATGACAGTCTCCTGCGAAGTGATGAAATGACGGCACGAATTTGAAAGTTATAGCATTATTCTAGGGGTTTGTCATTGGGAAAGCTTGTGAAGAATATAGTTACAAAACTGTTCCCTCTCCTCCCATTTATGGGAGGAGAGGGTTAGGGAGAGGAGGGTTTTAAACGTCAATCCTCCCCTCCAGCATTCGCTGGAGGGGAGGGAACAGTCCTCGCAGCGATGAACTTGTCTCTAGTTCTACTTCTTTTGCTTATCAATCAACTGCTGCAATTGCGCAGGATCCAATTGTCCAGGGGCATAATCGATTGATTTTGTCGCCGTTGTTACGCCAGCAAAAATGGCGGGTGTACCAAATAATTTCAAGTCTTGTCCTAACTTCATATTCTTTTTGAGTTGATCACTGACTTCAGGACCATTCATGTCTTTTTTCATTTGATCGACATCAACGCCATTATTTTTGGCAAGATCAAATATTAAATCTTGCGTTAATGGTTTATTGACTGTCAGCATGGCATGACTAAATGGATAATATTTCCCTTGTTTATTTGCGGCCAATGCAGCGCGTGAAGCAAATTCAGAAATAGGTCCGCGAATAGGAAATTCTTTAAAGATAATACGTAAATTAGGATTTGCTTTTACAATACCTTCAATCACAGGCGCCATATCAACGCAATGCGGGCACTGATAATCAAAAAATTCAACGACAGTGATTTTGCCATCGGGATTACCAATCGTAGGATCTTGTGATTGGTGAAACAAAGCGTTCGCAAAATTAATCGCGGTTTTTTGTGTTTGTGTGACGGTTTTTTTTGCTTCTTCATATTGTCGCTGTTGTAAAATTTGTACGGCTTGCATGATGACTTCGGGTTTTGCTAATAAATAATCATGCACGACTTCTTCAATTTGTGCTTTTTGAGCAGCACTCATGTTATTGCTGGTTGCAGCCATGGTTTGTGCGGTGAATGCGCATAAACTTGCTGCGAGTATGGTTTTGATGTAACGGTTCATAGGTTAGCCCCTTAAATAGTTTTGAATTCTCTTCTCTCTTTCTTGCCGTAATTGTAAAGCAAGTTCTTCGCCTGTAAATCCTTTTTCAAGAAATTGTTTTGCATCAACAGAAGTTGCTTGTTTTGCGCAGGCTATGATCCAATCGATATTGAGCTCATGTTTTTGCGAGAGTGCAATAGCGTGACACGCCATCAAACATTTTTTAAATCGCACATCACGTCGAAAAATATCGAGTGCATAAAATAATTGTAATAATTCGTGCGCAGTGAGTGTTGATGCTTTTAAAATAGTAGCTTGATGTTGTGCAGTGAGTAAAGCTAATTCTCGATAAGTATTGGGTACGCGATAACGATGACAATAATCACTGATTATTTTTTTGGATGATGAAGTATGATCTGAATCTTCTGGTAACGCGTGTAATAAAGCAGCAAAACGAATAGCGGTATCTGTTGTTATGTTAACAGAAGTGATTAATGCCTGTATGCCTCGACCATTCGAAGATAAATGCGGAAATAAAATAGACATTGCATGAATTTTTTCTAATACATCAAAAAATTTTTCAGGATTTTTTTCGCCAAGTGCACGCTCGAATTCTTTCCAAACACGTTCAGCCACCAGTGCATTAATTTCACCAGATGACACCATGTTTCGCATCAGTCCCCATGTTTCATCTGCAATTTGAAATCCTAAACAGGCATAACGTGCATAAAATCGTGCGATACGCAGTACGCGTACAGGATCTTCAGTGAAAGCAGGGGAGATGTGTCGCAACATTTTATTTTTTAGATCATCCTGACCGCCATAAGGATCAATAATTTTTTGTGAGGCCAAATCCATGGCCATGGCATTGATGGTTAAATCTCGGCGCAATAAATCATCTTCTAAGGTGACAGTGGGCGCGGTATCGAATGTAAAACCCTGATAGCCTGGTTTAATTTTGCGTTCCATGCGTGCTAACGCATATTCTTCTTTGGACTGGGGATGTAAAAAAACGGGAAATTCTTTACCAACTTGTTGATAGCCTAATGCGAGCATGTCATGGATTGTTGCGGAAACAACGACATAATCCCGTTCTTTAACAGGCAAATTTAACAATTTGTCGCGTACAGCGCCCCCAACAAGATAAATTTTCATGTAAGATAGGGTCTCAAAATAATCAGGATGCTTATACTATATGAAAAAGTGTGATAATTAAAATGCAAAAAGATAATCAAACGTCTCAATCTGGACTGATTGTTTCTTATTTTGGAAATAGTGTTGCGGTTGAAGCAGAAGACGGGCAAATTTTTCAATGTTACTTACACCGTAATCAAGAGCTCCCTGTGGTGGGGGATAAAGTGACGTGGACATTAGAACGCGGAGAACAAGGTATTATTACTACGATTTTACCGCGGCATTCTTTACTTGTGCGCGGTGGTCCTCATGGTCAAACAAAGCCATTAGCAGCAAATGTCGATCTCATCATGATTGTGATGGCGCCCCCGCCTATTTTTTCAAGCTATTTAGTCGATCGTTATTTAGCGGCAGCAGAATTGCAGCATATTTCTCCTATGCTTGTCTTAAATAAAAAAGATTTGCTTCAAGAAGCGGCATTAGATGAGGCAAAAAAAGCATTAGCCGTTTATGCGGATATTGGTTGTCCCGTTGTGTTAACCAGTATCTATATGAAGGATACTATTCAAACATTGGCGGACATGATCAAACAAAAAACAGCGGTCCTTGTTGGGCCTTCTGGCGTGGGGAAATCTTCTTTGATTACTGCTTTGGGTAGTGAAGCCGCTATCCGAATAGGGGATGTCTCGACAAAAGGTGCAGGCAAACATACCACCACGGCAACGCGGCTTTATCATTTACCCCAAGGCGGTTATCTGATTGATTCGCCAGGCGTGCGTGAATTTAATTTATGGTCTATTAATAAGCAGGAAATTTTCCAGTGTTTCAGGGAATTTCAGCCATTTTTACATCAATGTCAGTTTAGAGATTGTGACCATATGAGCGAACCGGGTTGTGTCGTGCAAGCGGCGGTAGCTGATGGTAAAATCCACGCGGAACGATATGCCAGTTATCAAACATTCATGAAACAAGCTAAAAATGATAAAAAGAAATCCCATACGTAGTTTTGTGCGTCGAGATAGTCGAATTACACACGCCCAATCACTTGCGTATCAAACATTATGGCCGCAATTTGGATGTCAGACAGATCATTTAGTCGATTATGATATTTTATTTGGACGCAAGGCCCCTCGTTTTTTAGAAATCGGATTTGGTTCTGGACAGTCACTTTTAGCTTTGGCAAATAGTCAGCCTGATCGCGATTTTATTGGTGTAGAAACACATAAACCAGGTATAGGCGCATTATTGTTGGGGGTGAAATCGTTAGGGATGAATAATTTGCGCATTTTTCATGGAGATGTGATTGATGTTTTAACGCATCATATTCCATTAAACAGTCTTGATGGTATTCTTATTTTTTTTCCTGACCCATGGCCCAAGCGCCGTCATCATGCGCGTCGTTTAATTCAGCCTGATTTTGTGACTTTGTTACTTGATAGGATGAAGCTTGATGCGGTTTTACATTTAGCAACGGATTGGGAAGATTATGCGCGTCATATGAGGCAAGTCGTGACGCAAGAAAAAAGATTAATAAATCTAGCGGGAGAGGGGCAGTTTGCTGGCCGCTCTTCTTTGAGGCCTGTGGTGACTAAGTTTGAACGTCGTGCAATAGAATCGGGACGATTGATTTGGGAATTGCAATTGGTGAAGAAAGGATTAGAATTTGGTGGGTAATGCTATATATAAGGGAAAGATAATGCAAAATAAAATCATTAAACTGATTACGATTATTGGAATAAATTGCATTGCCATCAATGCTCATGCATCAGCCGCAGGATTTTATATGGGTTTGATGTTAGGGCCTGCTACTAGCAGTGCGTCTAATCAAAATGTTCAAACTATTGCAACGACAACAGCGACACCGCCAAAGTCTAGCCTGGGGCCTATCGTCATAGCAAAACCTGAGACCAAACAATTCGGCACACGCATATTCATGGGATATCAGTTAAATAAATATGTAGGATTTGAAGGCGGTTTAGATTATTTCAATGGCATCGCCTATAAAGAAACACTTCCTCCCAATACATCGGCAACGACTTTTTCAGTGGCCTCTAGTTTGCAAGAACGTTTTCGTGGTTTTGATTTTGTGGTTAAAGGAATTATGCCATTTGGCGATTATTTTGATGTGTATGCTAAAGCAGGCCCAATGTTAGTTTATCAATCTATTTCAGGCGGATTAAATGGATCGCCGAGCATTTCATCAACGGGTACTGTTATTGCGCCAAAATCAAAACACACGACTCAAGTCAGAACAACATTTACAATAGGCGGAAGTTATTATTGGAACCAAAATTGGGTAACTGATGTTTCTTACACGCGCATTTTAGTGGGCAGTGTGGTTAATAATATTAGTTTTCTTGCGCTTGGTATTTCGTATCATTTTGTGGATAAATACTGTGGGCAGTTTTTGTGTGATGATTAATTTAGGCTCGTCGTCCCGCTCCCGGACTTGATCCGGGATTGTCCGCAGGATCCAGAAATGACATCACAAAAATAACTCCACCAAATCACTCAAAAATCTTTTACCTAATGGCGTTGGATAAATGATTTCTTCATTTGAAGCTAATAATCCGCGTTTTTTTGCTTCTTCAATTCTATTTTCAATATGATTCATCGTTAAACCCGTTCGCTCTTCAAATAAAGATAAAGCAATACCATCAGTTAAACGCAATGCATTTAACATAAATTCTAATATCAAATCTTTTTCAGATAAGATATTTATTTCTGCTTTTCTTTTTTCAGGATTCAAATAATCTTTAGGGTGTTTCACTTGCGCAAATCTAACAATTTCATTTGTCGATAAAGTTATTTTGCTATGCGCGCCCCGCACCTATGCCTAAATAATCACCGAACATCCAATAATTCATATTATGCAGACAAGTGTTATTAGATTTAGCATAAGCAGACACTTCATATTGTTGGAATTTTTTTTCATTTAATAATTGCTGGCCAGCCAATTGTATTTCCCAAATGGTATCATCAGGTGGTAACACAGGTGTATGTCGATAAAATAACGTATTCGGTTCGATCGTCAATTGATACCACGAAAGATGTGAAGGAGAAAAAGATAAAGCTTGAGTTAAATCAGACATCGCATCATCAAGTGATTGATCAGGTAATCCATACATTAAATCTAAATTCATTTGATCAAAACCAATTTCTTTTGCAATAGAAATGGCGTGCATGGCTTGCGCTTGATCGTGAATACGTCCTAATGTTTTTAATTTTTCATCTTGTAAACTTTGTATACCTAAAGAAAGACGATTGACACCCGCTTGTCGAAACGCTGAAAAACGCGCTTGATCTATTGTGCCAGGATTAGCTTCGAGAGTGATTTCAATATTTAGTGCGAAAGATAAACGTTGTGCAGCGCCATTTA
Source organism: Gammaproteobacteria bacterium (assembly GCA_013288125.1). Taxonomy (GTDB): domain Bacteria; phylum Pseudomonadota; class Gammaproteobacteria; order DSM-16500; family DSM-16500; genus Aquicella. The sequence goes on from JABDCN010000044.1 coordinate 8,543, forward strand.
ATATTTGATCAATAGATTTGCCTGAAAAAAGACTGGGCGTGCCGCCGCCAAAAAAAATACTGATGAGTGGTCTATTTTGTATTAAAGGTAAATAATGATCTAATGTGTCTAATAAAGCTTGCACATAAAAAGATTCTGGTAAATCACCTTTTACTTCGTGCGAATTAAAGTCACAATACGGGCACTTGCGTACACACCAAGGTAAATGAATATATAAACTGAGCGGCGAAAAAATTGGCATAAATGTATTTTATAGTTAAAATCGCACTATAGCATAGGAGCTTTCCATGAATAAACGTATCAAAGTCGCCATCACTGGCGCAGCAGGTCAAATAGGCTACGCGCTTATCTTTCGCATCGCTTCCGGACAAATGTTTGGCCAAGACACAGACGTAGAATTAAATTTATTAGAATTAGAACAAGCATTGCCCTCTTTAAAAGGCGTGCAAATGGAATTAGATGATTGTGCTTTTCCATTGCTCAAAAAAGTAACGACGACGGCTGATGTGAATGTGGCAATGAAAGATGTCAATTGGGCGGTTTTGGTGGGTGCTGTGCCGCGTAAAGAAGGCATGGAACGTTCAGATTTATTAAAAATTAATGGTAAAATTTTTACTGCGCAAGGCCGCGCGTTTAATGATCACGCAGCGAGTGATGCACATTTATTTGTCGTGGGTAATCCGTGTAATACGAATTGTTTAATTGCAATGAATAATGCACCTGATGTTCCGCGCGATCGTTTTTATGCAATGACTATGTTGGATGAATTGCGCGCGCGTTCACAATTAGCCATTAAAGCGCAGGTTGATGTTACAGCCATTCGTGAAATGACGATTTGGGGAAATCATTCTTCGACACAATATCCTGATTTTTATCACGCAAAAATTAATAATAAACCTGTAACAGAAGTCATCACAGATTTGTCATGGTTACAAAATGATTTTATTTCTACTATTCAAAAACGCGGTGCAGAAGTGATTAAAGCGCGTGGTGCATCATCTGCTGCTTCTGCGGCGAATGCTGCTTTAATGTCTGTTTATCATTTAGTACATGATACAAGACCAGGCGAAAGTTTTTCTGTCGCACGTTGTTCAACAGGCGAATATGATATTGACGAAGGTTTGATTTTTTCATTTCCTTCTCGTGTAGAAAATGGAAAATTAAAAGTAGTGACAGGCTTGACGCAAAATGAATTTGGCCAGCAAAAAATAAAAATTACATTGGATGAATTGCGAAAAGAAAGAGAGGCTGTGATGGAGTTGGGATTAGTTCAGGCGTAGGATTACTACATTTCGTCATTGCGAGGAGCATGCGTAATCGTTCACGCCACACTCATGACGCCACAACCGTCTGGCTGCGAGGCAGGTTTGGGCAATCATTTTCGCGAAAAAGCGCAGCATACACAGAAGTATGTGAGCATTTTTCCCGAAAATGATTGCCCAAAGATGCCCGCAGACGGGCGGTCAAGAACGAAGCCTGAATACTTAAGCCCAAATTGCAATGACTCCCATCGCTGCTGCGCCTGCAACGAGACACGCGAATTCAATTAATCCTTGCGCATCTTCGGTGTGCTGATGGAAATGAATATGATGCAGCGTAGAAATATATAAAAAAGTGCCGGCAGCGAATGCGTTAAAAATAGCGGCAATTAATTCACCATTTCTTGCCATCGTTAAATGCTGAATGAATGCGCCAAAAAAAATACCGAGTGGTGTCATGCAAGCAAAGAAAAGTATGATATAAAAAATACGCTGAAAAGATAATTCATGTCGTAATAATGTGGTGCATAAAGCAAAACTTTCAGAGCCTTTGTGCGCTAAGATAGCAATAAATAATACGCTTGTTTCTGCAATCGTTGCGCCTATGCCCAGTGCAGCGCCTTCCATTAACGCATGGATGGCGAGCATGAGCGCTAATAAATAGGGAATGCTATGTGTGGCGGCGCGCTTGCTTGAAAATTTAAGAGAGAAGCGTTCTAGCATCAATAAAAATAAAAATCCAAAGACACAAATGGCTTCTGCCATTGGATAGTTCATAGGGTCGTATAATTGATTAAAAAGACGAATTGAATCAGGTAATAAATGAAAAAAAGCTGCACCTAAAAAAATACCGCTTGCTAAGGCATCACCTAAATGGGCGGTTTCTGTGTGTTTTAAAGCAGATTTTTTTCTGAGTGGATGGATGATGGTGATCAGGCTGACAATAAAAATCAGGATGGCAGCGATGATTTTATATAGGAGTAGCATTGTCGTTACCTTTGTTAATATGAGGTGCTTTATGCTACTTTGCTATAGTCATAATCAGGAAAAAGTAACACAGCAGGATGAACTTTTAATGCTTTTGCAATTATTATCGCCCTTTCTCGTCCCATTTGTCTTGCATTACTTTCTAATGCTGAAATATTTGATTGGCTGATGCCTGTTTTTTTTGCGAGATCTGCTTGCGTCATACCTTGCATTTCGCGAAGTAATTTTAATGCTTCTCCTGGCGTGAGATGTGCATGCACTCGAGCCTTTACAAAATCTTTTTTATTTATTTTCATACAATACCTCGTTAATATTTATGCGCATTTACATCTATGACATAAACTTCAAAATGTTCCGTTTCGGGTTTGTAAATGACCCGCCATTGTAAAGAAAGCCTTGATGAACGAAATCCTATCCATTCGCCTTTTAAAGCTTCATCATGATAACTTTTAAC
>JABDCN010000045.1 GCA_013288125.1 Gammaproteobacteria bacterium
AGGAATAAACATTCTTCAAGCGTTTCAACAGAAGCAGAGCGAGCCTCTGGTGACAAGACAGCTAACTCGCCGAATATTTGCCGATCGCCCATCACAGCTAAAACTTTCCCCTCATCTATAATAGCCACTTTACCACTCACAATGATGTACATAGTATCCCCGAACTCTCCTTTTTTAATGATCATTTGTTTCGGCATAACACGTTCTTCTGCAGCGCACAAGGCTAGTTCACCTAACAATTCATCGGATACTTCTTTAAATATCCCAACCTCTCTGAGCAAGAAAATTTTTTCCAGCAATATCATAAATGTGATCCAGGATTTAATTTTGTTAACGTCCATTTGGCAGTTTCGGACACCATTTCATCTGCGTCACCAGTCGCCGCAAGAACAGCTTGAGTGAATTGCCTTAATTGATGATAAGCAATCAGATAAATGACTGTTGATTTAAGTATCTTTGTGAGTTCGGATGTTGGGCATGCTAATATTTCCTTGAACAGAACTTCTATATCTAGAGTGGAAGGTTGTTTTAATATCAATTTATCGGAATTGCGCTCTTTAAGTAGGGGAAAGAGAATCTTTTTGTGTTCTGCACCTAAAATGTTTTCCAGAAGTTCATGAGCATAACTAACCTTATCTAAATTTTCGTGTTTAAAGTAAAAAGCAATGTCACCGATCATTTTTCTTGAATAAAGAAGTCTCAAAAGCAAAAAGATTTGCTGCAATGACGATTGAATGTGCCGAATCAAAGTAGCCGTTAGTAATTCGTAACCATTTCGATTCCCGATTTGTCGAATCCATTTCAGCACCTTATTCAGATGATCGGTAGTGTTAATTAAAAAGGGATTTAACTCTTCTTTTTCACTCAACATGTTAGCCTGGTATCCACAGATATCTAAAGCGTGCAAAATTTGCCATTGGAGAGTTAGATTGTTTGTCGCTCGAAGATGTTGTAGCAATACTTGGCTAGCAGCCGATGTTTGCAAATAGCCAATTATTTTAAAAATAGAATTTGTCATCTTAAAATCTTGCTGCTCTAGTGCGAGATTTAAAGAATCTTCGAGACTCGGGAGTCCCTTATCTTTTGCTTTAATGAAAGCCAGCGTAACTGCCGAGCGTAACTCATTTTGATTCAGCGCTTTTGCAAGCTGCTGGTAGAGCTTCTTATCCTGAAAAGATGGGATTACTTCAATCACGGAAAGTACGACGGAAGGATTCTTGTCCGCAAAAAGCAGGAGCAAATCTTGGCTGGGATCTTTCTCAATTCCCAATTGTCCCAAAATTTTAGCCGCCCTGACTCGCTCAAAGGTGGAAGTGGAATGGATGAGATTGAAAAGTTTATTTTGAATTATTTGTTGGGCCATACGGGCACGCTTGGAAGACTTAGAATAGATGATCTTGAAGACTCTTTCTCGAATCTCCTGTTGTAAGGTCGTGTCTAGGTTAGATTGTAGACTAGCGAGAATGGCTCCATCGTTAAACACAAGCGTTATGTAATCAAAATAGCTTTGAAGATTTTTATCGAATAACGTTGATTTTTGAAAAATCAAAGCGAGAAAAGCCTGCGCTCGCAAATAAGGATCAGGATTTTCGTCGAGAATTTTTTTTATTTTTAATACCAATTTATTAGATTGAAAATGTTGCAATTTCTTCAATGCTGCCTGCTTGATAAGGGAATTAGGATGTTCGAGACAAAGGCTTAAACCCTGCACGAAGTATGAGCGCTTGGTTTTTTCTAATAAATCTAAACAATAAACAACTTCGTCAGGTTTCCCACCCATTAATTTTTCTAAGATAAATTTTTGACTATTCTTATCTAAAATTTGACTCTTAAATAGAAAAAACTGTTTTGTAATAGCCAGTTTTAAGTTATCTATAAACCCTTTTTGCAAGGAAAATGTTACCCAAAGCGTTGCTGCCACCAAGATTAAGATAAGCAAAGTGATATAAACTAAATCTAGACTAAAATAATACTGAATTAAGATAAAAATCAGGCTTGCCGAAATCGTAGATAGGGGAATAATAAGCAACTCAACTTTACTTTGCAGCCAGCTCCTAAGACGAGGCAATAAGGGCTGGTAAAGGATCAAGACAGACTGGCGTAGTATAGAATTTGCAATGCCTTCATCAAATAATTTCATCAAAGCAACTAAAAGAAAAATAGTGTGTAGTTTGATATTAAATGGCGTGAGAAACAGGAGTGTCAATGCGACACCACCGACTGCCAAGGAGCGAATTAAAAGACCCACTCTAACACCTAGTTTATTAATCACTAAAGGAGCGATTACACCACGACATAGAAGATCAAAACTATTTATTGTGGCAAAGAATATGCCTAAAAAACTTGCCAGTTGGATTTCTGTGGGAAACACTTTTTTATTTACATTGTAAAATGTTATATCCACTATCGTATAGACAAAAAGACTAAACATGGCGAATAGCATATTGTTAATAAGATAAGAATTATTTATCCATTTAACTTTTTTATTCTCTTCGAGATGGTGTTTTGGAGCTGGATTGTGAAATCGATTGGGAAATGTGCGAAAAATCACGCTTAATAATAGGGTAGCGCAAGAAACACAGATGCTTATTCCCAGGATAACGTTATCTGCACCTATAAAGACAAGAAGAAAAGGGATGAGAAGATTTCCTGTGATACCGGCCAGGGTTTGACACAGACCAATCGCTCCAAACATACGTTTGGCTTGATCTAAGGTAAATAGGCGATTAAGCATCCCCCACAATTCCAAATCAAAAATATCAAAACCTGCGGCAGAAAAAATGAAAAGAATCAGATACAATCCATGGCTAGGCGAAGTTTGTAAAAAGAACCAAAATATAAAAAAGAAAGCAGCAGGAAAAATGATAAAAATATAAAGTAGCTGTGTAACCGACACCTTCTTTTCCAGGGCGCCGTAGATGATACCAAACGCTACCAAAAGAATCGCGCTTGCAATATAGGCATAGGGCAGAGTTGTCGCATTAAAGTGTGTTAAGAAAAGACTTACTGGGATCGTTTTAAGCCAAACTTGAGATAACCCAATAAATAGAGCATATAGAGCACTCAAACCAGCGAGTTTTTCTTCGCCTCGCTTAATTCCTATTATTGAAACAAGCTTTTCCATATGTCTAAAGGTTCCGTTGCCAAAAATCAACGCCTGTTAATCTAGTCTCAAATTATAGTTGAGATTAGTGTCCATGGCCAATTATAAGGAGAGATTTGCCCGGTTCATTTTAGGTTTTTCTTTCTTCGTTAGTTTGGAGGAGGATACCAAATCCTTTAGTTCTGCAGGAACATTAGCCGTTTGAATATTAATATCAGTTTTATTAGCAACAAAGAAGGAGGTCATTTGCAGAAGAGAAGGTACAGGTGCCACTAATCCATGGCGAATATTATAATTGGCTGCTGCTCTTTTATCAGGGCCAAAATATTCTTCCCCTTTATCATTTACTACAAAGACCTTTTCAACTTTAGGAAAATGAGTCATGAATTTCTCGCATACTTCTTTTCCCATGCAATCAATTTGTATTTTTTTAAAGGTTAGATAACGAGTTCTGTGGTCCATTAACCTTGCCAAGGCCTCGGCTATATCCCAAGGCATAAATATAGACATCTTACTAATATCTAAATGAAAGTAGGAAAAAGTTATTTGCATGTCTTTTTGAAGTTGAAGCGAAATTTCGACACAGTTAGGAAAGAGAGATATAAATTTTTTGTTAAAGAACATATTACAAGTCAATTTTTTTATTTGTGGTAATGCATTTATTTTCAAAAGCTCGTTGGCGGGAAATTTCGTTTCTTTCAGATGCAAATGCAATGAGCTTACAGTCATGGGGATGGCCGTCAATATAAGCGCCAATTCATTGACAGTTTTTATCCTTATGGCACTTATATCAAGGCTGGATATAGTTGACGGTAATCCCTGCAAAGCTTCAGCCAGTTCAGCTATTCTAGCTTCTCCGATAGGTTGAGATAGCACCTCGCCTGATAGTTTAACCAGATGGCATTTTTTTATATCTTCAGCAAATGCCTGTATTGCCTTATCAGAATCAGAATGTTCACTGCGACTAATATAAACTTTACATCCATCGCCTACATCTTTCATGTAGGAAGCTTTATCATCAATTATAAGATTGGTCGTATCCTCTGAGAGATTCTTGATAATATCAATTAAGAGAGTATTTCCATTTACTTCTAACTCATAAAACATAGGCCACACCCAATCACTTTGTCACAACCTGCTTTAAATGACTCACGGCAAATAAATCCATCAACTCATTCACCGGCATTTTTTCCAGTGCTTGTTGATCCTTAAATAAAGCGAGTAATTCATGAACTTTGCCAGCAGGATAATGCGTCTTCATATTTTCCTCGAATTTGTTATACATCAGAGGAATGCCTTCTTCACGGCGGCGGCGGTGGCCAACGGGATATTCAACAACAACTTTTTCTGTACTGGAACCATCTTTGAAAAAGATTTGTATGGAATTGGCAATGGAACGTTTTTCAGGGTCCAAATAATCTTTAGTGAATTGTTTATCTTCTTCCACGATCATTTTTTCCCGTAATTTATCGATGCGCGGATCGTTTGCGTAATCATTTTCGTAATGGTCCGCTTTCAGATCTCCTTCCAGTAATCCAACGGCAACCATATATTGCAGACAATGATCGCGGTCTGCCGGATTATGCAGCGGGCCTGATTTGCTAATGATGCGCACAGCAGATTCTTGCGTGGTTAACATGATTTTTTCAATTTGATCCAATTTACTGATAATTTGCGGATGCAATTTGATAGCACATTCAACAGCGGTTTGCGCATGAAATTCCGCTGGAAATGAAATTTTGAATAAGACATTTTCCATCACGTAACTGTCAAATTCACGAGGAATACGTAACGATTCACCTTTCATGACGGCATCATAAAATCCCCATTTTTTCGCGGTCAGCGCGCTGGGATAGCCCGATTCACCTTGCAAAGTCATCCAGGCAAGACGTGTTGCGCGGCTGGTTGCATCACCCGCGGCCCAGGATTTTCTTGAGCCAGTGTTAGGCGCATGACGATACGTGCGCAGCGCAGCGCCATCTAGCCACGCTTGCGAAAGCGCATTGGTAATTTGTTCGCGCGTGCCGCCCAATAAATACGTGGCAATGGCAGTGGAAGCAATTTTAACGAGGAGGACGTGGTCAAAGCCCAGGCGGTTAAAGCCATTTTCAAGTGCTAATACGCCCTGAATTTCATGTGCTTTAATCATGGCTGCCAATATATCTTTCACTAATAATGGCTGCTGTTTTTGCGCGATTTTTTTGCGGCTAATGTAATCTGCCACAGCAAGAATAGCGCCTAAATTATCGGAAGGATGCCCCCATTCAGCAGCGAGCCAGGTATCGTTAAAATCCAGCCAGCGCACAATCGTGCCAATATTAAAAGCTGCGAGAATGGGATCCAGTAAATAATCGGTGCCGGGCACGCGCGCGCCAATTGGCACGATGGTTCCTGGCACAATGGGTCCCAGTAATTTTGTGCAGGCAGGATATTGTAAGGCAAGAATACCGCAACCTAATGCATCCATTAAACAATAACGCGCCGTGGTAAATGCAAGTTCGCTGCCGACATTTTCCTGTGCGGCATAATTGGCGATCGCAACTAATTCTTTATCTGGCGCAGGACGTGTATTCTCATCAACTGTTTGTAAACCCATGTTTAGCCTCGTTCTTGAATAGGTGGAAACGGCCTTGGCGCAGGGCCATCATAAAGCGCTTCCGGACGAATTAAGCGATTATTTGCACGTTGTTCAAATATGTGCGCACTCCAGCCGCTCAGTCGCGCCATCACAAAAATCGGCGTGAATAAGGGTGTAGGAATGCCGCAGAAATGATAAGCCGTTGCACTATAAAAATCCAAATTGGGGAATAATTTTTTCTGATCCCACATAACTTTTTCAATGGCTTCCGAAATACCAAACAGATAACCATCACGCGCCTGGAGCGATAATTTTTGTGACCAGGCCTTGATGATATCCGAGCGTGGATCGGAAATTTTATAGACGCGGTGGCCAAAACCCATGATTTTCTCTTTGTTTGCCAGCATTTCCTTAACACCTTTTTCAGCCTGTTCCGGTGTTTTAAACTGGGTAATGAGACGCATGGCTTCCTCATTAGCACCGCCGTGCAGAGGGCCGCGCAAGGTACCGATCGCAGATACAATAGCGGAATAAAAGTCAGATTCCGTGGAAGCGGTGACACGAGCAGCGAAAGTAGAGGCGTTAAATTCGTGCTCTGCATATAGAATTAAAGACACATCAACACAGCGCCGCATTTCTTCATCTGGTTTTTTGCCATGCAGCAATTGTAAAAAATAACCCGCAACGGTTTGTTCTTCACTGTTCCAGGTTTCAATGCGCACATTATTGCGATGGAATTGATACCAGTAAAGCAGCATGCTCGGTGTGCAAGCAATTAAGCGATCAGCAATTTGATGACCTGTGTACTGCGCGGATTCACTTTCCAGTGTGCCAAGCATGGAAACGCCTGTGCGTAACACTTCCATGGGATGCGCAGAACCCGGAATCGTTTCAAGCAACAATTTCAGTTCGTTAGGCAAGCGGCGTAGTTTGACAAGTTTGTCTCGGTAGGCTTGCAATTGTGCCAGGTTAGGCAACTCGCCATAGATAAGTAAATAGGCAACTTCCTCAAAAGAAGCATGTGCTGCCAAATCATGAATATCATAACCACGATACGTTAAGCCAACACCTTCTTTACCAACGGTTGATATGGCTGTATCGCCAACAATAATGCCCTCAAGCCCCCCTCTGGATTTTACAGTCATTTGCCTTTTCCTTTTGCAAAAAGTTCATCGAGTTTTTGTTCGTAATCGTGATAATGCAAGACATCATATAATTCATTACGAGTCTGCATCATGGGAATAACCGTTTTTTGTGTGCCTTCTGTGCGAATCGCTTCGTATACCGTCACGGCGGCGGCGCTCATCGCCCGAAACGCGCTCAGCGGATAAAGAATGAGTTGAATGCCGGCTTGTTTGAGTTCGTCTTTCGTAAAAAGCGGAGTGACGCCAAATTCAGTGATATTTGCGAGTACAGGCACCTTGCAGACTTCAGTCAGGCGTTTATATTGGCTGATATCAGTCGCGCCTTCAAAAAAAATCATTTCGGCACCTGCGGCAACATAGGCTTGCACGCGTTCAATCGCTTTTTCAAGGCCTTCAATGGCGAGTGCATCGGTACGCGCCATGACGACAAAATTTTTATCGTATTTTGCATCCATGGCCGCCTTAATGCGGTCACACATGTCTTCCTGACTGGTTAATTCTTTTTTGGGTCGGTGTCCGCAGCGTTTGGCTTGTACTTGGTCTTCAATGTGTACACCGGCTGCGCCTGCCTTGATTAACGTTTTGATGGCACGCTCAATATTAAAAGCGCTGCCCCAGCCGGTATCGATGTCTACCAATAATGGTAAATCACAGGCGCCCGTGATGCGGTAAACGTCTTCAGTGACGTCTGTTAGGTTGGTCATGCCAAGATCAGGCAAGCCGAATGAGGCGTTTGCCACCCCTGCGCCTGAGAGATAAATGGCGCGAAAACCAGCGCGTTTGGCGAGTAGGGCGGAATAGGCATTGATTGTGCCAACAATTTGCAGTGGTGATTCTTGAGTAAGGGCTTGCCGCAGGCCTTTAAATTCCATTAATCATGCTCCATTTCAACGAATCAGGATATTAAGTAAATAAGGGATTGGGTGCAGCATTTAGTACAACTCCCCGGGACGGGCTCGAACCGCCGACCCAGTGGTTAACAGCCACTTGCTCTACCGACTGAGCTACCGGGGAATGTCGTTAAGTGACGAGAATACTAATATCGCTTTAAGCGGTCGTCAATAGATTTTTTGCTTCTTTCTTAAGGTCTTAGCAAGGATTTATTGGTCGAGTCTGATACAGCCGTCAGCCGCCGATATAAGGCTATTTTAACGCATGAGTGCCATACTAGACGTATAAATAAAGCGAAAACAGCGGGGAGAGAGGATTATGGGTAAGACACGTGGTCCGCATTGGCAAGACGATGATTCCGATTTTACTTCGAGCTCAAGTGATGAAGAAACTTCATTTGAGGAAGAAGTAGCTGATCATTTGCATGATGAAGATGAGTGGTCGGATTCGGAAATAGATGCGGACGATGAAGATGATGTGGAAAGATCAGGTATATTCTGGTGGGTTTATAACCTGATTATATCCACTTATACGCTGGTCTATCCGCCAGATGGTTTAGATCAAATTACGAGAGAATTAAATAACGAAAAAATCAGTTTAGATACGAAGCGGACAAATGCATTTTTGTATCATCCATTAACGCTTATTACTTCATTTCTTGGCTTGCCAAATGGCAACCCGACGCTTTATAAAAACGAAGCTAAGGTTCAATCAATTGGCAATTTGTTCTGGCGTTTTCTCTCCTGGGATGACGAAGACCCGAGAGTAATAAATGTATTGCGAGCGCCGTTTGCCGCCTCGTTTCATTTATTACTGATCGTTCCTAAGCTTGTCGTTAATATCGCCAAGTTGGTTACCGAATTTGTACCAACTCTTGGCGTTCAGATTTTTCAGATTGCCGCACAAGCCACCAAAGCAAAGCTGGATGCGCAACGGGATGAAGATCAATCTCATAAAAGTTATCCGAAAATAATAGGTTGGGGTGCGTTGTATGGTGCGGCAAAAACAATGGAATTTGCGTTTGGAGTGGTGAATTTTGTGGGACGTGCCATCACATCACCGGTGCCAAATATTCGTGGCGCTTGGCTAAGCGGGGAAACGGTAGGTGAATGGCTAGGCGAAAAGTTTAACGCCGGCGAACGAACAACTGACGTGCTAAAAGCTGTGTTTTCAGGTGTTTTTGCAAGCTTTACCGCTATGGTCACGGTTGGTATCTATGTTGGTGCAGCACCTGTATTAGGGAAACTGGCCTTTGGTACGATTTTGCCTTATGCACCCGCAGCGATTGGTGCAGCGGTAAAAGCTGTGGTGCCTGCATTGGCATTAGTGGGTGCCGCTGTGCTGACGAGTGTGATTGGCACAGAAGCGGCTGCTGGATTAAAGCTTGCGACGAATAAGTTAGTAAAACGAGTGACTTCCTGGTTTCGTAAGTCTCCTGCTCAACCGAATGCTGGTTATCCTGCTCCGCAGTATCAACCGGCGCAAAGACAAGAGAATCGTCAGCGAGTACCGTCTTCACCTGGACAGGAATGGCATGGTCATCCAGATTTGGCTGCTTCGCATCCCACAGATGCTGGCATGTTTGTCCATCATCAAGAGGAAGATATTCAGCATAAACCGGGCTTAAAAAAGACCCAAAGTGAGAGTGATTTGAATAAAGATAAACATCCGGACGATACTTTTCATAAAACTTAATGTTGATTATAAGAAATATTTTCGAGTGTATGCGGCATTGCGAAGCTCAAACTTAGGTGACTCAAATGACAAAATTTACTATTGAAGATGATAAGTTAAAAAGCTCACAGAACGAGTACATAGCGAGCGTACGCAAAGCTGGATGGATTGCTAGTGTTAGTAGAGGCAAAGAAGATAAGCGTATTGCGTTTAAAGACCTTTTAAGAGGCATAACAGTCAGTAAAAAACTATTTCTAGAGTCAGCTTTTTATAAAGAATTTCAAATTCAGCATGACAAAGTCGTCCAGCAATATATTAAAGACTATCCTGGAATAGACAAGGCCATAAATTTGCGCGGCTATAAAGACGCTATTGATAGGCGTAGCAATGATATTGATGATCTTGAAGTAAAATATTTAGATCAATTTCTTGCAGATAATCTCTTATTATGGCGAGAAGAAGATGCTGCAATTCGTCGACAGATTTTAAAATCTTATAACCAGGCCATTCTGTATTTTCCAACCAGCGCAATTATTGCGGTAGTAGAACCGTACGGAATAGTTCCCGTAAAAACTTACAAAATGAATTTAAAGCGCGATAGACGCGGCGAGATTAGTGCGCATGGAATAATGTATAACATAGCTCTCAAAGATCAATCAGGAAACATTGTTCAAATTCCAGGTAAGATTTCTTGGAAATTTGTGCTGACAAAAGAAGGATTTAAATTACAGTATATCAATTTTAGTAATAGCTTATTGGAAGATTTATGCTTGGCAGAAAAGTTTAATTTAAATGATTTACGTGAAAGAGTAGCCAAAGCAAAGCTTGAAGAAAAACAAAATAAGAAAAAAACGAGAACAAGTGGTTTTTTGGCAGCGTTGGGTAGATTTTTTAGCGG
>JABDCN010000046.1 GCA_013288125.1 Gammaproteobacteria bacterium
GTTTAATGGAAAAAGTTTATTTATAAATATGCAACAAGTAGAGACACGAAAATCGAATATTTTTATTAATTTCATCAAAGATCAAAAGGACTTTATCCAACTAATAAAAGAAAAATTGGATTACCTTACACCAAATAAATTAGGTTATGGTACAGAACCCGATCAAGAAGCATTTTATATTTTATATCAATTAATTATTCCTCAGGACAATGCTGAATCTGAAAAACTTGGACCAGCTATTTTACAAAAAATATTAGATGAAAACCCAAAGATGTCATTTTTAAATTCTATTTTTGACAAAAAACCGGTAAACAATAATGTTCCATTGCCTAGCATAAGAGAATATATCTTAAATAAGACATCTGTTGATAGAAAAAATATATGGCTCGAGCTTGAACGAAGAAACAAAAAATTCTCAAAACAAACAACTTCAACAATTTATGCTTCATCTTCATCACCAATGTTACTTGCTCCTCCTCAAAGCATTGCGCCATTAGCACCGGGAGCATCATCAACACCAAACACACCAAGCAATAATAGTCACAATTCAGGAAGGGGCAAAGGAAGGGGTAGAGGAAGAGGGAGAAGATAATACTACCGAGAACTAAACAGTCTCGTCCCGTGGTAACAACAATAAAAAACGAAAGACAATGACAGTTGGATGATATTTTTGCCATATTTTTGCTATGATACCCCTTCATGAAAATCGAAAGGAAACAACATGGCCGCCATTATCGCCCCAAGAATCAACTGCCGTATTTTAGCTTTATTTGCGTTCATTATTTTCAGCTGGGGACTTGCCTGGCCAATTAATAAAATGGGTCTCGCTTACTTATCACCTGGATGGTATACCGCCATTCGTTTATTGGTCGGCGCCGCGACCATGATGTTACTCGTCGCTTTGATGGGTAAATTCACTTTTCCCACCAAACGTGATTTGCCCATGATTTTAAATATCGGCTTTTTACAATTCAGTATTTATATTCTACTTGCAAATATTGGCTTATCTTATTTACCAGCAGGGCGCTCCTCTTTATTAGCATACACTACCCCACTTTGGATCATGCCTGCTGCCACACTTTTTTTTCATGAAGAAGCAGGCCCCTTGCGTTGGTTAGGTTTCTTTTTAGGCCTTGGCGGATTATTTATTTTAATCAGTCCTTGGGATTTAGATTGGTCTGATAAACATGTTTTATTTGGAAGCGCCATGTTATTACTCGCTTCTTTATCATGGGCAATTTCTATGTTGGGCGCGCGCTATATGGAGTGGACGAAGTCTCCATTCGAATTAATTCCTTGGCAATTATTAATTGGCGCTATTCCTATTATTATTTATGCCATGATCAAAGAACCTCATGCGACTGTCACTTGGAATTCTACTTTAATTTTATCGCTTGCTTACACAGGTTTTTTAGTAACAGGATTATCCTATTGGAGCGGACTCGTTATCAATAAAGAATTACCAACAATTGTTGTTTCACTGGGATTTTTATTAGTCCCTATTTTTAGTTTAATTATTTCTGCCGTGTTTATGCATGAAGTAATTACAACGATGACAGTTGCTGCGATGGGGTTTATTTTGTTGGGAATTATATGTGTGATTCTTTGAACCCTCCTCTCCCTAACCCTCTCCTCCCACAAAAACGTGGGAGGAGAGGGAACTTCCTAATTAACTTAGACTGTCCCCTCTCCTCCAGTGTTTTTCACTGGAGGAGAGGGTTAGGGAGAGGAGGCTATCGCTTCAACTAATGCCTCGCCTTCCAACGCTTGCACACGTGCTTTTAATGCTTCTGGCGTATCACCAGCCAAAACCGCGCAGCGTTTTTGCAAAATAATCGGGCCCGCATCAACCTCTTCAGAAACATAATGCACGGTGCAACCCGTTTCTTTTTCTTTTGCTTGCAACACTGCTTCATGCACGGCTAAATCCATCTTGCCTGCATGTGCTGGCAACAAAGAAGGATGTACATTAATGATTTTATTTTTCCACGTATTCACAAAAGTTTTTGATAAAATACGCATATAACCAATCAAGACAATCAAATCAATATCGTATTGTTTTAATAAAGTTGATACTTTTTCATCATACCCTTCTCGTGATAATCCTTTCGCATCCACAAATTGTTTTCGTAAATGATATTGTCTTGCTCGTTCAAGAATAAAAGCATCTTCACGATTACTCACGACAATTTCAATTTGAGCAGATAATTTTTTTTGTGTGATCGCATCAACAATAGCAACAAGATTCGTACCGCGTGTTGAACCTAAAATACCAAGCTTAATCATTCCCGCGTAACCTACGCATCTCATCAACACGATGTTGAATTAATCTTTCTGTCCCAATATCTTCACGATGAAATAAAGGGCCGCTCACTCCGCGAATTTCTTTTTCTGCAATTTCTTCAGCAGCAGGAAGAGAATTCGCAACACCGACATAAGCGGCTGTACGCGATCCTGTTAAATAAATTTTGCCATCCATCGTATCAACAGCAGAAAGATATAAACATGATTTATTTTTAACGGCGCAAATTTCAATTTGCACTGATTTCACTGGCGCATCAGGATAACCTTGTGGCACAGCATATTTGCAAACTGTTGCATCTGAAGCGAATTTTACTTGTTCTTTTATCAAACTGCCTGTCACCATAGCCTGACAAATAGCAACAAAATCAGATTCTAAAATGGTTAAAACATTTAAAGCTTCTGGATCGCCAAATCGTGCATTAAATTCAATAACGGAAACACCGTCACGTGTTGCAATAAAACTACCATATAACACACCAATATATTTCTCACCGCATTCTGCTTGCAATGCGTGATAAACAGCTTGATTCATTTGCCAAGCATCTTCCCAATCTTTCGGTGTTAAAAAAGGTAAGCTGTGGTTCGCATCAGAATAACTTCCCATACCGCCTGTATTAGGGCCTTTATCATCCACAAAAGCACGTTTGTGATCTTGCACTAATGGCATGGGAACAATATGTTCCCCATCACAAAAACACATGAATGAAAATTCTTGACCGATAAATTTTTCTTCTATGACAACAGTTTGTTTTGCTGCGAAAATTTCTTTACAAAAAGAAATAGCATCTGCGATAGAATGCAAATGATCACCCGCGACACGCACACCTTTACCGCCCATTAATCCATTTGCTTTGACAACATAATTTCCTTCACCCAATGATTGTAAAAAATTTTCTACGCCATTCATACTGTCAAACACATGATAACGCGGCAAGCCAGGAATTTTATTTTTTTGCATTAATTCGCGTGCAAATGATTTACTTGTTTCAATGCGTGCTAAAGATTTTTTTGGACCAATGGTTGGAATAGCGGATTGCCATAACGCATCAGCTAATCCTTTTTCTAATGGCGCTTCAGGACCAATGATCGCTAAACTAATTTGCCATTCTTTTGCTAATTTTGTAATGGTTGTAACGTCAGTGATATCACCTGTCCAATAATCATGTGCCATTTGTTTGATGCCAGGATTCGTCGATGTGCCGCAACAATAAAGATGAGGTTGCTGCGGTGATCTGTGTAATGCAATTGCTATCGCATGTTCACGTGCACCTGAACCAATGATAAGAATATTCATATTTTATCTCGCTTCCGCCTCAATTCTAATTCTTGAATTTTTTCTTCCGTTAATTGACTACAAACATAATCCCCATTCATACAAGCCATACAAGGACTGGTAATTTGATGTTGACCACGTCGCGTCACCGCTTCAACTAAATCTTCTTCTGTTTGATACAGCAAACCATCAACGCCTAAATATTGTTTGATTTGTTCTTCTGTATCATGCGCAGCAATTAATTCTTGACGAGAAGGAATATCAATCCCATAAAAACAAGGATTTTTAATGGGTGGACACGATGAAACAAAATAAATTTCTTTCGCACCAAATTCACGTACCATTTTAACAATTTCACGCGATGTTGTGCCGCGCACAATACTGTCATCAACAATTAATACTTTTTTATCTTCAATTTCTGTTCGTTGTGGCGTGAGTTTATAACGCACATTACGTGCACGAACTGCTTGATTGGGCATGATAAAGGTGCGCCCAATAAAAGGATTTTTATATAATCCTTCTGAATATCTCACGCCTAATTCATGTGCGAAAGATAATGCAGATGTATTCGCCGTAAAGGGTGCAGGAATGACAACATCAGGTACAACATTGGGAAATTTTTCTTTAAAGCGGCGCGCTAAATTTTGTCCCATGCGTAAACGAGAACGATAAACACTCACACCATCCAGCGTTGCATCAGGACGCGCAAAATAAACATATTCAAATACACAAGGTCTAAATGATTTTTGAGAAACGATTTGACGAAATAATTTTCCTGATTTGTCGACAAAAACAACTTCGCCAGGTGCTAAATCACCTTGAGGTTCAAAACCTAATGCATAAAATGATGTGTTTTCTGATGCAAAAATATAATCGCAAGTACCATCACTGCGTTTACGCTCTCCCATGACTAAAGGACGAATACCATGAGGATCACGAAAAGCAACCAATCCTTTTCCAATAATTAAACTAACAACAGAATACGAACCTTGGACTTGTTCGTGAATTTGTTTGATGGCATCACAAAGTTGAGAAAAAAAAGTGTCAGAAGCAGAAGGGGTCAAGTCTGGACATTGGACATTGGGCAATGTCCAATGTCCAGACTTGACCCCTTCTCTTTCACCTAAATAATCCGCTAATATAAATAATAAAACTTCAGAATCCAAAGAGGAATTTAAATGACGATGTTGTTCATAACGAATATGATGTGCTAATTCGGGATAATTAACTAAGTTGCCATTATGCGCAAGCGCAATGCCGCGCGGATTACCAATCCATAATGGTTGAATATCCGCCTCAGTATAACCACCTGCTGTTGGATAACGCGTGTGGCCAATACCCATATTCCCTTTTAATTCTGATATCTCTTGTGAAGAAAAAATTTCGCGAACTAAACCTAAACCATGTTTAGGATAAAAACGTTCTTCACAGGTTAAAATACCAGCTGCATCTTGACCGCGATGCTGCAAATGAATCAGACTTTCGTATAATTCAACTGCAACAGGTGTTTGACTAAATATACCGACAATACCGCACATTATGACCCCAGCCAACCCGCAACATGACGCATGATTCGCTCGTGTAAAGAAAGCGACGTTTGCGCAAATGCAAAAGATTTTCCTGTAATCATTTCATATAATTGAATATAACGAGAAGCCAGTGTCACAACTAATTCTTCTGGTGCCGCTGGCAATACTTCATCTTCATAAGGTTTGCAATGATCCACAAACCATAAACGTAAAAATTCTTTATCAATATTTTCTGGCTCTTTTCCTTGCGCTAATCGTTCTTCATAACTATTAGCGAGCCAATATCGACTGGAATCTGGCGTATGAATTTCATCGATTAAAACAATTTGTCCTTCTTCATTGCGACCAAACTCATATTTGGTATCAACTAAAATCAAGCCGTGTTTGGCTGCCGTTTTAACACCATAATCAAATAATTTTAATGCAACTGCACTCGCTTCATCCCAATCCGCTTGTGTCATCCAACCTTCTTCTACAATTTCACGTGGACTGATCGGTCTATCATGTTCTGTTTCTTTTGTTGTTGGTGTTAACACAGGTTCAGCTAAGCGTTCATTTTTTTTCAATCCTTCTGGAAAAGAAATGCCGCAATAATGCCGTACACCTTTTTGATATTGCGTCCAGAGAGAGGTGTTTGTTGTACCTGTGATATAACCACGCACCACAAATTCAATGGGAAATACTTTACATTTTTTGACAATCATGACATTGGGATCAGGCACGACTAACAAATGATTGGGCACGATAAAACGCGTTTGTTCAAACCACCATGCACTCGTTAAATTTAAGACTTGGCCTTTATAAGGTACAGAAGCAATCACGCGATCAAACGCACTTTGTCTGTCGGTCGTGATAATAATTAATTTATCGCCAAGATCATAAGTGTCGCGCACTTTACCTTGGTATTTTTTACCCCAAGTAAATGAAGTTTCTGTTAAACAATTCGATAAAGCCGTTTGTATGGCATCGAGTGATGAATCAAATTTTGTATTGGTAGCAGTCATGGGCGTATGCATTATAAATAATGTTAGTTTGTAAAATCTGGTTAATGAAGTCTGATATATTAGCGGTTTCGCTGCTGAAATGCCACAAAACGCCATATTTAATTGCATTGATATCTGATATTGCAAAATGGTCTTGTAAAGTTTGACATTTTTGCTGGCCTAAGCAATCTTCTTTAGGACGAACGAGATAAGTTAGACCAGAGGAAGTTGCTTCGTGAGGCGTGAGTGTGCGTTCTTTGCGGTCGTTATAGAGTAGATGTTGAACCTTGTCATTCCCTTTATTTTTTTGAATTTCCCAATGCACGCGGCGCTTTACTGTCACCGGTATCCCTAATTGCCGCAGCGCTTTTTGTACCGTCAACGCATGATTATCTGTAATCATCAATTCAACAATACATTCTTCATGATGCGCTGGTTTTTGATAAACAGATAATGTTTCGCGACGCGGATAATAATTAAGTGGTACAGTCGATTGATACTGACCGGCTTCAATATAATCTCGCATCGATTCAAATATCACATCCGCTTGTGTTGTTCGTTCTGGATGCGGCATCATGGCCATCACATTTCCTGCTTTATTCGAAATAGCCGCAATATTTTGCCAAGAGCCATTAGGATTCACAGGAAAATGATCAATGATTTCGCCTTGTTGATTACAATATTGGAAAACATGTAACCCTTGCACTTCAATTTCTTGCCACAATGCCGTCGACATCACAAACCGACCTTCACCATGTGCAATAGGAAGACGTAAAATCGTTTGTGGAGATAATAAACGTGTAAAAGCATTGCGTTGATAATCCTTGGCCAAACACATATAAATCCAAGCATTGTAATAACCTGTTCCCAACACTTTTCCTTGCGCAATACGTTTGTTTTCTGTTAGCACCATCGCTAATTTATTATTTTCTAATCCTGGCACCATACCTGTTTCTACTAAAATTTGCGCGCCATTACAAATACCTAAAACAGGTTTACCTATTTCACTTTGTTTTTTAATTTCATGCATGACAGGATCGAGTGCTGCGATGATACCTGCACGCGATCTATCTTCATAAGAAAAACCCCCGACAATAATATAACCATCCATGGATTGTAATTTTTCATGCGATTCATTCCAGAGAAATTCAATAGGCTGCATGCCAGCACGTTTAACCGCAAGCATCGTTTCGCGCTCGCAATTCGAACCGGGAAATTGTACGATGGCGATTTTTTTCATTTGATTAATTTCACCTCACGATTACCTACTACAACTTGTCCCAATTCATACAAAGGAAAATCAGGAAATTGTTTCAACGCATCACGCATGTCATTCACACATTCAGGTGATACGATCATCACAAGTCCTATGCCCATATTAAATGTGCGATACAATTCATATTCATTTAATTTTCCTAATTGCGCTAACACATGAAAAATAGGCAACACTGGACAGGCTTGTTTTCGAATTTCAACTGCACAATGAGCAGGTAAAATACGCGGAATATTTTCAAGCACGCCACCACCTGTAATATGAGCCATGCCTTTAATGGGAATATTTTTAGATAATAAATGCAAAACAGGACGCGTGTAATTAAGATGCGGTGTTAATAATGTTTCACCAATCGACAAAGGTAAATCCGTTAATTGTGTATGAACATTACAACCTGCTACATCAAATAATAATTTACGTGCAAGTGAATACCCATTGGTATGCAATCCACTAGAAGGAAATGCAACAACAAGATCACCTGCTTTAATATCATGACCTAATATCGCTTTTTCTTTTTCAACCACGCCCGTAATAATACCTACTAAATCATGTTCGCCTGGTAAATAAGTACCGGGCATTTCAGCGGTTTCACCACCGACTAAGGAAATTCCATTTTCACGACACGCCTTTGCCATGCCCGTCACAATTTTTTCAACGATGTGCGGATTTAAACGATCATTTGCAATGTAATCCAATAATGTCAGTGGCTTTGCACCTAATACGATAATGTCATTCGTTGTCGCACTCACTAAATCCATACCAATGGTATCGAATTTTTGCATCATCACAGCAACCATCATTTTAGTGCCCACACCATCAATACTTTGTACGAGAACAGGATGATGATATTCTTTCATGAGCGGCGCCAAATCAAACATCGCACCAAAACTTCCCAGTGAAGTTAAAACTTGTGATGAAAATGTACTTTCAACAGATTGCTTAATACGCTGCACTGCTTCATTGCCCGCTTCAATATTAACGCCTGCTGATTTGTAATCGATGATCATATTAGTTTCTCTCTTAAGCCATTTTCCCAAGCATTTTTTGCTTCACTCACCGACAAATCAATCACTTCATTCATACGTAAACGCGGTGCAACCGTTGTTTGACCGATGACTGTCACTGGTACTTGATATTCATCGAAAATCGTTTTAATTTTTTTAACTTGATCACGCATCACTTCTAAAATAAATCCGCCTGTTTCACCAAATAATTTTTTGTCTATCGCTAATTCACCCGGCACATTAATGTCTACGCCAAGTTGACGCTGAAAACACATTTCAGCTAATGCAACTGCTACACCGCCCTCAGAAATATCATGCGCTGAAAGAATGCAGCGTTGTTGCATAGCAGCTTGAACAGCTTGAATTTCACGGCTAAATAAAGCGAGATCAGGTTTTGGTAATTGCGCGCCTAAACTATTTTGCAATTGATAATACACACTACCGCCGCATTCATCACGACGATCACCCACTAATAAAATAAAAGTTTCAGCTTGTTTAAAATCATAAGTGATGACTTGTGATACATCTGACATGGCACCTAAACAACTGATCATTGGACTCGGTGGAATCGCACCATGATGCGAATCATTGTATAAAGAAACATTGCCTGCAATCACAGGTAAGCTTGTATTTGCATGATCTTTTAATTTAACCGCATGACAAGCATCTGTAATACCGCGCACCGCATCAATCAATTCACCCATTTGCTCTGGTTTTTCAGGATTTCCAAAACAAAGACAATCGGTTAAAGCAAGCGGCGCTGCACCAACCGCAATCACATTCCGCACCGATTCGAGAACGGCATTCACTGCGCCCCAATACGCATCGATTTTGTTATAACGAGGATTATGATCGAGTGATAACGCAATACCTATTTCACGAATTTCTGCAGGATATTTTTCTTCATTAAATGGCTGCATCACACCAGCATCAGCAAAACCTGCTTCAATAATTGTGCGGCCTTGCACTTGTTTATCGTAAGTTTCAATAATCGGTGCACGCGAGGCAATATTTTCATGTGATAATAAGGCTAATAAAATTTGATTAAAATCATTTGGTGCTGCAACAGAAGGTTCGTGATGTAAATTTGTTTTTGCTGCAAATGATCTATCGTATAAAATACCTTTTGTGACATCACTCGCTTTCGCATTGACTAACTCTTGATTATTATTTTTAACGATATACAAACCATCTGTACGAATTTTTCCGACAACTGCTGCGCATGCGCCTTCTGATACTTGCGGTAAAGCAAAAGTATTATTGTAATGCGTTAAGATCATATCAACTAAATCAGGCGGCACTACCCACATAAAACGTTCTTGCGTTTCTGCGCATAAAATCACAGCAGGTAATAAATCTGACATGGCAGTGGGAACAAGCTGCAAATTAATTTCTGCGCCGTAA
>JABDCN010000047.1:0-8515 GCA_013288125.1 Gammaproteobacteria bacterium
CTCTACTATTTTTTGAATTATTATTAGCGAAAACAATAAAACTCCAAGTATCTTTTGTATCGTAATATGAATTCTCCTTTACACCAATCCATGAGTTTCCTAGCATAAATGGTACGACGTGATCTAATCCTTGAGAGGCAAGACTAACGATACTAGGGCATTTTTCTGGAAGTTTGTCAGGCCGCTTAATAGAAATAGTCGGCGTATGATTTGATAATAATACCGACAATACAGAAGTTAAAAATACTGATTTCATATAGATTCCTCTTAAAATAAAATAATCAAAATCAAAAAAAGACTACACGAAACGAGTCAATAAATATAATTAATAAAAACTATAATATTTATAAGAAATATTTATATTGCTATATAAAGCAAGCAAGAATCGCTGTACGATTTCAACGCCGCAAAAAATTAAATATTACACAACCTATTTTTTTGTCGATTGTGGTGCTTTTTTATCTAACTCACGAAAATAATCTAGCTTTTCTTTAATTTTTATCTCCAATCCTCGTGATGTCGGATAATAATATTGATGATCCCCTATTTCATCAGGTAAATATTTCTCTCCTGCTGCATAAGCTTCTGGTTCATCATGCGCATAACGATAGGCTTTACCATACGCTAATGATTTCATTAATTTCGTCGGCGCGTTTCGCAAATGCAAAGGAACTTCCAATGTGCCATACGTCTTTGCCTCACGCATTGCGGTATTAAATGCCACATAAACAGCATTACTTTTTGGTGCACAAGCTAAATAAACAATGGCTTGTGCAAGCGTTAATTCACCTTCAGGCGATCCCAATCTTTCATAAACTTCGCACGCTTCCATTGCCAACGTTAACGCGCGAGGATCTGCTAAACCAATATCTTCACTTGCCATACGAATAGCACGCCGACCAATATAAAGTGGATCACATCCCCCATCTAGCATACGACAAAACCAGTAAAGCGCAGCATCGGGCGATGAACCTCGAACTGCTTTATGTAACGCAGAAATTTGATCATAAAAAAATTCACCTTGTTTATCAAACCGACGCAAATTAGTTTGAATAATTTCTTCTAATAATGCTTCTGTCACTGTCATTTCATTTTTATTTTCTTGTGCTAAATCAGCTATGATCTCCAATAAATTTAAAACTTGCCGCGCATCACCGTCCGCCGCTTTGACGATAATAAATTGCAATGCTTCTGGCAAATGAATAACTAATTTTCCTAATCCCTTTTTTTTATCTTTCAATGCGTGTTGCAATACTTGCAATAATTCTTCTTCTGATAATCGTTTTAATACATACACACGCGTACGTGATAACAAAGCATTATTTAATTCAAATGAAGGATTTTCTGTCGTTGCACCAATTAATATAAAAACACCCTCTTCCACAAAAGGAAGTAAGACATCTTGTTGCGCTTTATTAAAACGATGTACTTCATCAACAAATAAAATAGTCGCTTGATGATGTTCATCTCTTGCTTTTTCGGCTTCTTCAACCACTTGACGAAGATCCTTTACCCCAGAAAATACAGCAGATAAACGCACAAAACGAGCGTTAGATTGTTCTGCAATTAATCGTGCAAGTGTCGTTTTTCCTACGCCAGGCGGCCCCCATAAAATCATCGAATGCAAAATGCCTTGTTCAACAGCTCGTCGTAAGGGTTTATCTCGTCCTAATAAATGTTGCTGACCAATAAATTCATCCAAATTTGTTGGACGCATACGTGTTGCTAAAGGTTGAAACATGATTTGATCATTGTGACTCATTAATCACATCCACATGCGCTGGTGGTTTGAAAATAAATAAAGCGGGAGAAAGTTTCATATTAAAACGCGCATCTAAAAAACGAATACGTGTTGTATGACCGAGTTTATCTTGTAATTGCATTTCATTAATTTGATTTTTATAAAAACCCATCCGAATCGCAGCAAAACTATCAGAATGAATTGGGATTAATTCAAACCATTGCCAATCTGGATCTTGTTGTTGCATATTTTTAATGTTGTAATTTTTCATAAAAATACTAGCATCATGACTTAATAACAATGCTGGCGCATTATCCGATGCTTGTTTGATAGATCGCACAGTCACTTGTTCAAGATCACGATCATATATCCATAATGTTGTTTGATTTGCAACAATCAATTGCGGAATTGGTTTGATCACTTCCCAACGAAAACGACCTGGTCGTTGTAATGAAACACTGCCTGTTGTTTGTTGAATAGCCTTATTTTTATTGTCATAAATGGTTTGATTAAAATTCGCTTGCATGGATTGGATAGAATTTAATAAGGCTGATAGTTTTATAAAAGATGTTTGGTCGGCGTGCGCAACTACAACAAATAATGAAATAAAAAGAGATAAAATAATTTTATACATAAATTTAATAACCCTTGTTTTAAGATGAGGCCATACAATTTTTTCTTTCCTCCTCTCCCTAACCCTCTCCTCCAACTAGCGTTGGAGGAGAGGGGACTACTCTGCGATCCATATGGTCTCCGGATCCCCTCTCCTCCAACGCTAGTTGGAGGAGAGGGTTAGGGAGAGGAGGCTTCACGCTGGCGGGCCTGCCAACACTTCTCTCGAACCACTATTATCCATCGAGCTCACCACACCTGCAGCTTCCATCTCTTCCATCATACGTGCTGCACGATTATACCCAATACGCAATCTTCGTTGTACAAGTGAAATAGAAGCACGACGACTTTCCGTCACAACACGCACGGCTTCATCATACAAAGGATCTAACTCTCCACTCGCCCCACCCTCAGCCGAACCTGACTCACTGATTTCATCCGTGACTTCATTGAGATATTCCGGCTGGCCCGCACTTCGCCATGCCGCTACCACACGATGCACTTCTTCATCTGCCACATAAGCACCATGAACACGACTCGGCACACCGGCACCTGGCGGCAAATATAACATATCTCCATGTCCTAACAATTGTTCAGCGCCTTGTTGATCGAGAATCGTGCGTGAATCAATACGCGAAGAAACTTGAAATGCAATACGCGTAGGAATATTCGCTTTAATTAAACCCGTAATCACATCCACAGAGGGACGTTGTGTCGCAAGAATTAAATGAATTCCCGCTGCACGCGCTTTTTGCGCAATACGTGCAATTAAATCTTCTACTTTTTTACCGACAACCATCATCATGTCAGCCAATTCATCTGCAATCACAACAATATATGGCAAGGGTTGTAATTGTGTTTTTGCAGAGGTTTCATCCGTGACTAAGACATGAGGCATCAACAAAGGCTGGCCTTGTTTGATTGCATCATTTACTTTTTGATTGTATCCAGCAAGATTACGGACGCCCAATGAAGCCATCAAACGATAACGTTTATCCATTTCAGCCACACACCAACGTAATGCATTTGCTGCGTCTTTCATATCTGTAATCACAGGGGTTAACAAATGCGGGATGCCATCATAAACAGATAATTCCAACATTTTGGGATCAATCAAAATAAGTCGTAATTGTTCCGGTGTTGATTTATATAGCATGCTTAATAACATGGCATTTAAACTAACAGACTTTCCTGAACCGGTTGTCCCCGCCACTAATAAATGCGGCATTTTCATTAAATCAACCACAACGGGATTACCAGAAATATCTTTGCCTAATACTAAACTGATCGGCGAACGTGATTGAATATAGCGTTGTGATTCAAACATATCACGCAAGGTAACTAATTCACGATTTTCATTTGGTATTTCAAGACCAATAACAGATTTACCAGGAATCACTTCTACGATACGAACGCTCACTGTTGATAAAGATCGCGCAATATCTTTCACTAATCCCACAATTTTGCTGACCTTAATGCCTGGCGCCAAATCCAATTCAAACCGCGTAATAACAGGACCAGGATGAACTGCAACCACTTTTGCTTCTACACCAAAATCAGATAATCGTTGTTCAACTAAATGAGATAAGGCTTCAAATGAAATACTGGTAAATGCCTTGTCGCTTGTAGGCGGTGTTGGCGCCAACAAAGTCAATGGCGGCAAACTACCAGGTGCCATTTTAATACGGGGATCAATATCAATTTTTTCTAATTTCTTTTTCTCACGCTGCTCTATTTTAGTTATCACAGGTGGTTTTGTAATAAGCGGAACAGCGGGTAATGGTGCCATCATCATCGGTTCTTCAAGTATTTTACGCTCTTCTTTTTGCATAACAGGTTCATTTTTTATTGTTTTAATAAGCGGTTTAGCACGACGCGTTTTTGAAGTGAAATATTGCCATCCTTTGAGAAAAAATAATTTAAATCGATCGACAAGTCCCAACCAAGATAAGCCCGTGACTAAAGTCACGCCGCATAAAAAAGTTGTGATAAATAATAACGTGCTGCCTATTTTATTAAATGCTAATAAAGAAGCATCTCCCAATAAGCCGCCTACAATGCCACCAGCATCCACTGGTAAATGCGATTTAGTATGCCAATAAAAACTAACTAATACGCACAAACTAGCAATCAGAAAAACCCAACCTAACGATTTAAAGACCCATTCACGTGACGATTTATATATCTCTTGTTCTTTCATCCATAACCATGTGGTCAATACAATCAATTCAGGAAAGAGATAAGCAACGATGCCAAAGAGTGATAAAAATACATCAGCCGTCCAAGCCCCTATACGGCCGCATCCATTCATGATTTTAACACTACCTAAACCTGTGCCAGACCAACCTGGATCTTCTGTATGATAGGTGACAAAAGAAACAAGCAAAAACACGGCAAGCGCCATTGAAACGAGAAAAATGCCTTCTCGGAGGCGATGCCGCATGTGGACGGACAGTGGTCTTCGATTTTTATTATCGATTGCTTGTTTATACCGATTCTTCATAGATTGATTTATCCTACCCTATCTAAATAGTTCTCAGCGGGATACCCAAAGCGATGGAGCCCCATAAAAAAGTTGAGAAACATACCCTCCTACTATATAACGTCATTATTATATAACAAACAAAAGTGAAATGATTTATGACAGATAAACATCATCGATTAATTATTTTAGGTGCAGGACCAGCGGGCTGGACAGCAGCCGTTTACGCTGCCCGTGCCAATTTAAACCCTGTTATGGTGACAGGACTTATCCCTGGCGGCCAATTAAGTCTCACAACAGATGTGGATAATTGGCCAGGCGGGCCTGAAGGTTTGCAAGGCCCAGACTTAATGGAAAACATGAAAAAACACGCGGAACGTTTTAATACTGAAGTCATTTTCGATGAAATCACTTACGCTGATTTAAAACAAAAGCCCTTCCTACTGAAAGGCGAGCATACATATACTTGTGATACTTTGATTATCGCAACAGGCGCCAGTGCAAAATATTTAGGATTAGCATCTGAAGAAAGTTATAAAGGCAAAGGTGTTTCAGCTTGCGCCACTTGTGATGGATTTTTTTATCGTAATCAAAAAGTCGTTGTGATTGGCGGCGGCAATACAGCAGTCGAAGAAACGATTTATCTTGCTAATCTTGCCTCTCATGTCACTTTGATTCATCGTCGCGATAAATTACGTGCAGAAAAAATCATGATTGATCATCTCGAAAAGAAAAAAACGACCACAGGAAAAATTGATATTGCTTGGAACAGTGTAGTAGATGAAATTGTAGGTGATAATAATGGGGTAACAGGTGTTCGCATTAAAAACACGCAAACTGGTGAAACATCCACATTAGACGCAACAGGTGTATTTATTGCGATTGGACACCAACCTAATACCGCTGTTTTTAAAGGTCAATTAGACATGAATGAAACAGGTTATTTACACGTCAAAAGCGGTGTGGGTCAAAATGCAACAGCAACCAATATTCCTGGCGTATTCGCTGCAGGCGATGTTTCTGATCCCACTTACAGACAAGCGATCACGGCTGCCGGTTCGGGGTGTATGGCTGCACTAGATGCGGATAAGTATTTAGATAGCTTAACAAATGAGATATAATGACGCGATTATCAGCAATGGGGCGGAGCGATAGGGAGGGCTCCCACCGCGCGCAGCTTGCGAGCACGGTGGGATACCCGAAGTGACGGGGCCCCATTTGTAAATCATTCACATTTATTAACTTGAGATAGAGATTTATGGCAAAAGAAGAACAAATAGAGATGGAAGGCGCGGTCATTGACACCCTGCCTAATACAATGTTTCGTGTACAATTAGAAAATGGACATATCGTCCTTGCCCATATTTCTGGCAAGATGCGTAAAAATTATATTCGAATTTTAAAGGGTGATAAAGTCACCGTCGAAATGACGCCTTATGATTTAAGTAAAGGTCGTATTACCTTCCGTCATAAAGATGGCGTAAGTAGTAAACCTGTCGAAAAAGAAAAAAAGGAGGAATAACATGAATTCACAGTGGAACAATCAAACAATAACAGCACATCGTCAAGGTGTAAGCTTATCCAATGCGACTTTCATGAGTCGTGTTTATTTTTGGATGATGTTAGGTTTACTCATTACAGGTTGCGTAGCTTATCAAGTCGCCAACACGCCTGACATGGCGCATTATCTTTACACACATACTTTTCTGTTAATTGCCTTGATTATTCTCCAACTTGGCGCTGTGATCGCATTATCCGCCGCCATTCAACGCATGAGCGCTACACTTTCTATCGCTATTTACGTCGCTTATGCAGCCTTAACTGGCATCACTTTTTCATCTATCTTTTTAGTTTATACCGCACAAAGTATCAGCCAAGTCTTTTTTATCACGGCTTTTGCTTTTACAGGATTAAGTTTATTTGGCTATGCAACAAAACGTGACTTAGGCCCAGTAGGTTCATTTTGCATGACGGGTTTATTTGGCTTGATTGGTTTTATGTTAATTGCCATGATTTTTCCTTCTATTCAAACCAATGCTGTTTCATTAACCATTAACACACTTGGTATTTTAATATTTGCTGGTTTAACCGCCTACGATACACAACGCATCAAAGGATTTAATGTACCAGGCGCTTCAGGTGAAATGCTGAGAAAACTTTCTATTCAAGGCGCGCTAGCTTTGTATCTCGACTTCATCAACTTGTTCTTGAATTTACTGCGCCTATTTGGAGATAGAAGATAACGCAATTGTCATCCTGACATTTTATGCTTTCGTCACCGCCGTCCCTAACATATCTTCAATTAAAAATTTAATTTTTCCTTTGTCGATGGTCACTTTCACGTGACCACCTGTACTTAATTTACCAAACAATAATTCTTCAGCTAATGGTTTTTTAATTTGTTCTTGAATTAATCGCGCCATCGGTCGTGCACCCATTTTTTTGTCGTAACCATTTCTGCCTAACCATGCGCGCGCTTCTTCATCAACTTCTAAAATCACATGACGCGCTTCTAATTGTCCTTCTAATTCAGCAACAAATTTATCAACCACTGATAAAATCGTTTTCATATCAAGTGAACTAAATTGAATAATGGCATCCAAGCGATTGCGAAATTCTGGAGAAAAAAGACGATTAACCGCAGGCATCATATCAGTGCTTCCATCTTGCGGCGTAAAACCAATACTGGTTCGATCAATAATATCTGCGCCAACATTCGATGTCATGATTAACACCGTATGACGAAAATCTGTCTTGCGACCATTCATATCAGTTAACGTACCATGATCCATGATTTGTAATAATAAGTTATAAACATCAGGATGCGCTTTTTCTACCTCATCTAATAACACAATAGAATGCGGCGTTTTATTCACTGCTTCTGTTAATAAACCACCTTCATCATATCCAACATAACCAGGCGGCGCGCCAATTAATCGTGAAACAGAATGACGCTCCATATATTCAGACATATCAAAACGAATTAATTCTACCCCTAAAATTGCCGCTAATTGTTTAGAAACTTCTGTTTTACCTACACCCGTTGGGCCCACGAATAAGAATGATCCAATAGGTTTATTTGGATCACGCAAACCAGAACGTGCGAGCTTAACCGCTGCACCTAAAGTTTCTATTGATTGATCTTGCCCAAAGATCATCATTTTTAAATCGCGTACTAAATTTTTTAATACTTCACGATCTGAAGCTGAGACATTTCTTTCAGGAATACGCGCAATTTTCGCCACCATTTTTTCAATGTCTGCCACATCAATATTTTTTTTGCGATTTGCTTCAGGTAATAAATATTGATAAGCGCCCACTTCATCCACCAAATCAATCGCTTTATCAGGCAAATGCCTATCACTGATATAACGTGCGGATAAACGCGCAGCTGCTTCTAATGCGTCATTACTATATTCCACATTGTGATGCGCTTCTAATCGTCCACGCAATCCTTTTAAAATTTCAATCGTTTGTTCAACCGTTGGTTCTTTCACATCAATTTTTTGGAAGCGTCTATCTAATGCATGGTCTTTTTCAAAAATACTTCGATACTCTTTATATGTCGTCGAGCCAATGCAAGTTAAATCACCAGAAGCTAACAAAGGTTTAATTAAATTTGATACATCCATTAAACCACCAGAAGCAGCACCTGCACCAATGATGGTATGAATTTCATC
>JABDCN010000047.1:8525-8903 GCA_013288125.1 Gammaproteobacteria bacterium
AATAGCGCCTTTTTGCTCTTTTAATTGATGCAACACACTTTTCAAACGTTTTTCAAAATCACCACGATATTTTGTTCCCGCTAATAAACTTCCTAAATCTAATGAATAAATCACACTATCATGCAAAACACTTGGCACCGTTTTTTCTAAAATTAAACGTGCTAACCCTTCAGCGATTGCTGTTTTTCCCACACCCGCTTCACCCACTAATAATGGATTATTTTTACGTCTGCGACATAAAACTTGAATCGTTCGTTCTACTTCTTCTTCACGTCCAATTAAAGGATCAATCAATCCCATTTTTGCGCGTGCATTCAAATTCGTTGTATAAAGTTCTAATGGACTACCACCGTTTTCTTCACCTGCATTTTCTGATTC
>JABDCN010000047.1:8913-9696 GCA_013288125.1 Gammaproteobacteria bacterium
ATTGATTGAATGGTTTATCTTGCGATGATGATTTTGATTTCACTGTGCCATGCGCAATAAAATTCACGACATCTAATCTGCTAATGTTTTCTTGACGAATAAAATAAACACTTTGACTTTCTTGCTCACTAAAAATAGCAGCAAGAACATTAGCGCCTGAAACTTCTGTTTTACCTGAAGACTGTACTTGAAAAACAGCACGTTGAATGACACGTTGAAAACCCAGTGTCGGTTGCGTATCTCTATCATGTATATTGAGAGGAATAACGGGTGTAGTTCTATCAATGAATTCAATTAAATTACTACGTAAACGACTGATGTTTGCACCGCATGACTTGAGAACTTCTAAAGCAGACGTATTTTCTAATAGGGCAAGCAACAAATGTTCAACCGTCACAAATTCATGACGTTTGTTACGTGCTTCTTTAAAAGCAACGTTGAGTGTATATTCGAGTTCTTTATCTAGCATCGCCGTTCCCCCTCATGATATCGGCAGATATGCCCTTATAAAAGACACCTCATATTTTTATTATATCTTATTATGGCGATCCCGCTTCCTTGTATACGTCTTATGCTGCTTCCATGCTACAAGATAGGGGATAATGGTGCAGTTTTGCATAATCTAACACCTGACTGACTTTAGATTCGGCCAAATCTTTGCTAAATATGCCACATTGCGCCATTCCCTTTACATGAGCAGCCATGGCTATTGCGACTGCTTGTGCCCTATCCATATAAAAAAACCTTTCTAATACGTTTACAACGAAGCCTAGAGGGGTAAAA
>JABDCN010000048.1 GCA_013288125.1 Gammaproteobacteria bacterium
AATTATTAAGGAATATCAGCGTCAACACGAAGAAGTAGAGGAGGTCACTGCAACTTTATTAAAGAATATTACCGGCTTATCTTTATCGCAAACTACTTATTATTTAGCTGCGATTAATGCGCCTAAGGATGTAACGGAGCATATCCGCAACGGTAATATTCGTAATTTGGACAAAGCTGTATTGCTTGCAAGCATTAATTCCCCAGATGTTCGTTCGCAAGCACTCACAGCGTGCATCAATGGTTCCAGTTTGCGTGAAATTCGTCATATTATTAGTCAGCAAAAGACAATTAAGCGTAATAAAACTGATTTACAAATATCTAACCGCGGCCGTTTGACTGCCAAAATTAATATGGGAACGACAGTTAAGACGGACGTTATTAAAACTATAGTAGATTGTGTATTGATTAATGAGGAGTATGAAAAATACATGGGAATTTTTTCGGAAGTTAATTGGAATGACTTGCGGCAAGCAACAAAAGCCTTCAGAAAGCTAATTGAATTACTAGAATTAGAAATGGCGGTATAAACCATGCATAAAAAATTAATGACATCGATTAAATTACAAAAAAAACTTCATCATCGCTTGCAACAACGCATAATCGAGGACGGCTATGGGATGCGTGGCAAGAGTAAATGGATCATCGAATCAATCGAAGCCCTATTGGAACTATCAGATTATCCAACTTTAGTGGATATAGCAGAAGATATGGATCAATTGAGCGATATGGTCAGCATACGTGTCCCTGAAATGTTGATGTTGAGGATTGAACAGGCAGTGGTGCGAGTCCGTAAAGAATATCCAACAATAGAGGGAGTGAAAAGCAATCTTATCAGGGCTAGTATTATCCAAAGATTATTAAGACAAACCACTTCGGTCACCGAAGTTTAGATAACTAATTGAATTTTAACGATTTAATAAGTAAATAAAATGACACCAAACATCCCATAAATGTCACACTTAACTAAGGTGGACGTTTATGGGATAGTCAAAACAAGCCTCATCATTGCAACGTGGCAATCCACCCGGAACATTAGATCCCCGGGTTTCGCTGCGCTACACCCGGGCTACATCCTTGTCGCAAAAAACGCTCCTCGCAACGACGGATAATATAAGCATTTGATTGCATAAACAAAAATTTGTTCTATGTGAAACATTTTCCCCTAGAGCACGATCAAGTTTTCTATTAAGATGAATAGCTCAAAACAAAAGGAGGAGGCTGATGCAGCGATCTAATCCAATAATTAATGCAGATCAAATCGAACATGCTTTTAGAAGCAATATGAATGGCCAAGGTTATTTCAATCTCAGCGTTCCGCAATTCTTTTCCTGGTTAAAGACAGATGGAATTGTGTATTTAGCAGGCATTACCTATGAAATGGTGGCAGAAATAACAATCAATTTAGCCAATAATTCGGATTATTCTTTAAATAAAGAAAGATTTGAAGCTTTTAAACAAGCGGCGCTTCAATCTTTAAGCACCGGTTCGGTTCATGCTTTAATAGGCTCAAGCCGTGCTTCTAGTACGGGCACAGTGCAGAGCCGATTACGCCAATTTTATCGATTACCAGAACAAAACGGGCATCTTCCGGAAAAACCAACCGGCTCGAAATTAAATGGTATAAAAAAATTGCACCCACAACGACCAAAAAAATTACCAAACGGTAAAAAAAAATCAGCAGTACAATCACTCGTAACTCAAATGCAGCAGTGCGTACTTGACGATAATTCACCTTCAATCGATAAATTAAATGACATATACCAAATGAGTTTGGGTTCTGGCGGCAAATAAAAAGAAGCCACCTCTTTTAAGATGATCTTAAGTGTCTATTGATATAATATTGCACATTAAACACGCACATATACAGAGAAATAACACATGTTGCACCGTGAAGATGTTGATAATTCATCTGAGCATTATATCGAGCAAATCCCATTACGGTTTGTAACAAAAGTAATTGCCGTCGCAGCAGAGACATTTGTGGAAGGCAATATTTACAATAAACAAATTAAAGAACAAGCAAAAAAAGACCCTTCTTTGAAAGAGTGCTTTCGCGAGGACGAGTATTTATCAAAAAGAGATGAACCCTTTCTGAATAATGCAACAAGAATTCCCGGAACGAATTTTATTGCATCAGCTGGACCTGATGCTCACTCATTGGAAACCTTTTTCATGGATACGGTTTACAATTCAGTCATTCCTATACACCAAGTAGTCGCCTTAGGGTCTTGTACTGCTTATCGTGATTCTGACTATCAAGATTTTCACGATTATTGTTTAAGCGAAAGGCACATAAATTGCGGTCAGTTAGACGTCACTATTCGTGAAGTAGATGGAAAAGTTAGTAGGACGATAAGCGGCCATCAAGCTAGCCCTCATGGTATTATCCATTCACAATTGATTATTAACTCCCCCAGTCAAAGCAAGCAAACTCTGAATGTAACTGTTTTTCAACTAAACGATAATACGCCTATTAATTTAAGCAAAAATACAGATGATGATCGCGATCTCCACTTACTTAAAAAAACTCAGAAAGAGTTACTCAATGATAGAAAAGAAGCTTTGTGGCAATTATATCAGAAGTCACTTACCCAGCCTATTTTGGTCCATTGCGCAAGCGGCGTCGGTCGAACAGGTCATTTTATTTTGACTATGGAAATTTTAAAGCATTATTCTAGAATTTTTCTTATGACAATCCTCACGATGTCGCTAATGAAATTCATAAGCTGCTTCAAAATATGCGAACTGTAAGACCTGGTTTGGTCAATACGCTTGAGCAATTTAAAGAGGCGATTGTCAATGCCGATAGAATATATCGATACGCATTAGAGAAAAAATACATTCACGCTACATTGCCCTGCCCAGTTCTCGATGCAGAAGTGCCGGGAGAGGCTGAAGCAGAAGAACTACAAACAGGAAATAGGTCTTCACTTGCAACACCTGCAAGCACCAAACAAGACAATCAACAACTGTATGATCCAAAGATCTTTGGCCGCAAAAATGCAGGAAAATCTTTTAAACATCCTGCTTCACCAAAAAATTTTAAATCTACTTCTTCTTGTGTTATTGGTTAATACTATATCTCGCTTGTGGCCAACGTCGAGAGAGCATGATATTGAATAATTAGCTTTACTCATGCTACGCTCTGACGTGTCTTGGCGTATACGCTAGTTAAGGAAGATAAGCGAATCATGTTATTTAATGCCAGAAGAAATGGAATTTATAGTCTTATTTTTTTGAGCATCCTCATCTTCGTTTCCTCTTCTTACGCCAGAACATGGCATCCGGTTATCACGTTAGGTGCAGGCGCAGCTTCTTCATTCCAACAATTTATCAATTCTATAATTATTCACCTAACCAAGCAACGCAAACTTCGGCGCTATGGAGTGGATTTTTAGGCATTGAGTGGGATCTTCAGCCAGATTGGATGTTACAAACAGGGTTAGATTACAATCAAACCTCACCTTTTTCTGCTAGAGGCACGCTGACACAAGGTGTGGATAGTGGATCGGCCAATTCCTATACCTATCACTATGGAACTTTGTTAAGACAAGTTTTGGTGGAAGGGAAATTACTTTCTACACTACAAACACGTTATCACCCTTATCTTTCGGCTGGCTTAGGAACTGCAATTAATAAAGCATATAACTATTATACCAACGTCCCACCCTTTTTAACGTTTACTAAAATGTATCGCAACGACACCACGACATCCTTTACCTATGCCATCGGTATTGGTGTTGATGTGGATATTACTTCTTATCTTCGTATAGGTATTGGTTATCGATTTGCAGATTTCGGTAAAGTGGAATTGAGCAATCCTATCATTGATACCACAAATGTATCTGGACCATTGTCTCAATCACATTTTTACGTCAATGAATTACTTTCTCAATTAACCTTTGTGATATAAGAGTATGCTCATGAATAAGAATTGTATTGTGTTTAGTATCCTGTCTTGTATCTTTTTATTATTTCATTCGATGTGTTATGCGCTTCCCTTCAGTGTCGTGCCCAAAGCAGGAACACAATTACCAACTAGTATTCATTTAGGCAGTACGGCTACCGCTTATTATACCGTTGCAAATGAAACGACATTGTCAGTGAATAATAATTTTGTAAAATATCTTCCACCTAACGTTTCGCAAGTCACTAGTCATGGAACATTTTCAGATACTTGTGGCTCAACGTTTCAATTATCCAAAAAAGGCGATGCCGGCAATAGTTGTACCTTACAACTGACTATTTCGGGTGCGGTAAACAGCAATGATCCCGATCCACATCATCACCTTTTTGTATGTTTTCCTGATGGTACCACTTGTGCCGGAACCAATTTTTCTTTAAATGTCACTGAGGCTCAGGCTACACGATCCGCTTTAGCTTTTGTAGCCAATAATGTTGGTAATAATATTTCCGTTTGTACGCTCAATACCGACGGAACGTTTAATATCTGTAATATAACCGGCAGCTCATTAGGCTTTCCTTATGGCATAACACTTAATCCTGCCGGCACATTGGCTTATGTGGCTAATAACAGTGGTAATAGCGTTTCTGTTTGTCCTGTTAATAACGATGGAAGTTTTGGTACGTGTTCTACGACAGGCACTGGTTTTAATAGACCTTTTGGTATCATCACCAATCAAACTGATACATTCGCTTATGTATCGAATTTCAATAGTAATAACGTTCTTTCTTGTCCTATTAAAAGCGACGGAACATTTGGTACTTGCAATGTAACCGGAAGTGGATTTAGCAGTCCTGGAGGTATGACGATCAATGCCGCAGGTACCATCGCCTATATTACTAATCTAGGCAATAACTTCATTTCTTATTGTAGGATCAATGCAGATGGAACGTTTGGTATCTGTAATTATACGGGCTCAGGATTAACTCAACCTGCCGGTGTTGTAATCAATCCTGCTGGCACGTTTGCGTATATCGTCAATAATGGATCGACGACCGTTTCTTATTGTGTGGTCAATGCGGATGGGAGTTTTGGTACCTGTGCATTAGCAGGAGGTGGGTTTTTAGGTCCTGCTGGGATAGCAATAAATTCTAGTGGTACGGTAGTTTATGTCACCAACAATAACAGCAATACGGTTTCATATTGTCCCATTAAAAATGATGGTAGTTTGGGTACTTGTGTTGCGACAGGTACGGGCTTTAACGGACCTGTTGGTATCGTTATCGCATGAAACGGAGCAGAATCTTAACAATTCGAGTTAAATGACATGATGTACATTGGTTCCACTGAATCAACAATGACGCGATGCATTGCGTTGCTGCCTTGACAATGTTAACTGCGATATCTGTTCAGTTAATTCGTTCGATCTTACCTGGTATAATTTTTCAAATATTTTGCAATCCTCGCGAATACGTTCCTGTGCGGCTGCTCGTTTTCGTGTTCCTTTTCTCCACGTACAACACATACGAGATCCGCGTCCCAATGTAAAATCTTTACCTAAACGAGAAGTAGTGGTGATAGGACATAAAGAAAATATTTGGCCGCGATGATAGTCATAAATAATATTTGGTATTGGCCGTGTATTGAGATCAGCATGAAACGGAGCATACGGACGCCATAATTTATCGGCACGACAAAATTCTTTTAACATGTGCACCGGAAGGAATTGACCCTGCATGATGCCAATGGTTAACCACGCTTGTTGCACATCTTCCTTGGTAATTTTGTTCTCTAACCAAGCTGCATATTTTTTTCGATAATCTGCATACGCAGCAAAAAACGGGCTTAAATCAATATGGTTTTTTTGCTGTTCTTCCTGCTGTAAAAATAGATCAATCAGTTCAGCATTATTCTGTATTTTTTGCAAAAGTATTTTCCACGTATATGTATCATAAAGAAAGAAGGCATACTGCACAGGACTTATTCGTTCAGATTGTTCTGTTATTGTTGATTGAACTCGTTCAAACATTAAAGTTGGATGAGCATTAATTATTTTTTCGATTGCATTCCAATCTGCCTGCTTAATCAGCATGAGCAACCTTCTGGCGGCTTCCTGATTATTGAGTTTGGTAAAGGATTGGAAAAAGAAACGGGACGTCTCAGAAAAGTGCATTGCAGTTTTTAGATCGTCTTTCACTATTCTGGGCGCAATTTCATGGTGCAAAATTTCTTCAGGGATAGCTATCAATTGCAGCGGCGGTCTGGATTCCATTATGCTTCCTGCCTGTCTATATCTTGCTGTTGAAGTATGATACTTTCAAAATGTTAATACTAAAACATGCAAGACGAAAAAAATGATCATGCAACAACGAGCTAAACTAATCTTTCCGCTGGCATTAGTCTTTTACGAAATTGCTTTTTATCTTTCCAATGACATGTATTTGCCAGCGTTGCCGGTAATGATGCGCGAATTAAGCTTGACCAGCCAGCAAGCGCAATTGACATTAACCATGTGGTTCCTGGGCGCTGCCAGTTTACCCATTTTTATTGGACCACTCGCGGACCGTTTTGGCCGACGCATCGTGCTACTAATCGGCGGCATAATTTATATTGCAACAACCCTTATCTGTGCCTTAACAAATAATATTTCCGTGTTGTTAATCGCGCGCTTTTTGGAAGGCAGCATGATGGCTACCATGTTAGTGCCCGGGTATGCCTGTGTTCACGAATTAT
The DNA here is from genome assembly GCA_013288125.1 of Gammaproteobacteria bacterium. Taxonomy (GTDB): domain Bacteria; phylum Pseudomonadota; class Gammaproteobacteria; order DSM-16500; family DSM-16500; genus Aquicella. The sequence continues at coordinate 6,640 of JABDCN010000048.1, forward strand.
TTGAACAAAAACAGGCCATCCGAATTTTGGCGTTGATGAGCAGTATTTCCATACTCGCGCCAGCATTGGGTCCTTTAATGGGTGGGACGCTGCTCTTATTTGCGAGTTGGCGCGTTATTTTTTGGTTTATTGCCGCTTGGGCATTATTGGCAATGCTCTTTTTGTATAAATGGATGCCTGAAACAAGGTTAGAAAAAGTACAAAATTTAGATTTCTTATCCATATTAAAACAATACGGACGTGTATTAGCTAATAAACATTTCATGTTAAATATGTTTGTGCTGGGTCTCATTATGAGCGGCTGGATTGTGTGGATCAGCGCCGGCCCTTTGTTAGTGATTGATACATTCCATTTTAGCGAAGTCGCATTTGGTGTGATACAAGCCATGGTCTTTGCTGCCTACATCATTGGCAATTATTGTGTGAAATATTTAATGGAACGCATCACAGTCAGCCTTCTGATTAAGACGGGTTTAGTGCTGACTTTAATCGGCGGTATGTTGGTACTGATGACGGCGATACAATTTCCAATATCGTTTTATCCATTTTTATTTGCCATGCTTATTTATTCGTTCGGTTCAGCACTGTGTTTCTCGCCACTCAATCGTATCACTATTGAAGCGAGCACCGAACCAATGGGTGTGCGCGTATCATTGTTCGCTGTTTTTCTCACGGCATTTTCCGTATTGGGCAGCGCAGCGGCTGCGGAATTTTTTAATGGTTCCCTTCTGTCGATTGGTCTTTTGATCGCAGGCGCGATTTGTGTTTCATGCTTGCTGAAAATCATGACAGCATTCGTCGGAGTGCCGGTGACTGCTGATAACAAAATTCAATGATTTATAAACTGACAGTCACGATATCTCAAAGAAAGTGACATGATAAGCGCCGTTAGAATACGCATAGAGCGCGTCGATATATTTACCCTGCGCATTTAGAAGTGTATCGCCAACAGCGATGTCAGTATCCTTAAATTCGAGCACGTACTGCTGGTTTTTCTCTCTTCCCACAAAGACTCGTATCCACGGATTGTTCTGTTGATCATTAGATGTGACGCGGTAAATTTTGCCCTGGATGTTGCCGGTTTCGGGTAATTTATCCGGGTGCAATGATAATTTAACGGAGGAAAACGAAGCGGCAGAAAAAACGAGGAGGGTGGTACTGGCAAGAGCAATGATTATTTTTTTCATTTATATACTCCCCAAAATTGACTGGAAGCTTAAAGCGGGCTGCAGTAAATGTCAAATTGGCAGTAACATGCTAAACTATTCATCAATATCTCATTAAAAAATAATGACTTATTTTTTCAGTAAGGTAAGGATTATAATGATGAAAGAAGGACAAGAATATGCGTGACGGCGCTCATCGAATTTTGCAAATTAGCGACATCCACTTAGGTGCGGACGTCAACAGAGAGCTTTTGGGCGTTAAAACAAATGAAAGTTTGCAAGCGATTATCCGCCATATTCAAGAGCGCCAAACAAAAATGGATGCTATTATTTTATCCGGCGATTTGTCTCAAGATGGTTCAGCAACTTCTTATAAACGTCTTGCATCCTTGATTGATGTGTTTAACGTTCCGATTTATTTTATTCCAGGTAACCATGACAACCAGCAAGTCATGCGTACTGTTTATCCCTTCGAAAATATACTGGATAACCGACATATTCTGTTCGGTGACTGGCAAATTATTTTATTGGATTCACAAAAACCTGGCGCGGTGGAAGGTCATTTGAAAGCGACAGAATTACAATTCTTACGCGAATGTTTGGAAAAATATCCGCAGCATCACGCCATGATTATGTTTCATCATCAACCATTCAATTTAGGTTGCACCTGGCTGGATAAATTAGGTGTCACGAACGCTGAACAATTTTGGCAAACCGTGGAAAATTATTCCAATGTAAAAGTGGTGTTTGTTGGTCATGTTCATCAAGAATTTTTTCAGCAAATAAAAAATATTCCCTGTTATGCGGTGCCTTCCACCTGCATTCAATTTCAAGGATGCCGGCCGGATTTTGCACTCGAGAATATTCCGCCGGGCTATCGCTGGATAACATTACACGATGATGGCCAACTGGAAACTGGCATCGAACGGCTGCCGCATTATATTGGCCGCTTTGATGCAAAAGCTAAAGGATATTGATTTATCATGACGCGCTGCCAACTAATTTCTCGCTTATTTCCCATACTTTCTTGGCAAGAATAGGATCATAAGAAGTGGAACTCGCTACGGCAGGCTTATCTTGCACAAAATATTTGCCAGTGATGTTTTCCATCTCAGGCGCGGTCGCTAAATAAAATGGCGCCTGCGCGGCTTTTTCAGGCGTGATGAAGAAAAATTTAACTAAGCTATCAATCCATTTTAACGCCATATTATCTGCACTACTGCTGCCAAGATGCGTTTTTACTGCGCCTGGATGAATACAGTTTACTGTGACACGGGTATTTTCAAGTCTGCGCGCCAATTCAAATGTGACAAGGTTCATTAATAATTTGGATTGCGCATAAGCTTGCAGAAAACGATATTTTCTATGCTCAAACTGCAGATCAGCCAAGTCAACTTTGCCCCATTTATGCATAGCAG
>JABDCN010000049.1:0-3527 GCA_013288125.1 Gammaproteobacteria bacterium
GATGGTGATCGTGTTTGCGGTATTGTGACAGGAGATAAAGGCGTAGATCGATTTGATAAACCCAAATCAAATTTTCAACCTGGAATAGAATTACGCGCAAAACAAGTTATTTTTGCAGAAGGATGCCGCGGTTCATTAACGGAAAAAATCATTAAACGTTTTCACTTACGTGATGGTATTGATCCACAAACTTATGGTTTAGGCATTAAAGAATTATGGGAAATTCCAGCATCATTGCATCAATCTGGTCACGTAATCCATTCAATTGGATGGCCTTTAGATCATCGTACTTACGGCGGTTCTTTTGTTTATCATTTAGGAAAAAATTTATTAGCGATTGGTTTTGTTGTGGGTTTAGATTATCACAATCCTTATCTCAATCCTTATGAAGAATTTCAACGTTTAAAAACACATTCTTTTTTGCGTCCCTTATTAGAAAAAGGAAAACGCATTGCTTATGGTGCAAGAACTTTAATTGAAGGTGGATTGCAATCTATCCCTAAACTTACTTTTCCTGGTGGATTAATTATTGGTGATGCTGCAGGATTTTTAAATGTCCCTAAAATTAAAGGCATACACACTGCGATGAAATCAGGCATGATTGCAGCAGAATGTCTTGTTCCTTTTCTACAACAATCTCATGAGCAAGAATGCACAGCTTATTCAGAAAAAATTAAATCCAGTTGGTTATGGAAAGAATTATATCGTGCGAGAAATATTCGTCCTGCGCTACGCGCTGGTTTATGGCCAGGTATTTTATATTCTGCATTAGATACCTATGTGTTTCGAGGACATGCGCCTTGGACTTTTCATCACAAAATACCTGATCATGATAGTTTAAAAAAAGCAAAAAATTGCAAACCAATTTTTTATCCTAAACATGACAATCAAATTACTTTTGATTTACCTTCATCTGTTTTTTTAGCGAATGTGCATTATGATGAAAACCAACCTTATCATTTAAAATTAAAAGATCGACACAAAGTCCCTATTGACATTAATTTAAAAGAATATGATTCACCAGAATCGCGTTATTGTCCCGCAGGTGTTTATGAAATTCTTCGCAATGAAAACAATGAACCAAGATTAATGATTAATGGCGGAAATTGCATTCATTGCAAAGCATGTGATATCAAAGACCCGACACAAAATATTGTGTGGACGCCTTCGGAAGGCGGCAGCGGGCCTGATTATCAAATGATGTAAAAAATCTGGATGCCAGCTTTCGCTGGCATGACAAATTTTTCTTAACCGCACTCATGACGCCACAACCGTCTGGCTGCGAGGCAAATTTGGACGATCATTTACGGGAAAAAGCGCAGCATACACAGAAGTATGTGAGCATTTTTCCCGTAAATGATCGTTCAAATTTGCCCGCAGACGGGCGGTTAGGAACGAAGCCTGAATACTTAGATTAACTAAATTCGATATTTAATCCTGCTAGTGTACTTCTCATAATATAAGCAGACCAATAAGCGGCATCTGTTGAGCCAGATTGATTACAATAATCACCTTTTGTTAAAGCTGCTTCTGTTACTTTTCCTGCAGCTGAACCAACTAACATCACCGTATTGCCATCAACACCAAATACCGATCTGTATTCTCCCATTGTCGCTTTCTCAAAATAATTCTCAACATCAGTACCCAATTGAGTCACCTGATCAGTACATTCTTGCGGTGTATACGCATTAGCCCCATACATTTTCATCGTGCCATGTGCATATTCAAATCCAAATGTTTTAGCTTGATCAGCAATCTTTTGAGCATCGCTTTGCACCATGGCCATATTGATTTTATCTTTTTTTGCATATTGAGGACTTTGTGCGGCATTTTTTATTTGATCTTGTAATGCAGTAATACTGGCGGTGGGACCAGCGTAAGCAGTAAAAGAAGTTAAACTCACCAATGTTGCTGCGACGCCTAACGCTAAACACTTTACAGATAGTTTCATAAAGACTCTCCTTGTATTGAATAATAAAGCAACCTCAACATTTATAATGTTGTCATCCTGAGCGCAGCGAAGGATCATTAAAATGCGTCATAACACTTGCAAGTGATCCTTCGCTACGCTCAGGATGACAACTCTTCGCAAAGATAACAGCATTTAATCTCGTTAAAACTAGCCAAATCAACATAAACCTTCATTTTACTTTTGAACCTTATTCCCTCACAATAAATTTCTACATCAGATCATAGGATATACCATGTTTGCTAGCATGCTAAGAAAAAAAGTCATGACCACTCAAACATCAAGTCTCCACCAAACATTAGGTGCGCTTGATCTCACTTTCATGGGCATTGGCGCCATCATTGGCGCTGGCGTATTCGTCTTAACGGGTATAGCCGCTGCTACCAAAGCAGGCCCTGCTATCGTTTTATCTTATGCACTCGCTGGATTCGTCGCCATGTTGGCCGCCTTTGCTTATGCTGAATTAGCCTCAAGCATAGGTGGTGCAGGCAGTGCTTATCATTATGTTTATGTTGGTGTAGGTGAATTTCTAGCATGGATCATAGGTTGGGATTTATTACTAGAATATGCTATTTCTGTTTCAACAGTATCGATTGGGTGGGCGGGCTATGTCAATAATTTATTGCAATCCTTCCATATCTTTCTTCCTGACATGTTAACAAAAGGCCCTTATGAAGGCGGGGTAATCAACATCCTTGCTGTCGCAATTATTGCTGCACTCGCGATTTTATTATCTCTTGGTGTAAAACAAAGTGCGAAATTTAATTCTGCTATTGTTCTCATCAAACTAATAACCATCGCTGTGTTCATCGGCGTTGCCTCAACCAATGTCGATATCCATAATTGGTTAGACTTCCTTCCCTTTGGTTGGACAGGAGTCGTTCAAGGTGCCGCATTAGTCTTTTTCGCCTATATTGGCTTCGATGCTTTATCAACAGCTGTAGAAGAAAGTGCAAATCCGCAACGCGATATTCCCATCGCTATTATCAGTTCTCTCATCATTTGTACCTTAGTCTATATTGTTGTCTCTGCTCTCTTAACTGGTATCGCTCACTACAGCACCTTAAATGTTGCCTCACCTGTTGCTGAAGCCTTACTTCAGTTAAATCATCGATTAGCTGCCGGTGTGATTGCTGCAGGTGCCATCGCAGGCTTAACAACGGTTATCCTCATTATGTTTTATGGGTTAACACGTATCACGATGGCTATCGCAAGAGATGGTTTATTACCCACTTCTTTAGCGAGCATACATGAAAAAAGACGGACACCTGTTAAAATTATCACGATCACAGGCATCATCACTGCATTAATTGCAGGCTTAGCACCGATTACAAAAGCCGCTGAATTAGTTAATATTGGGACGCTTGCTGCCTTCGTGACAGTCAATCTTAGCGCGATTTTTTTTCGCCATGCTCATCCCGATTTACCACGGCCCTTTAAATTACCTTTTTATCCACTTGTCCCTTTATTAGGTACTTTTTTTTGTATTTATTTGATGATTCAATTACCGATTCTCACGTGGATACGTTTTATCAGTTGGATGATAATCGGGTTAATC
>JABDCN010000049.1:3537-5016 GCA_013288125.1 Gammaproteobacteria bacterium
AACATAGTTTAGTTGGAGGATGATTTTCAACTTTATTGGGGCCCCGTCGCTTCGGGTATCCCACCGTGCTCGCAAGCTGCGCGCGGTGGGAGCCCTCCCTTTCGCTCCGCCCCAATAAGAGTTGAAAATCTAATAGATAAGGATAAAGGGCCGCTCATGGAGAAACAAAAATTATTTGGCACGGATGGCATTCGCGGTCGGGTAGGCACCTTTCCCATCACCGCTGACTTTATGTTAAAACTGGGATGGGCTGTCGGTTCAGCCCTTGCTTCGCGCGGCGGCAAACAAGTCGTTATCGGTAAAGACACGCGTATCTCAGGTTATATGATTGAATCCGCCTTAGAAGCCGGTTTTGCTGCCGCTGGCATCGAAAGTTTTTTACTAGGGCCCATGCCAACACCAGCTATCGCCCACATTACGCAAACCTTTAATGCAGATTTAGGTGTTGTTATCAGTGCCTCTCACAATAATTATGAAGATAATGGCGTTAAATTTTTTACGAGTGAAGGCTATAAAATTTCTCGTGAATTAGAAAAAGAAATTGAGGCACGTTATCTTGAACCTATGATAACAGCAACAGCAAAAAATCTTGGCCGAGCAAAACGTTTAGAAGATGTAGCGGGTCGATATATTGAATTTTGTAAATCATCGTTACCTCATCATACTGAATTTCATGGATTAAAAATCGTCATCGATTGCGCTAATGGGGCTGCTTATCATATTGCACCTAAAGTATTTAGTGAATTAGGCGCAGACGTCATCACAATTCATGATAAACCAAATGGTTTTAATATTAATCACGAGTGTGGATCAATTCATCCGGAAGTATTAAGTCATCATGTTTTACAAGAAAAAGCAGATTTAGGAATCGCCTTAGATGGTGATGGTGATCGACTCATCATGGTTGATCATCTCGGTGAAATTTTAAATGGCGATGAATTACTTTATCTCATTGCAAAAGGTTTAATACAAACCCCTTATTTTTCTGGCGGCATTGTTGGCACCATGATGAGTAATCAAGGATTAGAACTCGCGATCAGCAATTTAGGACTTGCCTTTGTTAGAGTCCCCGTTGGTGATCAACATGTGATTGAAGAATTAAAAAAACGTCATTGGATGTTAGGAGGAGAACCTTCTGGTCATATTATTTATTTACATGTGAATACAACAGCAGATGGTATCATTGCTGCATTACAAGTCATTCAATCTTTAAAAAAATTCAAATTAAATTTGCATGATGCTCGCAAAGAAATGTCGATATTTCCTCAACAATTAACAAATATTCAAGTGCAAAATAAACTTATTGATCTTGAAAATGGACGTATTGCTGAAACTATTTCATCTGCTAAAGAACGATTAGGTCAAAAGGGACGTATACTCGTTCGTTATTCTGGTACAGAACCTGTCATTCGCGTCATGGTAGAAGGTTCTCCTCCTAACATCCAATGACGTTTTTTTAATTCTTCAATCACATATTGA
>JABDCN010000049.1:5026-8763 GCA_013288125.1 Gammaproteobacteria bacterium
CAACAAATTAAGCAAGCAAATTTGTGCGGTCATACAGGAATAAAAATATGACGCTCCGCTCGATTAAAAAAATTAAGAATGCTGTCGTCCCGAGGCTTGTCCGCGGGATCCAGAAAATAATCAACGTAAGTTGTATACTTTTCTCTGGATCCCGCGGACAAGCCGCGGGACGACAGCATAAGCATAAGATCCTAATATTATTTTTATTGATTGGGATATGCCATGCCGCGCCAGTCACCCCTGCTCATACTGATATAAATTATCTTCTTAACATTAAAAATTTGATTGCAGAAGATGGTTTTGTCATGAGAAACGAAGGAGGATCAAGAGATCTTTATCTTCCGCTCTTACCCAATTGGGATATCCATCGTATCCATGTCCATTTATTATTAACGCGAGATAAAGCAGAAAATGCTGATTCCTTGCTTACCGCTTCTATTAAAAATTATCCAATCAGCTCTATTAACTTACCCATTAGTAACACAGGTGAAACCACTTGGGATTTTGATATACCAGCACAATACTTAGATGGCAAACTCATTACTCTCAATATTAAACGCAATATGAACACATCGGGCGCTAATTGTAATAATTTATTAAATGATGGAATTTGGGTTAATGTATCTGGAAATTCTACCATTCAATATAATTATAGTGAAAAAACATATCAACCTAATTTATCTGCTTTTCCAGTACCCTTTGTTAATGATCCCTCTATCAACAAAGATGAAATCGTCATCATGATGCCTGAAAATACGAATAATAAAAATTTAGAAATGGCTTATTACACCGGAAAAGCTTTTATTAAACGAGAAAGTTGGCGTGGTGTAGACTTAATTGGTGTAATAAGTAACACTGCTTCACAAGAAGTGAAATCAAACCATCATATCGTCATGATTGGGCCAGCAGATCAAATTCAACCCTTATTAAATAATTTAAAATTACCACTACAATTTAATGCTCAACACCAATGGATTGATAATCAAAATAAACTTATCCCAGATAATACAGGGATCATCATATTAATTGCTTCGCCATGGAATAATACTAAAGCATTCATGATTGTCACTGGCAATAGTGATCAAGGCGTCATGAAAGCAGCCCAAGCTTTACGTCATAAAACATTTAGTCAATCAGTTTTATTTAATCAATACGTTTTGGTTAATCAACTGTCAAGACCCCATTTTTCTACTATCGATTGGTCTGATACTTCATTAAAAGAGTTAGGATTTAATGACATGACAATTTTTGGTCGTGGTGATCATAGTATTAAATATACCATTAATTTACCTACCAATCGCTTACCACAAGAAATGGACATCGCATTTCAATATTCCCTTTCACCACTATTATCAAGCAGAAATAATTCTTTTCTTTCTATTTATATGAATGGACTGCCTGTCACTGCTACTCGAATTGAACCTGAGAGTAACAATAAACAAACATGGAAAGTACATATTGATGGTATAAATTTATTACCGGGTAAAAACGAATTAGACTGCAGATTTAATCTTAAATTTTACAACGCAGATTGCGCACCAGATGATACTTCGTTATCCTGGGCTACAATTTATGATACTAGTCAATTAAAAATATATTTCGATCAAAAAAAATTAACGCTTAATTTTGATAATTTTAATGAAGCGGGGCGAAATATCGCTTTATTATTACCAAAAAATAAAAGTGCTTTTTCTAATGAACAATTACTTAATATTGTGCTAAATATTGCTGAAGATGTCTTTCAAATTAAAAATCTTACCATTATGGAAGATTCAGATAATTTAGAAAATATAACACCTGACAGTAATATTATTTATGTTGGCAATATCAATGATAATAATTTATTAAATCATCATCGCGAATATCTTCCCTTTTATTATTTTGATAACAAACTTGCCATTAATCAATCCATTCTTTCAGTTGTGCATGTGAGTGATGAAACACCGATTGGCTTAATTGAATTAGCACAATCACCACTTAATACTGAGCAAGCTTTATTATTAATTACTGCAAATAAACCTGAAAATTTTAAAACTGTTATTGATGTCTTTTTTAATCCACAAAAAAATAAATATATTCGTGATGACGCCGTTTTAATCTATGACGATGGCACATATACATCAATCAATGTAGATAATCTTAAAAAGAAAGTTGAAAATAAAAGAATCATTTCAAATACAAAACGATTAACGATGATTGGCATGATAACATTCATCATTATCTTTTTCGGTGGAATTATTTGTCTGATTCTTTATCGAAGAATAAAAGAATATTTTTATCCGTCACAATAAGGAAATTTTATCATGGCAAAAGAAAAATATCGTATTGTTGCTGTGATAGGTACTCGTCCAGAAGTCATCAAAATGGCACCCGTGATCAGTGAATTAAGGAAACATGACATATTCGATATCACTATTTTAAATACGGCACAACATCGTAGTTTATTGGATGACATGTTGAGTATTTTTAACATAACGCCCGATATCGATTTAAATGTGATGCAAGAAAATCAATCGCTTGCCACCTTAAGTGGTAATCTTTTTTTAAAAATGGAAGACATTTTTTCAAAGCATCAATTTGATGTTGTCTTAGCGCAAGGAGATACGACAACAACACTCATTAGTGCACAGATTGCGTTTTACCATCATATTCCCTTTGGACATATTGAAGCAGGATTACGGAGTTACAATTTTCGCCAACCTTATCCTGAAGAAATGAATCGAGTGTTTGTTTCACAACTCTCACAATGGAATTATGCGCCTACTGTGATAGAAAAAGATAATTTGTTAAAAGAAGGTATCCCTGAAGAAAAAATTTTTGTTACAGGAAATACTGTCATAGATTCTCTTTATCTACTCTCTCACAAAAACACGCCTCTCCCCTTTCCACTTGACAAAAATAAGCGTCTTATTTTAGTCACTTTACACAGAAGAGAAAGTTTTGGTGAACCGATCAAACATATTTTACTTGCTCTAAAACAATTAGCAGAAACATTTACAGACATAGAAATTATTTATCCTGTTCATCCTAATCCGAATGTCCATCTACAAGCAGAAAAAATACTGGGTCATCAGCCTCGCATACGTTTATGTCCACCGCTTGGATATGATCAATTTGTCAGTTTAATGAATCGAGCTTATTTTATCATGTCGGATTCTGGTGGGATACAAGAAGAAGCGCCCGCCTTGAATAAACCCATTCTTGTTTTACGAAATGTCACTGAACGACCTCTTATTATTGATTTAGGATTAGGTATTTTAGTTGGCGATCATACCGAAAAAATATTTACAACAGCTGCCGAATTACTTTCAAATCCGACTCTTTATCAGCGTATGCAAAAAAATTTATCGCCTTATGGTGATGGGCATGCAGCAAAATATATTGTTGATTCACTCGTTAATCATGTAAGCAAGGATATCTAGTGACAGGAAGACAACGATTTATTTTATCTATCGTTTTAATTATGTCCGCCTTTATTGGATTTATTGTCATTGAAGCATATCATTTATATTCCAGCAGCGAAAAAAAATCAGTCCCCATTTTATTCAATCAGTATTATCGATTAGTGAAAAAAAATCCTATAGAAGCAAAACGCGCGTTAGAATTAATTCTTCAACAAGACCCACAACAAAATAAAGCGATACAAGAATTAAGTTATTGGTATTTAAGACAAGGCGATACGAAATCTGCTTTAGCTTTTTTAAGAGAAAAGCATCAGCAATTTCCTAATAATGTGA
>JABDCN010000050.1 GCA_013288125.1 Gammaproteobacteria bacterium
TCCTTTAGCTGATTCAAATGAAATAAAAATTGGCGGCTATCTGAAAGTGTGACAATGATAATTTGTGCATCGGAAACGAAAATTGGCGATATCGTTGCAGCAATCGGAAATCCTTTTGGATTAAATCAATCAGTCACCTCTGGTATTGTCAGTGCTGTCGGTCGTAACACACTGGGCATAGAAGGTTACGAAAATTTTATTCAAACAGATGCGCCCATTAATCCTGGCAATTCAGGTGGTGGTTTGATTAACACGCAAGGTCAATTGATTGGAATTAATACGGCGATTATCGCGCCTAATCGAGGCAATATCGGTATTGGATTTGCAATTCCCTCTAACATGGCAAAAAGTGTCATGTTGCAATTACTACAATTTGGTAATGTGAAGCGCGGTTTGCTTGGCATTGGTGCGCAAGATATTACACCTGAACTTGCTGATGCATTTAACTTGGATGAAGATGCTAAAGGCGCGGTTGTCACCATGGTACAATCACAATCACCAGCGCAACTCGCCGGCATGGAAGTTGGTGATATCATCACCGCAGTTAATCACACAACAATTAAAAATGCAGGTGATGTTGTGAACACCATTGCATTCTTTCGCGTTAATTCCAAAATCGATATTTCTGTTTTACGAAATAAAAAATCAATTACATTAGCCATGACACTCACTGATCCTAGCAAACGTAAAGAATTAATCCAACAAGCTGATCCTTTTCTTTATGGCGTAGGCTTGCAAGACTTTAGTTTGATTAGTCCTATCCATGGAAATGTTGCTGGGATCTTAGTCGTTGCAGCTGATGAAGATAGTAAAGCATGGCAGTCTGATTTACGTCCTGGTGATGTCATCACTTCAATTAATCAAACACCCGTTCATAATATTGTTGAATTAAAAGCAGCGATAGCAAAAGCGGGTAAAACAGCGCTGGTGAATGTGTTGCGCGGTCCTGCTGCGATGTTTTTGGTGATTAATAAAGAAAGTTAGCAAGCATTCACGCTCCCCTTCCTCCTACGTTTTTTGTAGGAGGAAGGGGTTGGGGGAAGGAGGTTTTATAAAGCCCTCCTCTCCCAAACCCTCTCCTCCACAAAAAAACGTGGAGGAGAGGGGTCGCTCTAATCAAGCTTGTGAACGATTACGAAAATTAAATTTCGTTCGACGGTCAAGAACAAAGCATGAATACTTAGGAAAGCAGCGGTAACAACCCCGCTGCTTTTGCAAGCGATAATAAATCTTGTGAGACATGCAAAAATTGAAATGACTGTTGTCGAATGTTCGCTAATTTAATCCATTCAAACATGAGCGCGAGACCTGCGCTATCACTAGATACCACAGCAGAAAAATCAAAAATCCATTTTGATTGTTCCGTTAAATACGGCAAACTTTTTTCATAAACAGACATGACATTAGAAAAACTCAAGGTGCCTGACACCTTTAATGTATTATCTTGATAAGTAATATCTACTGTTTTCATCTTGCATTATGACCAGCTAATCTTTGCAATAATACCGTCATATTACTTTGCGATATAATATCTGAAAATTGTGCGCGAAAACTTTCTAACATATCAACGCCTTCAACTGACATGTCATACAACTTCCAACCACCGCCTTGTCTAATCAAACGATAACTCACATTAACAGGATCCGTGTCAGGACTGCTGATTCTACTGCTCACCTCAACGGTATTACCATAACTCCCGCGTGGAGGATAAAATTCAATGGTTTGATCACGATAAGAAGTTAAAGCTGAAGCATAGGTACGAATCAATGTTGCGGTAAATTCTTTTTTAAATTGCGCTTTTTGTGCTGCTGTTGCATTGTTCCAAGTCGCTGGTGGTAAAACGCTTCTTGACATGGCATCTAAATCCGCATTGGGCACCACATAACGATAAGCTAATTGATAAACAATTTGCGGTTTAGTTTTAAGTGTCGCTTGATGTGCTTTCAAACCAGCAATCATATTATTCGCAACTGAACGCAGCATGCCAACAGGATCACCTGATCCTTCTGCTTGCACATTCATTGAAAAAATAAAAAGCCACGCCGTTAGAATGAAAAACATCACTTTATTTTTTTGCATTACTCTCTCCGTTATCATTACTTGTATTTGAACTATTACCTAATTTATAAATCAATTGTCCAATTAATTTTTCTAATACCATTGCTGAACGCGTCATTTCAATTTGACTACCTTCATGCAAGAAATTTTTGCTATACATGGGCGTAATCGCAATATAATTATCACCTAATAATCCTGCTGTAAAAATACCCGCAGAAGAATCATCTGGAATATCGTTATATTGAGACAAAATAGCTAATTTGACTATCGCTTTGAATGTCATGCGATCAAGTGTAATACTTGAGACTTCTCCGATTTGCACACCGCCGATTTTCACTGGCGCGCGCGGTTTTAATCCTGCTATTTCATCAAATGCAGCTGTGACCGTATAATTTTTTTCAGGAAATAAAGTCGTCAAACCACTTACTTTAAAAGCAAGAATAGATAATGAAATAATGGCCAATAAAATAAATAAGCCGACCATACTTTCAATAAAGCGTTGTGATAGCATTACCAACTCCCTATCATCATGGCGGTTAATATAAAATCCAATCCCAAAATAGCGAGAGAAGCATATACCACTGAACGCGTCGTCGCACTTGCAATCCCTGCTGATGTTGGTACTGCAAAATAACCTTGGAAAACTGCAATCCAAATCACTGCAATACCAAAAATCATACTTTTGATCACGCCATTTAAAATATCAGCGTGAAATTCAACGGAAGACTGCATATTGGCCCAGAATATTCCGCCATCAACCCCTAACCATTTTACACCAACTAAGTAAGAACCATAAATTGCTGTCGCATTAAAGATGAGTGTCAATAAAGGCATTGAAATAAAACCACCCCAAAAACGAGGAGAAATCACACGGCGCAAGGGATCAACGGCCATCATTTCCATACTGGATAATTGTTCGGTTGCTTTCATCAAGCCAATTTCAGCTGTCACGGCTGAACCTGCCCGACCGGCAAACAAAATGGCGGTCACAACAGGCCCGAGTTCTCGTGAAACACTTAAGGCAACTAATGGGCCTAATTCTTGAGAAGCGCCAAACTTAGAAAGGGTATGATAACCTTGCAAGGCAAGTACCATACCAATAAATAAACTAGCAACGATAATCACAGATAGGGATAACACACCTTCTGAATAGACTTGTTGTACGATGAGTGGAAAACCACGTCGGATGCGTGGTCGATGAAATAATACCCCTGCGAGTAATAACCCTGCTTTGCCTAATTGACGCAAATGATTAATGCCCCACTGACCTAAAAACATAATATACGGCATTATGTTTGCCCTCCTAACAAATCTTGGGCCAAGGGTTTTGCCGGATAGTGGAATGGTACAGGGCCATCAGGCAAGCCTTGAATAAATTGTTGCAATTGTTGTGTCGTATTTTGACGAATCGCATCAGGTGTACCCTGTCCAATAATTTTTTTATCTGCTATCACATAGACATAATCAGCAATACTCAGTGTCTCTTGCACATCATGCGAAACAATAATACTGGTTAATCCTAATGCATCATTTAACATGCGAATTAATTTCACCAGTACGCCCATAGAAATAGGATCTTGTCCTGTAAAAGGTTCATCATACATGATCAAGGCAGGATCAAGCGCAATGGCTCTCGCCAGTGCAACGCGCCTTGCCATCCCGCCTGATAATTCACTTGGCATTAAATTAGCAGCCCCTCGCAATCCCACCATTTCTAAACGCATTAGCACCAAGGTCCGAATCATGGATGGTGATAAATGGGTATGTTCGTTGAGAGGAAATGCTACATTTTCAAACACGGTAAGATGAGTAAAAAGACCGCCCGATTGAAACATCATCCCCATACGCTTACGCAAGCGATATAAGGCTTGTCTAGACAATTGATGTATTACTTTGCTATCAACACTGACTGTTCCGGTTGTCGGGGTTAATTGCCCGCCAATTAAGCGTAATAGGGTTGTTTTACCCGTACCGCTAGGGCCCATAATGGCTGTGATTTTACCTTTTGGAATGACGAGATCCACATCCTCAAACACAACCCGCGGAACAGCACCATTTTCGTGCTGAAATGACATGTTATTAATTTCTACAATATTCGAAGTCATAAGTGTAAGTTTCGCAAATAGCGATGGAAATAGCTAGAGCTAAAGGGGTTTGCCTGCTAGACCAGTTAAGGTTAAGATAGCTAGCCTAAATTTAAGGGTAAATCATCATGGAAAATGAAAAAGTGTGCCAATTAGGGCGCGCCGTTATCGAAACTGAAGCAAAAATGATCGGTCAAATGGCGGATCGTATTGGTGCCTCTTTTGCTCTAGCATGCGAATATTTACACAATTGCAAAGGTCGAATTGCCGTCATTGGTGTCGGTAAATCTGGTCATATTGGCAAAAAAATTGCCGCTACTTTTGCAAGTACGGGAAGTCCTGCTTTTTTTATCCATCCTGGTGAAGCGCGTCATGGTGATATTGGCATGCTGACTAAAAGCGATGTTATCTTAGCTTTATCCAATTCTGGCGAATCGGAAGAAATACTTTTTATTCTCCCTTTTATTAAAAGACTCGATTTACCCCTCATCACTTTAACAGGCAAACCACTATCCACACTGGCAAAAGCTGCAACGATCAACATTGATGTCAGCGTAGAAAAAGAAGCTTGTCCCTTAGGATTAGCACCAACTTCCAGCACCACAGCTGCACTTGTCATGGGGGATGCCCTTGCGATGGCATTGTTAGACACACGTGGTTTTACGGAAAATGATTTTGCTTTATCTCATCCCGGCGGCACATTAGGTAGACGTCTATTGCTACGCGTTCATGAAATTATGCATGAAAATGATAGCGTACCTATTGTTCCTCATCATGCCAATTTAAAAGAAGCCTTAGTTGAAATGACACGAAAAAAATTAGGCATGACGACAATCATCAGTCAAGAAGGTGAATTAATTGGTGTATTTACTGATGGTGATGTGCGTCGCGCATTTGACAATCATGCCGATATTCAAAAAACACAAATACAAGAAGTCATGTCTAAAAATCCTAAAACTATTCCCAGTCATACCCTAGCGGCAGAAGCATTAACCATCATGGAAACATATAAAATTACTTCGCTCATTGTTATCAATGAATTAAAGCATCCTGTCGGTATTATTCATATTCACGACATACTGCGAGCAGGAGTTGTTTAATGGTAAGTCTTGAGACTTCGTTCTTGACCGCCCGTCTGCGAGCATCTTTGAACGATCACTTTCGGGAAAAATGCTCACATACTTCTGTGTATGCTGCGCTTTTTCCCGAAAGTGATCGTTCAAACCTGCCTCGCAGCCAGACGGTCATAGTGTCATGAGGGTGATGAAGGAATTATGATGACATACAAAAATAGCCTTATCATGCTAGGTTTAATGATCATTATTGGATTTTTGACATGGACCAGCTTGGTCTTTTATCATCCTCAATCAAATAAACCACAGGTACCACAAAATAGCCCTGATGCACTAATGGAACATGTCACTGCTCTGATTTTAGATAAACAAGGCAAACCTAAATTAAAAGTTATTACTCCTAAATTAGTACATTTTCCTGAAAACGACACAACACATTTTACTTCCCCCGAACTCACCTTATATCGACGTTCACCTAAACCCTGGTTTATTACTTCACTTCACGCAATTGCAACACAAGGCATAGAGCATATTGATTTCTGGGACAATGTTGTCGTCCACCATGCAGCAGATGAAAATAATCCTGCCACCATCATCAAAACAACAATGCTCACTGTTTATCCCAATAAAAATTTGGCACAAACACAAAATCATATTACGATGACACAACCTAGTCTTACTGTGAGTGCCGTTGGCATGAATGCCAACTTAAAAACTGGCGATATTAAATTATTGTCACAAGCAAGGGGAATATATGTACCAACCTCATAGGATCATGTCATTTTTATTTTTTTTTATGGGGCTATATTCATTAAGCGCGCATGCATTACGTGATGATCACTTTAAGAAAGTCGTTATTTTTGCTGATTCAGGTATTTATAATTATAAAACGGGTATTAATGTTTACAAAGGACATGTCAAAATTGACCAAGGCACAACCCACGTCACCGCTGATCGTCTTATTACTAAAAATAATGATAAACATGTCATTGAAGAAGTGATCGCTTATGGTGACAAAACATTAGCGCATTATTGGACCTTAACTAAAGTAGGAGATCCAGAAATGCATGCACAAGCTAAAGTTATTAAATATTATCCCATTGAATCTAATGTAACCTTAGAAAACAATGCCTTTGTCAGTCAAGGTGAAAATAATTTTCAAGGACAATTAATCCACTATAATAGCAAGGAACAAACAATCACCATGCCGGCTGCAGAAAGCGGACATGCCATATTGATTTACAATCCAGATAAATAATTATGTCAACAATATTAAATGTTCAACATCTCAGTAAAAAATATAAATCACGCGAAGTTGTAAAAGACGTTTCGCTCAATGTTAATGCTGGGGAAATTGTTGGTTTATTAGGCCCAAATGGCGCGGGAAAAACCACTTCATTTTATATGATTGTTGGACTCATCTCAGCAGACAGCGGACACATTTTTCTTAATGATCGTAATATCACAAAATTACCTGTACACACACGCGCTCGCTTAGGGATGAGTTATTTACCACAAGAAGCTTCTATTTTTCGTAAACTCACTGTCGCACAAAATATCATGGCTATTTTAGAGTTGCGACGCGATTTGAAACGATCAGAGCGAAAACAAATACTCGAACAATTATTAGAAGAATTTCGTATCACACATATTCGTGACATTTTAGGTGTTCACTTATCTGGCGGCGAAAGACGTCGCGCCGAAATTGCGCGCGCACTTGCAACACATCCACAGTTTATTTTGTTAGATGAACCCTTTGCAGGGATTGATCCTATTTCTGTATTAGATGTGAAACGCATTATGAATCATTTGCGAAAACGCGGCATTGGTATTTTAATCACAGATCATAATGTACGAGATACACTTAATATTTGTGAACGCGCTTATATTGTCAATCAAGGAAAAATTATTTGCGAAGGTAATCCCGAAACGATTTTAATGAATGAAGAAGTGCGTAATGTTTATTTGGGTGAAGATTTTAATTTATGATAAGACAACAATTATTAATTCAAAATAAATTGGGTATACACACACGCGCTGCCGCTAAACTAGTTGATATCGCAAAAAAATTTGCTAGTCGAATTGAACTTTCTTACAAAGATCGCATTGTCGATTGTAAAAGCATCATGGGCGTCATCACCTTAGGCGCGCAAAAAGATAATACTTTAGAAGTCATTATTACGGGCGAGGATGAGAACGAAGCCTTATCCGCGATTTCTCAATTGTTTAATGAGAAATTTGGGGAGGAGTAATCTACGATCAAAAAATTATAATCGTTCACGCCGCACTTATTTTCTATCAGATCTAGGCGAAGAATATTGTTGCTGCTCCGGCCCTTTCACTGTGACAGTATTCTTCAATATATTTGCTTCATTCGCTAACATGCTGCGTTTATACTGAATCAATTGCGCTAGCGCGACAACCTGATCGCGTATCGGTGTTACTTTCCTATAATTATCACAAAAAATTTGAACGATATGATGTACATCATGAATAGGATTGTCGCTAGGCTGAAATATAGCTTTAAGAATCGCACCAAAAAATGCTCGGTCTTTGTCATCACGAACAAATTCATCAGAATGCCATTTTAATATGACGTCGATAAAAGTAATATACATGGACAACAATGCTGTAAAACTGCGACTCATCCCCGCTTTGCAATGAATCAACACATTTTTTTCCGGAGTAAATCGTGTATGTATGACTTGAATCCAATTTAAATT
>JABDCN010000051.1 GCA_013288125.1 Gammaproteobacteria bacterium
TAATTTATCGTAATATAAAAGCTCATCAAGTAATTGTTCATTATCAACTTGTTTTAATCGACGGAAATAAGTTAACACATACATGCCAATCAAGCTTAACAAAGCAACGACAGTAAGAATACTGGCTAACATTAGATGTGTATTTCGAACATATTGATTGAGGCCATGTCTCATTTCTGTATGGATAGTAAGATGCGCTGGTGTGACGGTAATATATTTTTCAAGTTGTCTATCCACTTTTTTAAAATTTGTTTTCATCAAGAGGTTCATTTCACTGCCCGCGTTGACTTCGTGAATACCTAATGAAGTAAACGTCACGATAGCAATTAGAGTAGAAATTAAAAATAATAAATTAATACGCTGAGATAATTTGATGACATTGAGGGCGGTGGTCATAGTTCTTTACTCGCTTAATAATTTTTTACAACATCATACAAATTACCGGATTTATTTTTTTATAGCTACTATTTTTTGATAATCATCCGCCATACTTTCGGGATAATGCGGGTAAAGAAAATAGGCTTGAACCTTTCCTTTCGGATTAACCAATAAAATATCGGTATCATGTGCAATACTTCCATTGATATTTTTTACTGGCACGGAAAGCTGTTTTTCAATATTTTTAATTTTATCATTATCTGTTCTTGCGGCAATAAATTGTGAATTATATTTATTAATAAACTGCTTTAATCTTTCAATCGTATCATGTTCTGGATCAACGCTAATAAAAACAACTTGAGGGAGTAACGCTGGCGATATTCGTTTATTTAAAATCGCATACATTTTATTTAATGCATCTAGTGTCGTTGGACAAATCATAGGGCAATGTGTAAATCCAAAAAAAATCAGTGTCCAATGACCTTCTAATCTCTTCTTTGTTAATGCATTTCCATGTTGATCAATTAAATAAATATCAGGCAAGTCTCGCGGATTTTCAATATAGACACCGTTGATTTTAATGCTGGGGTGAGAAAAAGGTCGGATAAATCCAAAAAAACAAATAATTATCCCTAAAATAATAAGATCAATTAGGATGACAATTTTCCATTTTTTCCATGTTTTCAATGGCTTTGTATGAGGTGTTCTTTCCATTTAAGCATCATAACATAAAGAACATGATATAATACAAGTATTAACCACGGGAGATGGTTTATGGATAACAAAAATATTTTTAGGATTATGGTGATTGATGATAACGTAGCTATCCATCGCGATTTTATTAAAATATTAAAAACAGAATCTTCCGGGAAATTAGATCAATTGAGTTCTGAATTATTTGGCACAGAATCTGCTGTGCCTGATTTGCCTAAATTTGAAATTGATGTTGCGTCTCAAGGAAAAGAAGGTGTTGAAAAAATTAAAAAGGCCTTAGATCAAGGTATTCATTATGCGTTAGCCTTTGTTGATATTCGCATGCCACCTGGTTGGGACGGTATTGAAACAATCAAACATATTTGGGAACTAGATAAAGATATTCAAGTTGTTATATGTACTGCTTATTCAGATTATTCTTGGGAAGAAACCGTTTCGCATCTTGGTAAAACAGATAATTTACTTATTTTAAAGAAACCCTTTGATAATGTTTCTGTGCGTCAATTGGCTTGTGCTATGACAACAAAATGGCATCTTGCAGAAGTGACACGTGATTATACGGCTAATTTACAAAAACAAGTTGAAGATAGAACACTTTCATTGCAAGAATCACTTTCACTTGTTAAATCTACTTTCGAATCTTCGAGTGATGGCATTCTTGTCATCAATAATGAAGGCATTATTATTGATTATAATAACCAAATGATTTCGCTTGTGGATATTCCTAAAGAAACACTTGAAACAAAAAGTAAGAAAATATTTTTAAATTATATGAAAGGGAAATTAATTCGTCCTGAAAATTTTTTGAAAATATGTGAACCATCAAAAAACGGTGAAGATGAAATACGCATTGATACCATTAAATTTACGAATGGAAAAATATTTGAATGCTATTCGCAACCGCATAAATTAAATGGCGAAATAATTGGCCGTGTATTAGATTTTCGTGATATTACAAAAAGGGCAAAACTAGAGGAAGAACTTCAATATCAGGCTAAACATGATAATCTGACGGGCCTTGGTAATCGTCTTAAATTAATTGAACAACTTAAATTAGCAATTAATTTGGCTGATCAAAGTAAATCTTCATTTGCTGTTGTGTTTATTGATTTTGATCGATTCAAATTAATTAATGACAGCTTGACCCATTTAGTTGGTGATGAGTTATTGAAACAAGCAGCAAATCGTTTGCGTGAAGCGATTCGTTCAGGTGATACCTTGTGCAGATTAGGCGGGGATGAATTTGTTATTATTTTAATGAATGCTGATAAAAAAGAAGGGATTGAAAAAAAGGTAGCTACTCTTATTGAATTATTTTCTAAACCATTTGAGCTAAGTGATAGATTGGTGACGCTAACCATCAGCATAGGGGTGAGTATTTATCCGAATGATTCAAAAAATGTTGATGTATTATTACGTAATGCAGATGTCGCTATGTATCAAGCAAAAACAGTCAAAGGTAATAGTTATCAATTTTATCATCCGGACATGAGTGTTAAAACCATGACTGAATTAGATCAAGAAGCTGATTTACGTAATGCGATTGTAAATCAAGAATTTTTTATTTGTTATCAACCTCAAATTAATTTAGCGAATGATAAATTAGTTGCGTTAGAAGCATTGCTTCGTTGGCAACATCCGACAAAAGGTGTCATTCTTCCTATTGATTTTGTGCCGCTTGCGGAAGAACTTGGATTGATTATTCCAATCGGTGAATGGGTATTGCGTACCGTTTGTAAACAAAGCAAAACTTGGCAAGAAGCAGGATTATCTCCTGTCAGAATAGCAGTAAATGTTTCCGCGCAACAACTTAAACAACATAATTTTGTTGATATGGTTCGAAATATTTTGAATGAAACGGGTTTGGAGCCGCAATATCTCGAATTGGAAATGACAGAAAATGTTATTCTTAGTAACAGAGATGTCATCACGATTGTGAGTGCATTAAAAAAATTAGGTGTCATGATTGCAATTGATGATTTTGGTACAGGATATTCTAGTCTGAGTTATTTACATGAACTACCGATGGATAGATTAAAAATTGATGGTTCATTTATCAAACATATTCAAACCTCATCAGATGATGAAGTGATTATTCGCGCTGTTATTGCTATGGCTAAAAATCTTGATCTTGAAGTACTGGCAGAAGGTGTTGAGACAGAAAATCAATTAAAATTTCTCAAAGATCATGAGTGTGGCGATGTGCAGGGATTTTATTTTAGCAAGCCATTATCAACTAAAGAAATTGAAAGTTACTTACGCTCTCCAGAAAAACAAACTGCAATGGTTCATCAAATGTTAGAAACAGATAAGGAGATATAAAGATAATGCTGTGTCAAATACCCGGATTTTTTCAATCTTTTCCATTGCCAATTAACCGTTATATTGGTGGATATGATACGTATTTGATTGGCTTATCTTATGTTGTTGCTGTATTCGCTTCTTATATTGCGCTTGATCTGGTAGGTCGCTTGCGTGATAAAAATAATACTAAAGCGAGCAGCATGCTCTGGCTTTTAGGTGGCGCAATTGCAATGGGTGCGGGCATTTGGTCTATGCATTTTATTGGAATGTTATCTTTCAGAATCCCAGGATTATCACTGCAATATGATTTATTTTGGACGTTGATATCATTATTAGTCGCCATTCTTGCATCTGGATTTGCTTTATATTTATTAAAAATATCTGTTATTAATGTGGTCCATTTGATTGGTGGTGGTGTCATATTAGGTTTGGCGATTGCCTCTATGCATTATACAGGCATGGAAGGCATGCTGATTACACTTAATATCCGTTATTTACCCAGTTTATTTTTACTTTCTATTATTATTGCTATTCTCGCCTCAGAAGCAGCGATTTGGCTGGCTTTGAAAAGTAATAAAGTTATTATGCGACACCGAAATCGTATGAAATTTTGCTCCGCTATTATTATGGGCATTGCTATTTGTGGAATGCATTATACGGGCATGGCTGCTTCAATATTCACGCCATTATGTTCGCCAACTTTAACACCTGTGGGGGGTACGCTTGATCCCACTATTTTGGCCATGACGATTGCTGCAGTGACACTGGTGATTTTAGGTGTTGCTTTTTTTGCTTCTAATTACAAGGAGGCATTAAATTTGCAACAATATGAACAAGCAAGACAACTTGGTATGGCAGAAATCTCTGCTAGTGTATTGCATAATGTGGGGAATGTTTTAAATAGTGTGAATGTTTCGGCTAATACGATTGCAGAAAAAATTGTTTCTTCTCAATCTAATAATTTGGATAAATTAGCAAATTTACTTAATGAACATAAAACTGATTTATCAGCATTTTTAACAACGGATCCACGCGGCATGAAAGTGCTCGATTATATTAATAATCTGGCTAAATATCAGCAAAATGAACAACAGAAACTTTCTGATGAAATTAAAATTGTAATAAAACACATTTCAACAATAAGGGACATTATTTCGACTCAGCAAACGCTCAGTAAAACAGCTGAAATGGAAAATATTGTATTGATTAATGATGTGTTAGATGAGGCCATGTTGGTGAGTGGTCTCGATTTGAAAAAAGATATTAAGATTGAAAAAAATTATAAAAAAATGTCATCTTGTCTCGTTGATAAAGTAAAACTATTACAAGTGTTAGTTAATTTATTGTGTAATGCCAAAGATGCCTTGCATCAATCATCTCAAGATAATAAAACAATATCTATTTCAACTTCTCTCGAGAATAATACCATTCTCATCGAAGTTCGGGATAATGGTATTGGTATAGAGCCAAGTACGATGAATAAAATTTTTTACTATGGATATACCACAAAAGAATCAGGGCATGGTTTTGGACTTCATACCAGTGCGCTTGTCATGCATGAGTTGGGTGGGGACATTCAAGTCAAAAGCGAGGGGCTTGGAAAAGGGGCGGTCTTTACACTTTCACTTCCTTTTAAGCAGCCAAAATAATATTATTTCTATCGAAACTTGATCTCTCATTACCTTTTAATATAAGGATATTTTTTATATGAAAAAAATTGTGTTGTTAGCTATTTCCATGTTTCTTTTTTTTACGACGTTTACACATTGTGTTTATGCAGCATCAGGTATAGAAACTATCGTGATTATGCGACATGGTGAAAAACCAAAAATTAAGAATGGTCAAATTAATTGTCAAGGATTTAATCGTGCTTTATCGTTAACGCATGTATTAGTTCATAAGTTTGGTAGACCAGATTTTATTTATGCACCTAATCCAGAGAATGGTGAGAAAAATCACTATTTACGCGCAATCGCAACGATTGAACCAACTGCTATTTCTCTACAACTTCCCGTTGATCCGAGTTACAAAGTGGATGATCATCACGGCATTGTTAATGAGTTATTATCAAAAAGTTATCGCGGATCAACTATTTTTGTGACTTGGGAACATAAGCATGCTGTTAAGATTGCTAGATTGCTTATGAAAGAATTAGATCAAGATCCTGATCTTATTCCAAAATGGAAAAAAGGTGATTTTGATAGTCTTTATGTCATAAAAATTGATTGGGAAAACAAAAAACCGATCGTTTCTTTTAACGTTGATCATGAAAATTTAAATGGTCAATCGGTTGTTTGTCCTAATGAAGCGTAATTTCACTTCACTGATCCCAGTCACCCCATTGATATGATGGGGCCCCATCGCTTCGGGTGTCCCACCGTGCTCGCAAGCTGCGCGCGGCGGGAACCCTCCCTTACGCTCAGCCCCATCAAATCAATGGGTCCCGATAGGCGTGAGTGAATTTGGGGTCAGGCTTGCGTCATTGCATCATTGCTTTGTGTCTTGGAAGGACAATGATGCAATGACGCAAGCCTGACCCCAAATTCTCTGTCATTCCTAAAGGTCAATTGTTAAGCCCGCGAAAGTATCAAAGGTTGTTATTGCGAGGAGCATAAACAAAACTGTTCCCTCTCCTCCCATTTATGGGAGGAGAGGGTTAGGGAGAGGAGGGTTTAGCCTCAACCTCCCCTCCCTAACCCTCCCCTCCAGCTTTGCTGGAGGGGAGGGAACGTTTTGTTTATGCTCCTCGTAAGCTCCTCGTAAGAATGACAGCTCTCCTGCTGAGGTGTACAATAATCTCAGCAACGGAATGTTAAATTAAATAAGGATGTTGACTATGGACACGCAGATCAGCTCAATTCAATCTTCCTATTCAAAACACTGGCTAAAATTTTTACTCTGGGGAATCGCTTTAGTTATTCTCGGTATTATTGCGATTGGCGCCACCACCATGACCACCATCATCTCCATTGTATTTTTAGGGACTTTGCTATTAATCGGTGGTGTTATTTTGGTCATTGATGCTTTTGTCTTTTGGTGGAAACGATGGAGCCGCTTTTTACTCGCCTTAGTGTTAGGTATTTTATATGCCATTGTTGGCGTGATGCTCATTAATAATCCTGTTTTAGCTTCTCTCTCCTTAACCTTAGTTTTAGGTGTTTTTTATTTAGTAATTGGCGTTTTTAGAATCATTTACTCTTTATTTGCTCGGTTTCCAAAATGGGGTTGGGGAGCTCTCAGTGGATTGGTTGCCTCAATTCTTGGCTTTTTAATTCTCTCAAACTGGCCGCAATCAGGATTGTTTTTCATTGGGTTGTTTGTTGGGATTGACCTATTATTTGTCGGTTGGTCTTATATCATGACCTCAATGGCTGCTCGAGCGTTGCGATAAATGAAAAATCTGGCATAATACACCTCTCGATTTCAAAAATTTTAAGAATCCCACAGGGACGATGAGGAGAGGTGAATTATGTCTAATCCGTCAGCACCAAAATACGAAACACCCCATGATAAAATAGCTGAAAATGACTTAGCTGCATCTGTTAATGGCTGGATCGACAGCATGGCCTTAACGACGATTTTTTCCATGTTTACCACGGAAGAAAATCATGCGTATCTTGAAAGCTTCCTGAAGTTTATTTTATTCCCCATTGTCGCAGCTTCGACTGTGGTAACGGCTATTTTAAAATGGCGTCACGCTAATCTTGATTTAGATGAAAATGGTGAAAGGAAAACAGGCAATATTGTGTGGGCAGTGGTTGAAACGTTTGCTGCTATTGCAATAACTGGAGCCGTTGTGGGTTCACTGTTTTTCTCTTCTGTGATGGGGGCTTTTTCTCCTCTTATTTTTGCTGGCGTGGTGGGGATGAAAGGATTAGCGAACCTTGAGGAATCTCTTAGATTTTTTATCAAAGGGATGATGGTTGATCCTGAGGGAGATGCGTGTCGTGAAATAAAGACGGAACAAGAAAACGAAAGAAATAATAAAAAAAGTTCGGAATCAAGTGACACTCTGTCAAAACATGAT
>JABDCN010000052.1 GCA_013288125.1 Gammaproteobacteria bacterium
CTGAAGAAAATACTGAAGAAAATGAAACGCCCATCATCGCATCTCAATCACTAAGCGCTGTCATGGGAGCAGCTTTTACCTCAGGTTTTGTCGGTGGCGTAACAGGCAGCGGTTTGGCTGTTATGCTTGGTAGTGGTGTCTGCATAGCAGTGAGTTTCGCATCAGGAAATAGTTTTTATGTCACCGCACTGGCATCAGGCATTAGCATGGGCTTGGTTGGCGGCGGATTTGGCTCTATATGGAGTGGTATTGCTGCATACGGGACCTTTAGAAGTGAGTTAACTTCTTTTGTTAGCACATTAAGTAACATCGGGGTTTGCGCTGGTGTTGGTGTCGATGAAGCTCTATTTTGGACGACGGCACTTGCTGACCCGTCCGGCATATTATTTCAACAACGTAATTCTATTTTGCTGGGCCTTCTAGCAGCTAATGTCGCCGGCGGTGGTGTAGTTGGTGGTGCAGCTACATCAGTAACAGTAGGTGCAATTCATAAAGTAAGTTCATGTTGGGCAAGCTGGTTTTCACGTCCTAAAGAATTAAATGAAACGAGTACGTTTCTTCCAGAGAACATGGCTCCCACTCCCACTATCGCCCCGTGAAAATATTTTTATCAAATTAAAATATCCCGCACCAATTCAAATAAGACGATTGATCATATTGATCTTCCTGCTCCAGTTGCTGAGCATCCATCAATCTTTCAACCCTTTCATTTTTGCAAGTCATCAATTCTGAAAAAGAAGGGCCTTCACCCGCGACCGTCATACGTGCGTAACAAGGCATCCATATTTCACTAACTTTTACTAAATTAATGAAATGTTCAACGCCAAGTCCAGCATGTTGACTAAATAAATCCGCATTAAAATGAGAAAATTCTCCCACCGCATATTTAAATTGATTATCTCTTTCTATTTCTTCGCCTGCGATAGCTTCTTTAAATTGTCCGCGCGCAAATACAAATCTCTCATAAGCAGGCAATTCAAGTAACTGTATTAATCCTATAATTTGTTGAGACGCTAAACATGTTTTTTTCATCGTTAAACGATGAGCTCTCTCACGAAGCATCGCTTTAGCATAATCAAGGTTTTTATAATTAGAATGAACACAAGGATATTCTAAAATACGACGCTCATCTTTAAACATTTCTTTTTTAAATACATTCAGTTCATCACGAAGTCTGCTTTTATAATCCCAATCATACGCTTCTCCTATAACAAGCTCGGCTTCTACATCATCACTATTGCTTGCTTCAAGCACATTAAAAAAATTCGTTAAATTAATATCCGCTTGCTGATACTTGAGAGCAGCAATATGCGAACGATAAGGCGCAAGCTGCCTTTCCAATTCTTTTTCTCCATTTTTAAATTGATAAAAACGTCTTTTAATTTCTATGATAATCTCAGGATCACAGGCACCCACTGCACATCCTAACAACGTTTTATTTTTTAATAATTTCCCTTCTGGAGAAAAAGTCTCGCCATTTTTAAAAAATATCAAAAATGGTTTATCTGTTAATAATTCTCGTATTTCTTTAAGCGCACCATAAGCAACATATCCTAGACCTACTTCAAAATCACTCTGATCACCTTCAATATCATAACCTCCGATTTTACGAATGAGTTCTATAGGCAAATCAGAATAAACATTATTTTCGCGATGACGCAGCATAAGTAATAATTCGATGACTGAGCGCTTGAGTCTCGGACGAGCATGCATTTATGCACTCATCTCCATAATAACTTTCCATTCGGCTGGCGTAACAGGCGTAATCGAAAGACGATTACCTTTGCGCGTCACTTGCATATTTTTAAGTTTAGAATGATGTTTAATTTCTTCTAACGAAATTAATCGAGAAAATTTTTTCACTAATTTAATGTCAACCATCAACCAGCGCGGGTTCTCCGGCGTACTTTTAGGATCAAAATGATCTGATTGAATATCCCACGAAGTAAAATCAGGATAAGCCTCTTTCACCACTTCAGCGATGCCAACTATACCAGGCGGCAAACAACTAGAATGATAGAAAAAGAGGTGATCGCCTTTTTTGATTTCATCACGCATCATATTACGCACTTGATAATTACGCACACCATCCCAATGCATGATTTGCTTAGGCTGGCGGCTTAAGTCATCGATACTGAAACAGGTCGGTTCTGATTTAAATAACCAGTAATGCATTTTTAAAATCTCAGCCGGTATACAGGAACGTCAGTCTGTTACAATCTTTTCATCGCAACAAACAATTCATCATTTGTTTTAGTCGATCTCATTTTATCCAGGAGAAATTCAGTTGCATTCTCTTCCATGGGTTGTAGCAATTTACGTAAAATCCAAATACTTTGTAATTCATCTTTAGGCACAATTTTTTCATCACGACGTGTACCACTACGATTAATATTAATCGCAGGCCAAATACGTCTTTCTGCAATACGACGGTCCAAATGAATTTCCATATTGCCCGTTCCTTTAAATTCTTCGTAAATGACATCGTCCATTTTAGAACCAGTTTCAATTAATGCCGTAGCAATGATGGTTAAGCTACCGCCTTCTTCAATATTTCGTGCTGCGCCAAAAAAACGTTTGGGTTTTTGCAATGCGTTAGAATCCACACCGCCTGTTAACACTTTGCCTGATGCTGGGACAACGGTGTTATAAGCACGGGCTAATCGAGTAATAGAATCAAGTAAAATAACCACATCACGTTTATGTTCAACCAATCGTTTTGCTTTTTCGATTACCATTTCTGCCACTTGAACATGACGATTAGCTGGCTCATCGAAGGTACTCGCAATCACTTCTCCTTTCACAGAGCGAGACATTTCTGTCACTTCTTCAGGACGCTCATCAATCAATAATACGATGAGATAACATTCTGGATGATTTTGTGCGATAGAATGTGCCATGTTTTGCAACATCACCGTTTTACCTGCTTTAGGCGGAGACACAATCAAACCACGTTGCCCTTTACCAAAAGGCGTAATTAAATCAATCATGCGCGCTAGCACATCTTCTGTGCTGCCATTACCGCATTCCATTGTCAAACGTTTATCAGCAAATAACGGTGTTAAGTTATCGAATGATACTTTATTTTTTGCATTTTCCGGCGGTTCGAAATTAATCGTATCCACTTTCAATAAAGCGAAATAACGTTCGCCTTCTTTGGGAGGACGTATTTTGCCAGAAATGGTAT
Organism: Gammaproteobacteria bacterium; assembly: GCA_013288125.1. Lineage (GTDB taxonomy): Bacteria > Pseudomonadota > Gammaproteobacteria > DSM-16500 > DSM-16500 > Aquicella. Next base: position 3,188 of record JABDCN010000052.1, read on the forward strand.
CACCCGTTTTCAAATTAAATCGGCGAATTTGACTAGGTGAAACATAGATATCATCGGGACCCGCAAGATAAGAACCTTCCGCTGATCTTAAAAAGCCAAAACCGTCTTGAAGAATTTCTAGTACCCCATCCCCATAAATATCTTCGCCACGTGTTGCATGTACTTTTAAAATAGAAAAAATAATATCTTGTTTACGCGAACGGGCCATGTTTTCCAACCCGTATTGCTCAGTTAAGGTAACCAACTCCGCTGCGTTTTTTTTCTTAAGCTCAGTTAAATTCATAAAAGAAGACATATTAATTTAAACCCTATAAGATTGATTAGTTTATTTGTTGGAGTGACACAGAAGAAGAGCTTCAATATAAGCCACAAGCCTTAAAATGATAACGGTTAGGTTAATTTAAGAATAAACGGCAGGGGCAAAGAAGCTTCCTATAACCTTAACAATACCACTAATGGATTCTTAAATCAAATATGGCTATCAATAAATTTTGTCAAATCAGCCTTATTAAGCAAACCAACGTGTGTACCTTTTACTTGACCTTGATGAAACAAAATTAAGGTTGGAATACCACGCACGCCAAATTTAGGCGGCATTGTCGGATTTTGGTCCACATCTAGTTTAACGAATTTCACTTTGCCTGCGTATTGCGGCGCAAGATCTTCAAGAATAGGCGCCAACATTTTACAAGGACCGCACCATGGCGCCCAAAAATCTACAATAACAGGAATGTCTGATTTGACGACATCGTTTTCAAATGAATCGTCGCTGATTACGTGTATGTGATCGCTCATGTTTTATGCCTCTAAAAAAATTTTTCCTAATCTACTCGAACTGGTATCAATAAAATACCACCCACAACAAAAAAAACTAAAACCGTACCCATCCCTGCGCGTTGGCTGCCAAAAGTCATTGTCATAAAACCCAACAACCAAGGCCCAATAAATGCCGTGATTTTACCTGATAACGCATACAAACCAAATATTTCTGTCGCAGATTCTTTATGCGCAATTAATTTCACCATCAATGATCGACTAGCTGATTGCACAGGGCCAACAAAAATAGCTAAAAACAAAGCGAATGTCCAAAAAATATATTTGTCATGTAAAAAAAGAATGGGAATACCTAATATCGTTAAAAAAAACAATGAGACAAAAATCGTTAATCGAGGACCCAAATAATCATCTATCCAAGCAAATAAAATCGCACCAATACCTGCTGTGACATTCATGGTGATACCAAATAATAAAACTTCTTGAAAAGAAAGACCATACGTTCCTGCAGCATAAATACCGCCAAAAGCGAATAGTGTGTTTAATCCATCGGCATAAATCATGTGTGCAAACAAATAAAGAAAAATATTGCGTTCTTGTGGCATTCTTTTTAATGTTTTTACTAAATCATGCCATCCACGTTTAATAGCCATTTTCATGGGATGAGCTTTTGTTGTAATGGCAGGAACCAAAAAGAAAAAAGGTAAAGAAAAAATTGCGTACCAAACAGCAACAAAAGGCCCGCACAAACGAATTTGCGCTGCAGTTGAAGGATCAAGTCCAGGGATCTTGCCTCTCACAAAAACAAATAAGGCGATTGATAAAGCCACAATGCCGCCAAGATAACCGCAACCCCAGCCCCATCCTGAAATACGACCAACATAATTTTTAGGTGCTAAATAAGATAAAAAAGCATTATAAAAAACTAATGCAATTTCTAATCCTACGGTTCCCATGACAAAACAAGTTAGCGTATAAAATACAAAATGAGGATTGGGATAGGCAAACCACAAAAGCGCGCTACTGATAATGCTAATCCACGTAAAAACAAACATCCAACGTTTATGATGACCGCCATGATCTGCAATAGCACCACATAGTGGACTACATAATGCAATAATAATACCTGCAATTGAAGTGGCATTTGCCCATTGATACGTACCCGTGATTTCATTAACAGCTACTTTTGTCGTGAAATAAGTAGAAAAAATAAATGTCATGACAATAATGGCAAATGCACCACCAGCCCAATCATACAAACACCACGCGATTAATGCGGGAAGAGATTTTTGTTTAGTAAAGCTAATTGAAGGATTAATTTCTTGCATGTTCCTTTGGTGCAACCGATTGTGCCGCAATAAAATCAAGAGAAGGTTCGCCACAATCTTTTGCAATACACTCACGAACGCGATTGCGTAATGCGGCAACATCACTCCATTCTTGACCCGCTGGCTTTATCAAAGGACAAATAGTAACAGTGATTTTGCCTGGCCGCATTAGTTTTTCATCTCCGCGTAAAATCAAACGCGTGCCTTGTAAAGCAATTGGACAAACGGGCGTGTTTGTTTCAGCCGCTGTTTTAAATCCCCCAAATCGAAACGGACGTAAGCCCGCAGCGTAACTAAATGTTCCTTCTGGAAAAATGAGGACAGGTAATTGTTTCTTTAATACTGCTTCCATTTGCCGCGTATTTTCTATGCCTTTTGCAATGTCCATTCTATCAACACTGATATAATCTAATTTTTTAACAAAAGTTCGAATAATAGGCGTCGTAAATAATTCTTTTTTACCAACAATACGTGTTGCTTCCGGCAATAAGACAATCATTAATAAGGCATCGATATAACTCGCATGATTTGCGGTATATATCACAGGAAAATCATGATAAAGATTTTGTTTATTGATTATTTTAATCGGACAAAAAGCAAGAGCAAACGCTATTCTTCCCCAAATGCGTGTCGCTCTAATTCCTATTTTTCTCGAATAAAATCGCACGATAAAATAAACAGGCCAAATGGTGATAGATAAAAGAAGAAAAACATAAGTGGTATAAATCACTTTCGCTACCCATGGCACCATTTTTGTCATACTGCGTATCATGGATTGCGAAGCCAATCTCATCATTTGTAACCAAACAGGCGATTGTTTTTTACCGAGTTTCCCTTCTTCATACATTTTTTTACATGCCGCGCGTTGTAATTTTCCACTCGATGTTTTAGGAACGGTATGAGGCGCAACTAAAATAACATGATCTGGTGTGACATCTAATCGTGCCGCAATTTCTTCTGTAATGGTATTAATTAATGTTTTGCGTTTTGATTGTTTTGTTTCTCGCGTTTCTGCTACAACAATTAATTGTTCCGCAACTTCTTCATTTGCAGTCACACTAAATGCAGTAACACAGCCTTGTCTGATATCAGGAATATCACCGACAATTTCTTCTATTTCTGCTGGATAAATATTACGTCCTGCTTTGATAATTAAATCTTTTCGTCTACCTGTAATATAAATTTCTTCGTTCGCTTGATACGCCAAATCACCAGAATCCCACCAACCATCATGATAAATCGCTTTCGTTGCTTCTGGATTACGATAATAACCTTGCATGCTAGAAGGCCCACGAAATTGCAAACTACCTACATGTCGTTCTGGTAATGGTTCGCCTTCTTGATCAACAATCCTAACGTCATGTCCATCCATCGGTTTACCGCATGAAACAAAAGCGAGTCCTTGTTTATTTTCAACAGGAATAGCTAATGTTTCTTCTTCAAATTTTTTGCGATCGACATAATCAATATGAAATACTTCATCAACATCAGGAATAACTAAACCAACCGTCGATTCTGCTAATCCATAAACAGGAAGAAACGTTTTACGTTTAAATCCATAAGGTGCAAATTTATCTGCAAATTGTTCTAGTGTACGCGGATATATTTTTTCAGCGCCATTCGCAGCCGTTCGCCATGAACTTAAATCTAATCCTTCAAGTAAAGGCGCATCTATTTTGCGTATACATAATTCATAAGCAAAATTAGGTGCCCCAGATAATGTGCCGCGATAATAATGAATGGCCCATAACCATCGTTCTGGTCGATTTAAAAAAGTAAACGGTGTTAATAAAACAAGTGGAATACCGTAATACAAACTGCCTAACCACATGCCAATTAATCCCATGTCATGATAAAGCGGCAACCAACTCACCGCCACATCATCAGGTTTTAATTTGATCGCTTTGCTATAAGCACGAAGATTAGAAAGTAAATTATCATGTGATAAGACAACACCTTTTGGTGCCGCTGTACTACCTGACGTATATTGAATTAAGGCAAATTGATCGTGTTTTGCTGGATAAATGGAAGAAATAGATCTTGATTGAAGTAATTGATCAACCGTTTTGACATGTTTTAAACTCGGCACAAATGCACTTAATAAATGACTAAATTTT
>JABDCN010000053.1:0-1979 GCA_013288125.1 Gammaproteobacteria bacterium
CATGACTTCAGGCACTTTTTCATGGATATTTATTGCGCTGTTATATTTGGCAAGTAACATCCATGTTTCAACAATGGTGTCCGCATTTAATGACATATTGTGAATACCTTCTCTCATTAACCATTCAGCAAAATCAGGATGATCAGAAGGCCCTTGTCCGCATATCCCAATATATTTATTTTCTTTTTTACAAACATGAATGACATGATGTAATAAAAATTTGATCGCTTCATTTCTTTCATCAAACATCGATGCGATAATAGTTGAATCGCGATCTAATCCTAACACTAATTGAGTTAAATCATTTGACCCAATAGAATAACCATCTACATACTGAAGAAATTCTTTTGCTAAAATAACGTTGGATGGCACTTCACACATCATAAATATTTTTAATTGATTTTGTCCTCTTGTTAATCCAAATTGACTCATTAATTCGATGACATTTTTAAGTTCTTGAACAGTTCGAACAAAAGGAATCATCACTTGCGCATTGGTTAATCCCATTTCATCACGTACACGTTTAAAAGCAATGCATTCAAGCTCAAAGCAATCACGAAATCTTTCATCTTTATATCGTGAAGCACCGCGGAAGCCTAACATAGGATTTTCTTCATGCATTTCAAATAAATCACCGCCAAGTAAATTTGCATATTCATTAGTTTTAAAATCTGAAAAACGAAAAATCACTTGTTTAGGATTGAAAGCAGCAGCAATTTTTGCGATACCTTCACGTAATTTTTCGATGTAATATTCAACAGGACTTGAATAAGCTGCGCAGCGTTTATTAACTTCGCGTTGCAATTTTAAAGGTAGTGATTTCAGTTTTAAAACAGCATTCGGATGAACCCCGATATTACTGATAATGAATTCTAAACGTGCCAATCCAACACCATTGTTAGGAAAAAATTGATCTGTAAAAGCTTTGTCAGGATTACCAATATTGAGACAAAGATTGATGGGCAGTGTTGGCATTTTTTTAATTTCAATTTTATTGATTTGAATGGGAATTTCGCCGGGATAAATAAATCCTGTTTCACCTTCTGCACAAGATACAGTAATTTTCTCTCCATTTTTAATTTTTTTTGTTGCATTACCACAACCGACGACGGCGGGTATGCCTAATTCACGTGCGATAATAGCAGCATGACAAGTTCTTCCGCCTCGATTGGTGACGATAGCAGATGCTTTTTTCATGATGGGTTCCCAATCAGGATCAGTCATATCAGTGACTAACACATCTCCTGCTTTCACTTCTTGAATTTTTTTGACATCTAAAATAATGCGCGCTTTGCCCGATCCTATGCGTTGGCCTATGCTAAGTCCTTGAACAATCACTTTTGTTTTTTGAGTTAGTTTATATTGCTCAATGACTTGATATTGCTCGCGGCTTTTTACTGTTTCAGGTCTCGCTTGTAGAATATAAATTTCATTTGTCATGCCATCTTTCGCCCATTCGATATCCATGGCTCTTCCATAATGTTTTTCAATTAATAAAGCGTAACGTGCAAGCGTGTGAATATCGTTGTCGTTAATACAAAAATGTAAACGTTCAGATTCAGAAGTTGAAATTGTTTTAATCGTTGAGTTCAGATTTTTCGATTGTCCGTAAATCATTTTAAACATTTTATCGCCTAATTTACGCTGCAAAATTGAAAATTTATTTTGTTCTAAGGTGGGTTTATAAACATAAAATTCATCTGGATTTACTTTTCCTTGAACGAGCGCTTCTCCTAATCCATAAGATGCGTTGATTAAAATAACTTTATCAAACCCTGATTCAGTATCTAAGGTAAACATTACACCGCTTGCACCTTTGTCACTTCTTACCATGGGTTGAATACCAACAGAAATGGAACAGTCAGCATGGTCTAAATTTTGACGATGCCGATAATCGATTGCACGGCTTGTAAAAAGTGAGGCAAAGACACATTTAACGGCTTGTAAAATATTTTTTAATCCTTTTACATTGAGATAAG
>JABDCN010000053.1:1989-6093 GCA_013288125.1 Gammaproteobacteria bacterium
AAATCTTCCGCTGTTGCTGAAGAACGTACGGCAAAAGTGTTCTTATTATCTTTATTATAATGCGCCAATGCTGTTGCGACTTCATTTTCAAATTCATCAAAGAAAGGTGTTGCGATGATCCAACGCCGTATTTGTGCACTTGCCTTATTCAATGCATTCACATCATTAATGTTAAGTGTTTTTAATGTGCTTGAAATTTTTTTATCTAAATCTTGGTAAGATAAAAATTTTTTATAGGCATCGGAAGTGGTTGCAAAACCGCCGGGGACATTAATACCTTCTTTTAATAAATGCTGAATCATTTCTCCTGTGGAGGCATTCTTGCCGCCAACGATGCTGAGATGGGATAAGTTGACGTCTTTAAGATTAACCAGATAGTTCATAAATGGCGACCTTCCTTGGATTCATTAGTAACAACATATCAAATTTTTAAGGATAATAAAAAATAAATATAAGCTTTCCGTCAAGGGTGAGGGGTGATAGCAATAATAGTGATCATTTTATTGTTTGGGCCATAATGCCAAAATATTCTATAGGCAGCAGGCGTCTTATTTTCAGCATATGCTTCAAATATTTCTTCGCCATTTTTTCCTTCAAGTGATGAATATTTGTGAGTATTTAAAAAATACCAGTTTAAATGAAGACGTCATTCTTCATCATCCGCAAACTTACTGAAGCTGCCTCTCGATTTAACTTTGCCTGAGGCGGAATCCTGTAATCCTTTTTTAACTTGGTTTAGTACAGCCTTATTTCTCCAAAGCCATTGTTCTTTTGCAGGTATCTCGACGTTTGGTTCTAGAATGATTCTTCCTCGTGCGCGATCCTCAATGACACTATAACTACTAATACCATGTGTTAGTTTGGTGCCTAAGAGTACCCGACCTTTAGCATCGGGTTTTACTTTTCTTAAAGCTTTAAAAGTCATAATATAGACCTCCTATTATTCTGTGTTTATTATAACATAAAGTGGGAAATAGTCAAAGTGGGAAAACATACAATAAACTTTAGTAATATGATAATAATCAATGAATTATAAAATAATTTTGCGCATGAGAAACCAAATAAATAGGTGATATATGAATAAATCTGAATTAAAATCCGACCATCTTCAAAGAATGTCTGATGCGATACAAGCAGGATTACACACTCAACAATGGGAACTCGTTAGTTTAATGACAGGCGGGATGTCTGACGCTAGTATTTATAAAATTATTGTAAATAATAAAGAATATGCAATTAAATTAGATAATATTGAACGTAAAAAATTTAATCTTTCGCGTTGCTATCATAATTTGAAAATTGTTTCTGATGCAGGTATTGCGCCGCAAGTGAATTATACGAATGCAGAAGCTGGTGTTGTCATCATGGCATTTATCAAGCCTGTGCCATTTCAAGTGAATGATGACAAATTCATGAAGGCCTTTGCTGGCACAGTTCGTCAGTTACATGAATTGAAAAATTTTCAATCAGAAATGTCATTATTAGATATGTTTAATTTCTTATCGAGTAAGATATCTGCAGAAATTAAGCAAGAAAAAATAGTAAATGATTGTATTCAATATATAAATAAAATAAAGGAAATTATATTAGATCCAAATGATGTTAAACCTTCGCATACGGATTTGAATCCGAGTAATATTTTATTTGATGGAGCACATATTTATTTTGTTGATTGGTTAGGGAGTATGCCTCAAAATTTTTATTTTGATTTGGCTTGTTGTCAAATATTTTTTTATTTTCGAGATGAATGTTTAAGTCAGCAATTTGTTTATTATTATTTTGATCGTAGTCCAACAGAGAATGAATTATCTCGATTATTTTTTATGAAAATGTTTACTTATATTTATTATGGTATTGTTTTTCTCGCATTTCCTGCGATGTTAGGTAAAAACACACCTGCTTTGTCACATGAAAAATTATTATCATTACCTTCTTTCGTTGAATTGATGCAGGGTATTCAACAAGGTAAAGTGAATTTGGCTGATCCCATGACGCAACAGGAATGTGGATTTGTTTTCTTGAAAGAGGCGATTAAGTTGATGGAGATGTCATCGTGATTAGTCCGCATCAAATGTGTTATGAATTGTATGGTAATCCAGACAATCCTTGTCTTATTTTAATTACAGGTATTGGCGGTCAATTAATTGATTGGCCAGAAATATTCATTAACGGTTTGGTAAAAAATGGATTTTATGTACTGACATTTGATAATCGAGATTCTGGTTTGTCACGTTCATATGATGGGCCTTACACATTGGAAGACATGGCACAAGATGTGGTGATATTAATGGATGATTTGCATATTAAAAAAGCGCATATTTTTGGTGGATCAATGGGTGGTATTATTGCGCAATATGTTGCGATCAATTTTCCTGATCGTGTCTTAAGATTAATTTGTATGGCAACCACTTCTGGTGAATCGACATTGCCGCCCGCCAAACCTGAAGTGCTTGCTTATTTTTCTCATTTTATGACAGCAGTCAATCAATAATTTTATTTAAATTATATAATCCTTATTTTTTTCATGAAGAAGAAATAAGAAATCAAATGATTAAAAGTTATGAACGCGCCAATCATCCTGACGGATTCAAACGATTGATGTTGGCGATGGCTTCTGAAAAATCGCGCACAGAAAAATTAAAACAATTACAATGTCCTTTGTTGGTGATACATGGTGATGCTGATCCTTTATTTTCTGTAGAACATGCAAAACATTTGGCATCTTGTGTTGTGGGAAGTCATTTAGAAATCATTGAAAAAATGGGGCATGCAATGCCGAGGGAATTATGCGGGGAAATAGTGAGAATTATTTGTTTTTCTTGATTGAAGTCGAAAATTTCGACTTCAATAATTCCCATTCTTTTCTAGATAATTCAAATAAATAGCCATCAAGGAACATGAAAATAACCCTATGCAATCAAACATAAAAATCGTTTCATCGGATCATTTAACTCTCTGGACAGAAATGCTTTCCAACAATTCAACGCATTCAGTTTGTTTATTAATTTCTGGTGCTGGTGCATCCGCGATGTTTTGGACAAATGAATTTTGCGAAACATTAGTCAATGCCGGCTATTCAGTCATACGATTTGATCATCGTGATCAAGGTTTATCTGACGCGGTCGATTGGGAAAAGAATCCTTATACGATAGAAGACCTCGCAAACGACGTCATCAACATTTTAGATGCTTATGGTATTCATCAAGCGCATATCGTGGGTCATTCGATGGGCGGTATGATTGCGCAGTGGATAGCGTATACTTATCCGCAACGCATTCATTCCTATACTTCTATATCAATTGCAACATGCGGAACAACAGGTCAACCATCGAAAGAAATCATGGATATTTTAATGCAAAATAAACCCACACAACATTTCGATCATGATCTCAGTGGTTTTATGCGGTCATGGAAAGTGCTGAATGGAACTTATGAAGTTGACGAAGAACTTGCAAAAAAATATACGAAAGATTTATATGTTCGATCAAAACATCCGGTTGGAGTTGCTTGGCATCATATTTGGTGCCAAAAAAATTATATTGATTTAAGTGATAAAATTAAACAAATAACCGTGCCTGGATTATTTATTCATGGTGAAGTCGATCCTTTAATTCCTGTTCATGCTGCGATTGAAACACAAAAAATAGCGCCTCATTCAACCATGCTGATTATTCCTGGAATGGGACATATGATTTTTAATCGTACGCTTGAAGATGTTATTTGCAAGGCGCTAATCGACCAGTTCATTTAAATTTATTTTTTAATAAGCATTTTATGTAATTTTATCATTCCCTTTTTTGTTAATTTTGTTTGAAGTAATTCAACAGGCATGCCAGTAGCAGGGTCTTCAATCATGGCAACATAAATACCTGGCTTAGACTCAATCGGTCCCCACACTACTTTTCGCCCTTTGATTGCCTTTTTAAGATCAGGAACAGTAAAAGCAACATGCGGATATTTTTTTATGATTTCTGGGAAAGGAGCATCTTTATCAAATCGATGCATTTGAATATTAAACTCACTTTTTTCATATCCCCAAGTGTAATATTTATATTGCTTGTCATAAAGTTCATTTTTGTTATGTTCCTGAGTTGGAACACCGAG
>JABDCN010000054.1 GCA_013288125.1 Gammaproteobacteria bacterium
CTAACCCTGCTCCCAGAAAATATCCATCAGATGTAAGTGCAGGACTTGTTACCCCTGAGAACGGTTCTTTTGGTATAGCAATGTTATAGTTCACACGATTAAAATAGGCTCGTGATGCGCCAGCCGTTAGGTAAGGTAGAATGGTGGGGTTGATCAGCCCACCAAAGCGTATACCAAGCCCCCAACTTCCAGTTTCAGACTGATTACCTACGAATCCAGGTATCGTGCTATTACCAGTTAAATGACCTAGATCGCCATCAATAAAAGCACCGACAAGAAAAGGACATGAGAAAAGATAATCATAGCCAGCAGTTAACGTAAAAAAACCACCATCGCCGCCTTGCTTTTGCGTAGCAGTTACTGCATGTCCCAGTTCTGTAACATTACTATCTGCAGTCCAAGCCCCCATACCAGCGCCTGCACCTACATAAAAGCCAGTCCATTTAGGAGAGTTGTCGACTTGTGTCATAGCGACAGAGCTACCTGACAAAAAGGTAATTGATACGCTAGAGACTAGAATGGAAAGGGAAGATAAAATGGGTTGTTTCTTTAGCTGCATAATAACATCCTCCATGATATGAAGTAAATTCACATCATATAGCAAAAGAAAAAAGGATCAAGTTCAGATAATTGCTATCATCAATTCTCCGGACTTGATCCTTCTTCTAGAATACTTTATTAATGGAGAGCGTCACTTCTTGTGTAGACCAACGGATAGCACGGTTTAAATTTAATGTAGTAGGTCCTGCGCTACCTCCATTTAATTTTGTTGCATTGGCGGAGTTGTTGAAGCTGCCTGTTGTTGATTTTAAGTAAGTATAACTGAAGTTTAAAAACCAAATGGGATTTAAATATAAATTAAAGCCAACTTGAGCGGCGCCGCCCCATAAAGTGTTATTGGCGCCAACAGAAGTGGAAACAAGATTGCTGCCGCCATGGGGCGTGTGCACTGATGAAACATATATATTGTTTGAAGCAGTAAATAACGCTGGGCCAAGACCTAGATAGACATAACTTTGTTGCATCTGCATACCAAGATAAAACAACAATAGAACTTCATTATTAATATTAGTTTGCGAAGTAAAATCTCTCAACACATCCGGGCCAAAGAAATTAATACTGGAGAAAGAAGCATTTTGAATATATTGTCCCCGGCTACTATTAACATTTGCCGTTTGATAGCCTAAATATTCCCATTGAGCAGTAACACCCCATAACCATGTTTCATTAAAAGGCCGCCAATAACCAAGTTGGATAAGAGGGGCTAAACGATTAGAGCTCACATTATAATTATCATGCGCACTTTTATGGGTGGAGGTAAACAAAGTTGAAGCGTAAGTTTCATCAATTGTATTCCAGCCGCCGCCGATACCGGCATAAAAACCATGAGAAATTATAGGTGTTGGTTCTGCAGCGAATACCGAAGTTGCTATTCCATACAGGCCTATGGCTGCCAGTGTGATTAACTTTTTCATCAAGATCCTTTTGGTGAAAGTTAGTTGAGTGGTGGTATATTTCTTGCCGCTTGTCATACCGAGAAAAACAAGTTACCTGAAAGTGGCGGTGTTTACAATAAAAGGGGTTAAGTCTGGGCAGTTGATATGGTATGTCACGTCCAGACTTAACCCTGTTTTTATTCCAAGAAAGAAGTTGATAGGGATTAAATCAATTGTTGCCATTTGACGATGAATTTGGGAGGATAACTCTGGTTATTCATGTTATTTTAATTAAATAAAGCAAGGATTGCTTATGACTAGAATGTATCGTTTATTTATTTTCTTTATACTACTTTACACGAGCACCGCCTTCGCATTTCAGCAAACCAATCCAAGCACAGTATTGCTCACACTGAATGATGCGTCCTTAGAGGCTTATGGAAACGCAAAAAAAATAATAATGGATTCACCCAGCCCTGTGATCGTTACCCTAAAAGACCATATGACGCTTTATTATAATAAGCATGAAGAGCAAGTTAAAATCGTTCCTGATGAATATACTGAATTAAAAACGTATGCCCAAATTGTACTGGGAATATTTTCGTTATGTAATTCTCCCGATAGTTCTACGTTAGGCAAGTTAACCGCGTATCGTGAAAAAGTTGTTGCCGCTGGAAACGTGATTGACTCGCTAAAATTAACGGCAGAACAGCGTGCAACGCAAAAACAAATCGTTAATCTGTCGTTATCTTTTATTGATGACAGTATCCATAATGGAAAAATAAATTCTCAGCAATTTCATGCCTACTTTGAAAAAACTAACCCGCTTATATGGAAAAATGTTAATGGAGCTGCCATCGCACAGATAAATCTTCTCAACCAAGAAATGAACGTTTGGCGTAAAAAAATCCCGGCAGATGATTGGAAAAAATTAAGAGTGATTGTCGTCGGTTTACATATGCCGAGAGAACATAATCTTGTAGCCGAATTTTTTTCAAAATATTTGAAAAAGCCGATCGATAGCGAAAATTTAATTTATGGTGAAAACTTGACTTCTGAAGAAGATGCACGGGATCTTCTAGCGCGCGTGAGTTTAGACACAACCTTAGGCCAAGTTGCTTTAAATGACAGTAAACGTATGTATAGAGATTTATTGGCAGATTCTGCGCAAAAATATTTGGCGCGTTTATTTCCTAATTGAGCGTTAAGAGCGTTGAGACAAGTTGTCATGAACACCATCTAAAAAAAGGGGATCAAGTCTGGGCAATTGATAGGGTATGTCACGTCCAAACTTGACCTCGTTTTTGACGACCGTTTACCGTTTTAAAATATCGCGTCCAAGTTTAATTCTTTCGTCGCCAATGGACTTATTTAATAGAATCACTACACCTGTTTTTTGATCTGGAATATAAACCATATAGCTTGACATTCCATAGCCGCTAGCGGTTTTCTCTATAAATATTCTATTATCTGCAAAAGCTTTATTTTCTATTATTTTTTTAGTATCAAATAGGGGATTGCCATCTTTGTCGTAATTAATGAAGTATGAATCGCCAGTTGATTTGTTTAATTGGGAAATAACATGCGCTTGCCACGCAAGTTGCTCGCAAGAAATTTTATCCACAAAACAATATTTATTTTCATGTACCAATGAAATAGCCTTAGAAAGATTTTTATCATTAATAGAAGAATAATTGATATGAGCATTCAAATACTTTGCCATATCAGAAATAGTTGATTTAAGCGATGCAGCAGCAAACCATACTTCAATATTTTTGGTGTAGGGTACAATTTTGTTGTTTTGATCATGGCCCACAGCAATGTATTTTTCTTTTTCCATCGGCACATGTAAATAGGTCGAATTCATATTTAATGGTTTTAAAATTTTATCCGCTAAAATTTCTTGATAATTTTTAGCGTAGATATTTTGTAAAACATAACCTACTGTTCCAATGCCAGCATTCGAGTAACTGTATTCGCTTCCAGGCGCTCTTTGGGATCTGAATTGATTTAAACTATTCACAAGCGCTGGATAGGTTGTTGGTCGTGGCTCAAAGTCAAATGGAAATGAAGACACATGCGCAAGAAGTTCATTTGTCGTGATTTTATTTAAATTATTTTCATTTTTTAATTCTGGATAATATTTAATAAAGGGGGCATCTAAATTTAATTTTTCATCCACAGAAGCAATTGCAGCCAACGTTGCTGTAAATGTTTTTGTAAAGGAAGCAATCGTGTAGATGGTATTACTTGTCGTGGGAATATTTTTTAATTTATTGGCAAAACCATAATTAAAAATGCGTGTTTTATCTTTATTTATAACAGCTATAGACATTCCTTCAACTTTGTTTTCTTGCATAAATGCATGCGCTAAATCATTTATTTTTTTATTTGAAATTGCATAAGAGTTTGATGGAGCTGGCAGCGATATCGGCTTTCCCTGTTCCCCCACCCAAGTGGCGAGGACTTTGGCACCTTTGGGACCCGATTTGGTTTCGTGAACTGCATAAGCTGGATACGGAAAACTCTCACCCGCCTTAAACGTTTTTGCAGGTTGTCCTTCCATGTTCAGAACTATTTCGCCTTCAAGTACATATACTAGCGTTACTCCAGAATGCATGTGGGAATTCTTAGCTGTATTAGGTGGGTAGTCTGCTGTTTCCATCCCAAGCTCATAGTGTGTTTTAGGCACCCTAATTTTTTGCAATACAACACCATTAACTTGCTTTGTTTCAGTAACTGCACCATCTGCTGTCATGATGGAACTTAAGCCTATGATGCTAGTAAGAAGCGTAATAATGATTTTCTTATTCATGTGACTCCGATAATGATATTCAGACATTTATTGTTAATGGTTGATCATTTATTAATCAGACATATTTAAAAATATGTGGTTTTTAGAAGATGCATAAGTTAATTTATTTCTACAACTAAAATAATACAGTAATTTGATAATTCACTATTTCTGGAATTGAAATAATGCAATGGTTTGAAGCATTACAAGCATTCGTGCAGGTCGTCGAGCAAAAAAGTTTTGTGCGAGCAGCCAATCAGCTTGATTTAACTCCATCGAAAATCACAAAACTCATTCAATGGTTAGAGCATCGTTTAAAAGTAGTATTGTTGATCCGAACAACAAGAAAAGTTACCTTAACCGAAGAAGGAGAGTATTTATTCCAACGCACGTCGCTTTTATTGAAAGAATGGGATGATTTACAAAAAACGTTAATTGATAAAATGCAAAATCCGCAGGGAAAAATAAATATTGCAGCGCCTGCTAATTTGCTTAACATCAACCCCATCATGCAATGGCTAATTGAATTTTTAAATGGTTATCCATCTATTCAATTGAATACGCGGTTGATCACCAGTTCTGTCAGTTTATCCCAACAAAATATAGATATTTTAATTGGTGTGGATAGATATATTTTGGATACAGAAAATACGATTGCCAAACGCATTCTGCGTTTTAAATATGGTTTATACGCTTCACCTCAGTATTTAAAAACACATCCGAAAATAAAAACGCCTGCTGATTTAAAAAATCATAATTGCCTTCTTTTTAGAGAAGAACCTTATTGGACATTTTCTGATGGTCAGCAATATGTGCAAGGAAATTATTCAGCTGATACAGGCGTTGGTTTATTTACCGCAGCACTTTCACATGTGGGCCTTATAAAGGCTCCTGATTTCATGGCAAAAGAATGGGTTGAAAAAAATATGCTGAAACCCATTTTACAAAAATGGTATGGCAAATCCGATAATTTATATATTTATTATCAAAAATTGCATTATCAACCGAGAAAAATAAAATTGTTTATTGATCACATACTTCGCTGCGCATCATTGGAAAAGTGAGCGCCAGGCTGAGCGAACTTAGTCATTGTATTATTTTAATTCCAGAAATAGTCAATTATAAGATTACTATATTATCTTATTTTAAGAAATAAATTAACTTACGAAATATAAATGTATATTTCGAGGAAATTAGAAATGATTATTATGACTATAAGTGGATTAAAAAATTTTCTGACGGTAGAAAAAGATGATTTGAAGTATACCGTGAGCTTATCTTCACATAACAGTATCTTGCAAAGAATAGGCATTTATAAGCCGGAGCCAACACAAACATTCGAAATCGATTTCAGAAACTATCTGCCTCAAGATAATTTATTCTCACAGTATAATGATCGTCAGGTGGAGATAGACGCTACTAAGCGATATTTGATTAACAGATTAAAATCGAGGGCACCAGATATAGGCGGACCAGAATTAAGATATAACAAACTAAAATTGGGCAAAGAATTACTAAATTTACTTTATACTGAAGATAATAACTTAGTTGAAAATCTTTATATTCTGCATGAAAAAG
>JABDCN010000055.1:0-3783 GCA_013288125.1 Gammaproteobacteria bacterium
CTAAAGCATAAGCCAATTGACGCCCTTGATAAGGTTGTACATTCACCAAAGGATCAACCGTAATTGTCAGAATTTTTTCAGGTGTTTTCTCCGCCACTTTTTCAATTTCAACACCACCTTCTGTTGATGCCATAAACACAACACGTTGTTTAGAACGATCAATCACCGCACCCAAATATAATTCTTTTTGAATGTCACAGGGTTCTTCAATCAATACTTGATTAACAGGCTGGCCTTCTGCCGTCGTTTGATAAGTCACTAAACGTGTGCCTAACAAAGAACGAGCAACTTCCGCCACTTCTTCTTTACTGGATACGAGCTTGACACCACCTGCTTTCCCACGGCCACCTGCATGTACTTGCGCTTTCACGACCCAGCGCGGTGTCGCCATGATACTCGCGATATGGACAGCTTCTTCTGCCGTTGCAGCAACCTTGCCCTGAGAAACGGGTAATCCATATTCAGTTAATAATTGTTTTGCTTGATATTCATGGAGATTCATTTTTATATTTCCAATAAGAGTCGCGTGGGATCTTCAAGTAATTCTTTAATTGTCACAAGGAAAGTCACTGATTCTTTACCATCTATTAAACGATGATCATAAGATAAAGCAACATACATCATCGGTCTTATGACAATTTGACCATTTTCTACAACAGGGCGTTCTTCAATTTTATGCATCCCCAAAATCGCACATTGAGGTGCATTTAAAATAGGGGTTGCTAGCAAAGAACCAAAAACACCACCGTTAGTAATCGTGAATGTACCGCCTTGCATTTCTTCCAACGTTAATTTGCCGTCACGTGCCTTTTCTGCTGCATCAGCAATGGCCATTTCAATATCAGCCATATTCATTTGATCTGCATCACGCAAAACAGGAACCACTAAACCACGGTCCGTCGAAACAGCCACGCCAACATCGAAATAACCATGATAAACAATATCATTGCCATCGATAGAAGCATTCACCGTCGGAAAACGTTTTAAGGCTTCAACCGAAGCACGCACAAAGAATGACATCAGTCCTAACCGTGTTTTATATTTTTTTTCAAATTTATCGCGATAACGTTGGCGGATTTCCATGATGGGCGCCATATTGACTTCATTGAATGTAGTCAACATCGCTGTGTTTTGTTTAACTTCAAGCAAGCGCTCTGCAATACGTGCTCGCATGCGTGTCATGGGAACGCGTTGTTCTGGGCGCGCACCAGTCATGTCAGGTGTTGATGGATGATAAGCTTGTAATACATCACCACCATGTTCTGCTGCTGCACGGCGCGCGGCAGGCCCTAAATTAGCCTGTGTTTTACTTGTTTGCTGGGTTGTTTGCGGTGTTATTTGCTGAGTTGCCTGCTGTGTTTTTTGCTGAGCTAGTGTTTGCTGACTGGGTTGTGTTCTTTGCTGAGGAGCTTGCTGTTGCTTAGCTTCTGTCGTTTTAGGTGGTGTCGCTGCTTGTTTAGCGGTGGCTTCAGCTGCTTTACTCGGTTGTGTGCCTGCTTTCGCTTCTTCAATAATAGCAAGCACTTCCTGCGCATGTACCGTACTACCTTTATCTTTCTTAATTTCTTTGATAACACCATCAGCTGGCGCAGGAACTTCAAGCATTACTTTATCTGTTTCCAAGTCGACAATATTTTCATTTCGACTAATAGTGTCCCCTGCTTTTTTATGCCAAACCGCAACAGTCGCATCCGCAATGGATTCGGGTAGTAATGGAACTTTAACTTCTATGGTCATATTATTTTTCCTTGTTTACTGTTCATGCTTGAAGACGTGCCTCGCACGCTATACCGCACTTAATGCTTGAATAACTAATTCTTCTTGCTCTTTTTCATGCACAGCATGATAACCAACAGCTGGCGATGCTGATGAAGCCCTACCCGCATAAGACAGCGTTTGATTTTTATTCAATAAAGCAGTTAGACATGGTGAAATATTTATCCATGCACCTTGATTTTGCGGTTCTTCCTGACACCATACCACTGTTTTTGCTTTTGTATAGGTTTCAAAAATAGCTTTACATTGTTTTTCAGGGAAAGGATAAAGCTGTTCAATTCTAATAATGGCACAGTGATTTAATTTATTATTACGTCTATATTCAAGTAAATCATAATATACTTTGCCCGCACAAAATACAATTTTTTCTACCTTTGCAGCAGAAATATTATCAATCTCAGGCACTACCACTTGAAATTCTCCATTGGCTAATTCATCTAATGATGAAATAGCGAGAGGTGATCGCAGCATACTTTTTGGTGACATCACAATCAATGGTTTTCGATAAGGACGCAGCATTTGACGACGCAGCAAATGAAAAATTTGAGCAGGTGTCGTTGGTACACACACTTGCATATTATCTTGTGCACATAATTGAAGATATCGCTCTAATCGTGCTGAAGAATGCTCTGGTCCTTGACCTTCATAACCATGCGGCAACAACATCACTAAGCCGCATAATCTTCCCCACTTTTGTTCGCCCGAACTAATAAATTGATCAATCACCACTTGTGCGCCATTGGCAAAATCACCAAATTGCGCTTCCCAAATCACAAGAAAATTGGGTTCTGCTGTCGCATAACCATATTCAAATGCCAACACAGCTTCTTCTGACAAAAGAGAATCAACAATATTAATTTGCGCTTGTTTATCTGAAATATGACTAAGAGGAATATAAAGTTGATTCGTATTTTGATCATGCAGCACAGCATGGCGATGTGCAAACGTACCACGTGCAGAATCTTGTCCGCATAAACGAATAGGAAAACCTTCATCGAGTAACGTGGCATAAGCCAATGTTTCAGCATAACCCCAATTCAATGGCACTTCACCTTCAGTCATTTTTTGTCTTGCTTCTAATATTTTTTTCACTTGTGGTTGCAAAATAAAACCTTCTGGCAACGCTTCTAATTTATGCGCGAGTTCTTTCAACTGTTTTAATGGAACAGCCGTTTTACATTTTTCATCCCAATGATGATCAGCAAAAGCTTCCCAATTAACATTGTATTCATAAGATTCATCACTCATCACATCAATGACTGCCTTACCAACATCAAGCGCATTGCGATAATCATCTTCTAATTTTTTTTCTACATTCGAATCAATAATACCTTCTTGCTGTAATTGTTCTGCATAAGTGACACATAAAGGCGGCATCGATTTAATCACTTTATACATCACAGGTTGTGTCGCAGAAGGCTCATCTGCTTCATTATGACCATGACGTCGATAACAAACCAAATCAATCACCACATCACGTTTGAAAGTCGTACGATAATCAATTGCAAATTGTGCTGCAAAATACACTGCTTCAGGATCATCTGCATTCACATGCAAAATAGGCGGCTCAACCATTTTAGCAACATCCGTACAATACATCGTAGAACGTGCATCTTGCGGATCACTCGTTGTAAATCCAATTTGATTATTAATAACAATATGAATGGAACCACCAACCGTAAACCAACGTGCTTGTGACATATTAAATGTTTCCATCACCACACCTTGTCCAGCAAAAGCAGCATCTCCATGAATTTGTATGGGTAATACTTGACATTTGCCAGTGTCGCGACGACGTCTTTGTCTTGCACGAACAGACCCTTGTGCAACAGGAGAAACAATTTCTAAATGCGAAGGATTAAAAGCTAATGCAATATGCATAGAACCATAAGGTGTTTTCACATTAGAGGAATATCCTAAATGATATTTCACATCACCAGAATGCGTTTGAGAAACACCCGCGCCTTCAAATGCAGCAAAAATAGCTTTGGGTGCTTTACCAACAAC
>JABDCN010000055.1:3800-5757 GCA_013288125.1 Gammaproteobacteria bacterium
TTCTTTTACACCGCCTTGTGCGCTGCGATTGACAATCGTATTTAAAAAAGGAATTAAAGCGTCCCCTCCTTCTAATGAAAATCGTTTTTGCCCGACATACTTAAATCCAAGATATTTTTCTAACCCATCAGCAACCACTAAACGATCAAGAATATATTTTTTTTCTTCTGGCGTAAGTTTAAAGTGAGACCAAGCTTGTTCAATGCGAGTTTGTATCCACGTCACTTCATCCGTGCGATTAATATGCATGTATTCAAAACCAATGGTGTGACAATATATTTTTCGCAATGCTTGATGTAATTCATTTAATGTTGCATTGGATTTATTTAATCCGAGAAAAGTGCCGAGATTAAATTCGGTATTCAAATCTTTTTCAGAAAAGCCATAATAAGTTAATTCTAATAATGGATTATAAACAGGTTCTGTTAATTTCAAGGGATCTGTTGTTGCTTGCAAATGACCTAAACGACGATAAGCACCAATTAATTCGATGATATGCTCTTGTTGTTCATTATGATATGTTTCTACAACAGGCGCGTTAATACCTCGTTTATTTTCTTTAGCGAGATGTAAAAATGTTTCGCGAATTGCCTCATGAGAAACATCCGGTGTTAAACTCGCTGTTGTTTGTAAAAGTCTATCAAAATATTGCCGCCATTCTGGCGTAACACTTTCTGGATTTTGCAAATAAGCTTCGTAAAGATTTTCTAAATAACCTTCATTTCCCGCTTCGAGATAAGAATCTTGCCATAAGTCTTGCATAGAAACTTGTTGTGTCGCCATGTTAATTCTCGTTAAAGTTATACCAATGTTGTCTCTGTCGTCGTCCCGCGGCTTGTCCGCGGGATCTAGAAACAATCATCAGAATTCGCGTATTTTCTCTGGATCCCGCGGACAAGCCGCGGGACGACAGGTTGGTGCATATTGACAAGCCGCAGTACGAGCCTGAGTAAATCATCACACTGATTCTTCCAACATTTCTTCTTTAATATTGTTAATCGCCTCTAAAGGATTTAAATCTTTAGGACAAACATCAACACAATTCATAATCCCACGACAACGAAACACACTAAATGGATCAGTTAAATCAGCTAATCTTTCTGCTTTATGTGTATCGCGACTATCTGCAATAAAACGATAAGATTGCAACAAAGCAGCCGGGCCCATATATTTATCTGGGTTCCACCAAAATGAAGGACACGAAGTCGTGCAACACGCGCATAAAATACATTCATACAACCCATCGAGTTTCGCGCGATCTTCAGGTGATTGTAAACGTTCTGTTGCGGGCGCTGGTTCATCATTTTGTAAATAAGGTTTTGCTTTTTCGTATTGCGCATAGAATTGCGTCATATCAACAACTAAATCACGAATCACGGGCAATCCCGGTAAAGGACGAATCACGATAGGTTCTGCTAAAGCAGAAAGATGTGTTGTACATGCAAGACGATTTTTACCATTAATATTCATACCATCTGAACCACACACCCCTTCGCGGCATGAACGTCTTAATGTTAATGTCTCATCAAATTTATTTTTAATTAACAACAAAACATCGAGCACCATGATGCAATTATGTTCTTTCACATCAATTGTAAATTCTTGCATGTATGGCTTTTCATCAGTCTCGGGATTAAAACGATAAATTGAAAAACGCATAATATAGCCCTCATGATTATTCTTGCGGTTGTTCTTCTCTACTACTCAATTCAATTGGCGGCATGTGCTCAGGTTTTCTATTAACTGCACGAAAAGAAATTTTGCCATCATTAAAAATCAAAGAATGTTTCAACCAATGTGCATCATCACGTTCAGGATAATCAGAACGTGCATGCGCACCTCGACTCTCTGTTCGCGCATCTGCACAAAAAGCCGTAGCAACAGCGGTTGCCATTAAATTATCTAATTCTAACGCTTCAATACGCGCGGTATTAAAACATTCACTTTTATCTTTAAT
>JABDCN010000056.1 GCA_013288125.1 Gammaproteobacteria bacterium
CGAAATATTCGCCATAGGATAAATCATGCTCGACGGCCGTCGCAATATAGTCATCAATGTAGATGCGCGCATTCATGTCTTCTTGTTTTTGCCCAAATGTTCCTTCAATTTTTTCAATAAAATATGTTGGTCGTCGTTGCATAGTCGTATGCTCTGTTAGAAAAGATGAAGTCGAGAATTTGGTTTAGGTTCTGGTTCCGGTGGTGTCAGAAGATTCATCATCATTAAAATATTTTTGTGCGCGTTATAGATAGCGTTACAAGGTTCCTCTTCTAATAACATCACTAAATCGGCTGGAAGAGAGTCATGAGAGGCGTGTAATCTTGTTTTAATGGCATTGCCAAGTGCAATGTAATTCTCATATTGTGCTCGAAGAGGGCCTTCTTTGAAAAGATTGGATGAAGAATACGTTTGTTTTAATATGTCTAATTTTATTTCATGGTTTTCAATGAATTTGCATAATGTTTTTTCTAACTGAAGTAACTCATCAATTATTTTCATGTTGAAGTTAATTTTTTTTAATAACTGACAATTCGCTTCCGTCAATAAATTATAATTATCTAATTCATTAAAACACTGATTCATGATAGATCGATGTTTTGGATTCTCATACTCACACAAACTACTGAAAATAATTTTATTTAAATTGTTGCTTTGAGTATATCGATGTAAATAACAAATTGTCGTTATCGTATCTAGAGGTTTCATAGAAAAAAGCATCATTAAATGGGTATGATCAAGAAATCTTTGACGAGAGATGGCTTGTATAAGGGTTAGAAATTGTTCTAAGAAATAGGGTATATCTTTAATTTTTTTGCTATGTAGCGATAAAAATCTTTCAAAGACATTTAGCCATGAACGGGTATTTTCATGAATTTCTTCAGACACAAGTAGAATATTTTTGTCTGTTAATAGGGATAATTTTTTTAATATGATAAAGCAATTGATTAATTGATCTGCCTTATTTGATTTATTTAACACCATATTCCGCGTAAGTAGAGTAGAAATTTTTTTAGCTTTCAAGCGATTAAAGGCAGCTTCAACATCTGCATGAATTTGTTCGTCATTCGTCCCTGTTAATTCACGCGCAATCATTTGAATAGCATTTTCATTTCGTAATTTAAATGAAGAAGCAAATTCTGTTTTTGAAAGGCGATCTAAGGTTCTTCTTTCTATTGGATAGATGTAGTAGTCGTGTCCAAAAATGGGATCATCTACATTAAAACCATTTCCATTATTATTCAGAAAAATTAATAGAGGTTCGTTTTTATTATAGTCAAGATAATGTTGTATAAAAGGCATATTTGGATCGAGGTCTATTTTGCCAACTATTTTATTATTCTTTAGGGTATATTTAGGATCAATATGCGTGAGATGTTGTGAAATATTGTGCGCGTTATTTTTTGAAATAATATTTGAACTGAGTAAATGATCAACATTGTCGGGAATAAGATAAGAATTATTAAGTGGAGCATCTAGCATATGACATAATAACTGACGTGAATGGTCGTAATGATAGTCTCGACAAGTGTCAACAAATGTAATTGAACGAATACCACCTATCGTTTCCCAGGTGATAGCGCTTTGACTACTCATTATATTTCCTTTACTGTCTGCAATATAAGGACACACACTGTTTTTGTGATCATGGTTACCATCGCGCGTATGTTTTCGTTTTTTTGTGAGACGACAAATAGCCGATGTGATTAATTCATTTTTATATTCAATAAGATTATCTCTTGATGAATTGAATTCTGCATCGTCTGGAAATTGTATTAACAGTTTTCCATTTTTTTCAAAATAGTACTTTTTGTCGCTGTTTTCTGTGAAGTAAAAAACTTTTTGGTTGGATCCTTTATATAAATATAAATGTTGCTTATCTGATCTTTTGTAACTATCGCCTATTTTGGGATTGGGAAGTGCCATTAAATAAACTTTAGCTCCATTATTTAACTGAGAAAAATTAATTAAGTTGTCATATTTTTTATCTATACGAGATGCATTCGCTTTGTTAAATTCGTTAATAACAGGTTCTTTTCCGCATCGCACATACAAATTCATATTCAATAATCTTTTTGAGTCAGGAGAAATGACAGGGAGTGAGCTAATCACTAAATGCACGTTATCTAGTAGTTGTGAGGCGAGTTGATTTATTTTGCTGACAAGTTGACTGTATTCATCCAATGTTAATGGTTTGATAGCTGGGAATAACGAAAACTCCGGTGAAGAAATACGTGAAATATGGTTTAAATGATCTTCTTTGATGATGTAAGCATTCCTGATAACAACATCACGATCGTATGTTACATCACAACGATATTTTTCTTCAAAGAGATCAGTCGATTCTCCAATGGATTTAATGGCCTTATATCTCGACATTTTTAATTCACAGTGATTTATTGCATGAGCAAGATTCACAAATTTTGCGAGTGATTCGATATGTAAAAAAAGTCGGTCTTCTGGATTTGCTCGTACGTCCTTCGCTTCTATACCATGTTCGCCATAAGAAAGTTTACGATCAGTTGCTGTCGCAATATAGTCATCAATATAGACGGGAGCATCATGCGAGGCCTGTTCTTGTCTGCGATTTTCTTTAATTTTTTCAAAAACATAAGGCGAACGTTGCTGCATAAAAGAAGGTACTCGTTTTGTGATAGTTATATTATGTAAGTTGATCAATAATAATACTTCCTTAGGGTTAAGGAAGTATTAAGAGAGGGGTAAAAATGGGGCTATCTATTTGCTACTTGGCGAGAAGAAGGAAGAGGGTTAAGGTTCTCTTCAATGGTTTTATGATAAGCTTCTTCACGAGAAGGAAGTTTTTTCCATATCGAAGGGATCGCCATCCAATCTAATGTGACAATATGTGCGATTGTTATTAGAATTTTGTCTATCGTTGTTATGTGATTTTTTATTTTTTCATCCACAATATGTTTTTGTAATGCAGGCAGATTTTTTTGATGTGTTTTTTTGAATACTTGTATTTGCTGCCAGGGTCGCAAATGTGTGTTACTTAAAAAAGCATCACACTCCTCGTTGAGTATTTTATATTTATCAATCGTCGTTTTGATAGAAGTGTCTGCATGGTTTTTATATATGTGCTCTAATCGACTTATTTCATCATGAGTATATGAAGTTTTAATTTTTTGTTCTTTTGCAGCAGTTAATTTTTGATTCATCTCAGTTAAGCATTGATCTCTGCAAGTGATGCTGGCATGAAGTAATGCTGCACGAGTTTGTTTGGTTTTTTCTAAGGGTTCGCTGCTGCAAGCTTCTTTCATTAGTCTGATGGTGCGTGGTTCGAGAGCGCATACATCAGATAATTTGTAATACTCAACATAAGATTTGTTATTAGCATCGGCCGGATGTGCCACTAAAGTTTTTTCAAGTGTTGTTTTAAAATAAGCAGTATTTATTAGGCTAATAATATTAGGTACAATACTAAATGAACCATAAAATTCAGTGTTATGATATTTTATGCGAGTTAAAAAAGCTAAAATAGCTTCTATTCTATTATTAGACGGTAAAGAGAGAAGATACCAAGTCGAATTTTTTTGATTAAAATAATTTTCCGCTACTTTTTGAAGATCGCCAAGGCCGACCTCGGGGGGCATCTCTTCCTCATCGGATATTTTCTTTGAATAGCTATTTTCACTACTATCGGAGGTTATAGGTGTTGCTGTGGAGGACGCGCTATCATCGGAGGTTACAGGTGGTGTGCAGCGATCTATTAAATAGTTAGAAAATTCCTTGGCTAATTCATAAAGAGCATTTAAATACTTGAGATTATTTTTTATATAATCATTTAATATTTGATCTTCTTCTTTAGATTGAGACATTACGAGAGAGGGAATTTTTTCATTATACTCATCGAGGTGAACATCTATAATAATCAGAATGTTAAAAAATTCTGATAAAAACTTTTCTGAAACAGAATCCTCTATGATAGGCTCTTTTGTGACTACTCTCGCTTCCATAAATCATTCCTTATATGTAGAGATGATTCACTTATTTATTTAACTTTTTTAATTTTACGCGGTGAATCATGATGAGAAGATGAGTGAAACATTACAATTTTGTCATTTTCGAGCGGCAATCGTTTTATTTTTGACTTTTTGTGAATGAATTTGTTACAATTGCAAATTATTTGTCATTAAAGATAGATTTTTATTCATATAAAATTTGGTTTATAAATAAACAAACATAAAAACGAGGTGGTCATTATGCAGTCTGCATCAAATCCTATGAGTATCGATATTGGTATTCACACCCAAAATATTGATTTGGCCATTGAATGGCTTAAAAAACAAGGCAGTGTCAATCAAAATAGACGTGATGAATTAATTGGAACAATAAAACAAAAATTTAGTAATGTTAATGCCCTAGACTTGACGCAAGAAGAGCTACTTTTAAATTATTTTGACGAATTAGCTAAAGCAAAAAAACGCGCAATTCCTTTAACAAAATGTTATGCGATCTTAGAGAAGTTCAAAATATATATGATTGAAAAAGCGCGTAAAAAAAATATAAAACACTGGGATGATTATAGCTTAGCTGAAAATATGTCTGTAACCGTAGAACTGTCTGAAACGAAACAATATGCCGTTAATAATTATACAGAACATTTTTTAAATGACCATGGGTTTGGTAAGCATTTAAATATAGCTTGCAAATCAATTGTTCAATTAGGAATTGGTCATGGTGTAGGTTTGCGGTCATGTGTTGATGATATTCTAGCTGAAAAAACTAAAGAAGCTCAAGAAACATTATCTTCCTGGAATTTAATT
>JABDCN010000057.1 GCA_013288125.1 Gammaproteobacteria bacterium
GACCCTCATTATGCCGCAGCATTAGCGCATTCTACAGAATGGTTACCAGGATCGAAAAATATCTTTAACGCTTTTTCACTTCCCTTATCTAAAGTCAATTATGTCTTATTTGGCGAGTCACCCTATCCACGAAAAGAATCAGCAAATGGTTATGCATTTTGGGATGCAGCTGTCACTGAAATATGGTCGCCCACGGGGTTAAATAAGAAAGTAAACAGGGCCACTTCATTACGTAACATCATCAAAATGTTATTAACCGCAGAAGGTGTATTACCTACTGGACAATGTACCCAAGAAAACATTGCTCGTTTACCCAAAACTCACTTCATCAAAACAAACGACGAATTATTTTATCAATTGATCAATCATGGATTTTTATTATTGAATGCTACCTTAGTTTTACAAAAAAATGCGGCAAAACAAGATGCGCTCGCATGGCAACCCTTTATGAAAACATTACTCACCTGTTTATTAGAGGTTAAACCTGATATCACTTTTATTTTACTAGGGCGAATTGCTGCTGCTATAGACCAGCTTTTACCCGAGGTAAAAGTGAACAAAATTTGTGCAGAGCACCCGTATAATTTGTCATTTATCAATAATGAAAAAATCTTGAATTTTTTCAGGCCATTACATTTGCTTAATCAACGCCGATGAAACAAATTTGGGTAGACTTCATTTGCTAAACTTGTCTAAAAAAGATAAAGTTAAGAGATAGGGAAAAGAACTCAGCGGTTTCCGCTGATCCTTATAACAAACAATCAAAGGCATTCCCGTTTAACGGGAACTCCTGATGAGGATTCGGCAATGCGCATACTTCTTGTGGAAGATGATGATTTGCTCGGTGAAGGAACGCGTAAAGGATTAATCCAGGATGGATATACTGTTGATTGGGTAAAAGATGGCTCACTTGCTGACCAAGCCTTAAAAACAGAAAAATTTGACCTTGTTGTACTTGACTTGGGATTACCTAAAATACCCGGCATTACCGTATTGCAAAATTTACGAGATCGAGGCGTTACCACACCTGTTCTTATCTTAACAGCCAGAGAATCGATTGAAGACCGCGTTAAAGGTCTAGATAGCGGCGCTGATGACTACCTCACCAAACCATTTGATCTTCCAGAATTGCTCGCACGTTTAAGAGCATTGCAAAGACGATTTGCTTCTCGTGCCGCACCCTTATTGGTACATAACGATATCTCACTTGATCCTGCCTCACATACTGTCACATTTAAAGAAGAACCTATTAACTTATCGCGGCGTGAATTTGCCCTCTTACATGTTTTATTAGAAAATGCGGGCAGAGTCTTATCACGCGAACATTTAACGCAATCATTGTATGGTTGGGGTGAAGAAGTTGATAGTAATGCACTCGAAGTACATGTTCATAATTTACGTAAACGTTTTGGCCAAGATTTTATTCGAACAGTACGTGGCATTGGATATACGATAGAAAAAAGTAAAAATGAAAAATAAATATAATACTTCAGGAAAATATTTTGGGATAATTGTTAGTTGTTTAATTTTAGTGGGGCGGAGCGAAAGGAAGGGCTCCCAACGCGCGCAGCTTGCGAGCACGGTGGGATACCCGAAGCGACGGGGCCCCGTTAAAATTAAACAACTAACAATTATCCCAAAATATTTTTTTGAAACATTGCCGTAGATTAGCGGGAACTGCCGATGATCAAATCAATTCGATACTTCCTGTTAATCAGTTTACTGATGAGTATTACCATTGCATCTGCTATTAATGGCATTGGTAATTACTTACTCGACGAACAAGTCATACAACCTTATCTTGATAGTCAATTGATTCGCGTCTCATCACTAATCGAAATGCTTCATCAATCCACTGAAAATTCCCCAGAGAGATCAAAAATTATCATTAACTATTTACGCAAAACACAACCGAGCATTCAACAAAAATTTATTTATCAAATTTGGGATGATCATGGAAAACAAGTCTTAAGCTCTTCTCCTAAGTCGCATATTTCGTTAAAAAAAGCTCCCCTTGGTTTCAGCAATCAAGTCATAGAAGGCGATGATTGGCGAACTTTCGCTGTTTATAATGAAGACTCCCAAGTCAAAATAATCGTAGCGGAATTATATAATTTACGTCGAGAATTAGCTGATGATATCGCACGCAATAATGCCAATATCTTGCTCATCACTTATCCTGTTTTTGGATTATTAGTCTGGTTTATTATTAGTTTTGCCTTACGATCTATCACACGCGTCACATCAGAAATTTCTAGCCGGGCCTCCACTTTCCTTGAACCAGTACAATTGACAGAAATTCCCGATGAAATAAAACCCTTAGTCGGAGAATTGAACCAGCTATTCGTACGTTTAAAGCTTGCGTTTGAACGAAATAAGCGTTTTTCGGCTGATGCCGCGCATGAGTTACGTACTCCACTTGCTGCATTAAAAACCAACTTGCAAGTCGCTTTAAAATCAGACACTGAAAAAGATCGTAATCGAGCATTAAAAAAAGTCATAGAAAGTGTCGATCGTAGTTCTCACGTTGTCGCACAATTACTCACTTTGAGCCGACTTGGTGAAGAAGAAGCATTAACCGATATTAAACCATTCGATTTACATAAACTCGCGACAGAAATTATCGCTTATATTGCACCGCATGCATTAGAAAGAAACATAGACATTGAATTAATGCCTGCGCCTAAAAACGCAATGATCTTAGGAAATGACACCATCGTTGGCATACTCATTCGCAATATTGCTGATAATGCCATACGATATACGCCGCCCCATGGAGAAGTCCGAATCAGTATTATAGAAACATCCACTCAAGTCATTTTTCGCGTAACTGACACAGGTAGCGGAATCCCTGCGGACCTGCGTGAACGCGTATTTGAGCGTTTTTATCGAATATTAGGAACAAAAGCCTCCGGTAGCGGTCTAGGCTTGGCAATTGTCAGTCAAATTGCTGCGCTTCATCATGCTTCTGTTCGCCTTGATACGCCTACTCATGGATATGGATTACAATTCGATGTGGCATTTCCCAAGTATCACGCTTAAAATGAGCGCTAACCGTAACCATTAAATAAGATATGACCATGCTAAAACGTTTATTGCCTCGTCAAGATGGCTTCTTTCAACTTTTTCAAAAAGCTGCCGATCAACTTGAATTAGCCGCAATTGAATTTGTGAATTTATTACAAAACTTGCCAGAACAACAATCTCATGTCGATGCTATTGCCCAACATGAGGAAAAAGCAGACCAAATTGCTTATACAACATTTGAATTACTGCACAAAACATTTATTACGCCATTTGATCGTTATGATATTCATCAGTTAACCAGTACCATCGATGACATTATTGATTTAATCAATCGCATTGCGCAGCGATTTCCTTTTTATCAATTACAACAAGTTCCCGAAGAAGCCATTCTGCTTGCCAAATTAAGCGCAGAAGCAGCACATCATCTTAAAATATCTTTGTCCCATTTACATTCCTTAAAAAATTCATCCGTCATTTTTGAACATTGCGATGAAATTGATCGTGTAGAAAGTAAAGCACATCAAGTCGTACTCGCAGGAGAAAAAAAATTATTTATGGAAGAAGAAGACTTCAAACATTTTTTCAAAATAAAAGAAATTTACGGTCATACAAAATTAGTGATTAATCGTTGTCAGGATGTCGCCAATTTAATCAAAGGTATCATACTTGAGTATTCATAATATGGGACCATCCTTAACTTTAGTCATTGTCACAATCACCATTGCCTTACTTTTTGATTTTTTAAATGGCTTTCATGATGCTGCCAATTCTATTGCTGCCATGGTTTCAACACGCGTACTGAAACCTCACTGGGCCGTCTTATGGGCTGCTTTTTTTAACTTTATTGCTTTTTTATTTTTTGGTGTGCATGTTGCAACAACCATTAGCACGGGCTTAGTCGAACCAAATGTGATCACAACACATGTCATACTCGCTACCTTACTCGGTGCCATTTTTTGGAATTTATTTACTTGGTATTATGGATTACCTTCTAGTTCTTCACATGCCTTAATTGGCGGTTTATTGGGGGCAAGTATCGCTCATGCAGGCATTCAACCACTCAAATGGGTTGGTATTTCAAAAGTACTTGCTGCCATCGTGATCTCTCCCCTGCTCGGCATGATCATGGGTATTTTACTCATGGTGATTATTTCACGACTTTTTTTCTATGCTACACCACAAAAAGTACAAGGATGGTTTCGCCGGCTTCAGTTCTTATCTTCCGCTTTCATCAGTCTAGGTCATGGTAGTAATGATGCACAAAAAACCATGGGCATTATTGCTATTCTTCTTTACTCTTCTCATCTCACAGGCAATGCTTTTTACGTGCCTGTTTGGGTTGTCATTCTCTGTAATTTTATGATCGCATTAGGCACTTTCTTTGGCGGTTGGCGGATTGTTAAAACCATGGGAATGAAAATTACAAAATTAAAACCAGTCAGTGGATTTTGTTCTGATACAGCAAGCGCACTCACCTTAGCATTAGCTACCATATTAGGTATCCCTGTTTCCACAACACATACTGTCACAGGTGCTATTGCTGGCGTAGGATC
>JABDCN010000058.1:0-3847 GCA_013288125.1 Gammaproteobacteria bacterium
ATATCGCAATCTGCATCGGTCGTACATCCAGAAATTCCTATACCGCCCCCGTTCATGGCAAAGGCAACAGATTGCGTACAATTATTTACAAATGAAAAGGTACGTGTACCTACACCTGAGTTGTTATTGATAACACTGGAAGTTGTCGCTGACGCTGTGTAAGGGCCAGCACTTCCGGTATAACCAATACTGACTGCACCATGCGAGGTGGTAGGCGAGAAAGTACCTGTTATCACACAAGCAGGGCCGCCTACTGGCAGTGTCGAGCTGCAATTCGTGGCACTGGTTTGCGTGTAGCCAGCTGAATTATTTGAGTTTAGAGCAAATTGAAATCCAGTCAGTGGGGTTGATCCAATATTCGAAAATGTAAAACTCAGTACGAACGTGGCACTACTTTGGATAGCTGATGGCAATCCATTTGTGACTTTACCCTGCAGCTGTGAATAGGTGGCTGACAGCGTTTGTGATTTGATAGGAGTCTTTGGTATCTGGACTTTATTTTTGCCGTATTCCATAAATACGCTTAACGCTTGATTGCTGGCTTGCGTTGGAATCAACACTAGCCCCACGTCACAGGTTGCATTCGGCGCTAATTTTAATCCGGAGCAGTTATCATGCATGGTGACTGCGCTTGCAGGAGAAGAATTATTGGAAATCATAAGCGGTGTGGGCATGGTAAATGGCAGATTATTTACCAGAGTAAAACTAACAGAATAACTCTGATTTAATTGCGTGATGGCTGGAATCGTTCCTGACTGCGACCAACCTATCGGATCTTTTCCCGCATATGCATTGAGTGTCAGTAATGATAACGCTGCAAGCATCGTAAAACGTCGCATCATGTCTTTCTCCCTTTCCTTAAGCAACGGGGTCAAATAAATAAGTCATACTCAAGAACACTGAATTGGACCTCACGTTGGTTTTCAAATTATCGGCGGCATAATTCGTGTCAGTTAATATGCCCGTATTCTCACCCGGACCAGTTTGTGCTCTCCCCAAATTACTGTATTCATATGTTAAACTGACCCATATATTTTTTTGTACGATGTAATCTAATCCCGCACCAAGGACATAACTGAAATACGTGCTCGTTTGGCCTTGAAATCCTGGATTAATGCGTGGTGTCACGCCGGGAACGGCCTGCTCTGCATAATTACTGGCGTTATTCAGTGATACCCCCGCGCCTGCTAATAAGAAAGGCATAAGAGAACGCCATTGGTAAAGATCAACTTTAATCTGTGCTAAGAAAGTTTGCGTTTGAATTTTGTATTGATAGTTATAGTTAGTGAATTCAGGTAGAGAATATTGACTTACCTTCCCTTTCACTTTGGCAGGAAAGCCATAAGTATAGCTCACGGCGAGACTATAAAAAGGTAACCATGCGCTATCACGCGCCCATTGATAGCCACCGTTTAAGACGAGTAGGCCAGTCGCATCCACACTGGTATTGTGGTACTTATCATTAGGCCAACCTGTGCCAGAAGAAACAAAATGATTGTTGTCGACGTTAAGGAAGGTCGCGCCAGCACCAACGCCAGCAATCCAATTTCCTTGAGCGAGAACTGAAGTGGAAAGACAAAACAAAAATAATGAGCGATACAACATTTTTTGCATACGAGGCATCCTTGCTAACATGTTGCAATAAAACAATTTTGAATAAACTATATGGGATTTTTCGCTTTTGCAAGACAATTTTGCCTTTTCCGGGTGAGCCGGTTTCGATACTGAATTTAAAAAATTTAAAATATAAAATTATTAATTCTTACAAATGCGTATTGCGCCGCTCGTTAGGTGGTTCAGAGCCTTTTTCTTTTTCCTTTCCAGCATCTTTTTCCTGGCGTGATGATTGGGGATAACGCGCACTCGTTGTTCGACCAAACAGGCCTAAACTAAAACGACTGAAGGGTTTAGGACTGTGTTTGGCAACCTCGGCTTCCGCTTGTGCAAGTTTATAGAGATTAATAACCGATGCATTGTTTTCGTTTTTATAAAAATATTGCTCCCGGAATTCTTTGGCTATTTTGCTGGCCGCTGAATTTTCGCTGGCTCCGTAATTGGGTATTTCCCGCAATATATTGCGTATGAGTTTATCAAAATTAGTTTCGTGCTGTTCTTGGTGTTCTCGCAGCAACCAACCGCTCACTTGCGCAGCCGTGGATAAAATAGCTGATAGCGCTTTTGTATCATTACCAAGTTCTTGGTTTCGTAAATTTTGTAATGCGGACAACATGTCTTCAATAAGTTGGCGGCGGACGGGATGGTCTTTGTTTGCGTCATAGCCTTCCAATGCGAGAATAGCGCGATTGACTAATTGCATGTTAGATGCGGGATGCTGCAGAATACTATTTAATTTATAAATAAACACGCCTGGTTTTTTGGCGGCTGTGATTTTCTGCATGATGATATCATTCATGTCTTTTAATTTCAGTTCGGGCCCCGGTGTTTTATCCAAAGTTAATCGCAAAATATTCAATAAACCGCGCGCTTCTTCCACGGAGAAAGACTTGTCCTGTCCTGATATCACAGCCTGACAAACCGCCTGGACAGCTGTCCATAAGCGCGCAATCTCTTTATAACTTTCCAGTTTATTCAGGATATCTGCATCGCCGCGTGGAGCAGGCAAGTTTCCTATTTGTATTGTTTGTATATCGCCGTGTCCGACTTTTCTGAGGAAATCGATCGTGTCGGGATTGTCTTGAATTGTTTTAAGCTCTTGCGCTAATAAAGAACTATCAGGTTGAGTTGCCGCCTGTTGAAAAAAATAATTAAAAAATTGCGGATAGTCTTCTTTTAATTGCAATAATTCCTTATTCCAATAAAAATAATCGGCCTGCAGGGAACTGCCCTTTGGGTATCCTAAATCTTGCTCGGTTACATAGCCTTGCAACCAGGGTAAGCCGGCTTTTGCTAATAAATCAATTAAATACGGCTCATTATGTTGCATTTGCAGGACATCGTTTATAACAGCCTCTTTGGAGTAACTATTTATATTGTTTTGAAAATAATAATCAAAAAAAGCAGGATAAACCTGTTTAAACAAGGCCATATGTTCCATGTCTTGAAAAAACTCCCTGCCGTGCATAAAGAAATCTTCCTTATGATCGGCAAAATCACGGCGAACGCCCACCGCGCCGCCTGCTTTGATATAAAAATCAGTATTTAATACCATCTGGTTGTAAAATTTTAATCGATCTTCGACAGTTTTTTCTTTAATCCTGTGTTCCCTGGTATGGTCTAAATAACCCTTCTCATCCGGATTATTATCATGCCAGACATAATCAATTGTTTTTTTTAAGTCTGTGCCAGACGTGCGGGTAAAGCGGTGTATGTCATGCCACAGTAATCTTGCGCCATGTAAAGTATTTAAGTTGACTTCACTGGCGCCTTGATTTTCATCTGGGCCCGCGTCGGGAATAGCGGTAAAACGTTTTGCATGATTATGTGTGCCGCGATAAATGCGTTGTTCAACTTGAGTATGTTCAGGATCCTGAATCGAAAGTTTGGTTTTAGGTTGTGGATCAAAACCAAGTCGTCTTTCATCTTGCATGGACGTGATAATTAAGTGTTTGACAATGCTGGGTACAACAGTTGCTTTGTTAGCTTTAGCACGGCCTGGTCCTGGAACAGGATCAACAGAAAAAATATTTACTTCAAGATTAATGTCTGGGTAACGCGCGGCCAGCGTGTTGGTAATGCGCAATAAAGTATCTGCACCACGGCTGAATCCCGCCATATTAATAATTAATTTTCGTTTGCCATTGGCAATGTCTGGTACGGATGCCAAAATGGCGTCGATGACACGTTCTGTTTCAACGATCGCTTCACGATAACCACTGCCTTTGGCAAT
>JABDCN010000058.1:3857-4456 GCA_013288125.1 Gammaproteobacteria bacterium
GATTTTTCCTGTGGCTGGATCAAACGTCACTCTGGGATCGTAATTGCCGAGCATGGGATGTTCTGTTTCAGTTTTAGCAGGCGCACCACCCGGACCATCAATCAAATAAGCGAGTTGATCTGGGCTCTCTGCAACCGAACGGACCAGTTCAGTAACCACCATTTTTTCTTTTGATCTGTGCCGACCAGTCCCCATCATCCCAAGGGTTAAAACCATGGGAGGGCTGGTTTCTCGTACTTGCATGGGAGAAGCTCTCCAAGAAGCATACTTTTAGTATAGCCCTTGTTTTTTAAAGAATTATTAGCAATCGGACATAATTTGTTGATTTAATGCACAATAATATGATCAATTTCAGAAAAATCAAAGGGTTATAGAGATGAATAACTTTTTTAAATATATCAATAACTTATAAAAAATGGGGCTTTTGCTGCTAAAGCACATATTTTATACAAACTTGAATATCAGTGTAGGAAGCGAAGGCGCAATTTTTATAAGAGTAAATTAATAATTGCGAGATGATCAGTCATTAAAACAAATCCGTTAGTTATTGTGATGACGCATTTGCAGGTTAGGCTGCTTGTCGTTGCGAGGCGCGTAAA
>JABDCN010000059.1:0-1006 GCA_013288125.1 Gammaproteobacteria bacterium
ATTAGCACGTTGCAAACAAACTTGTCCTGCCTCATCAATAATAATTTTGTCATAAATTCTTAAACGGTAAGACGATTGTTTAATTTCTTCATCATCAAATAATTGTTCTGCTTCGATTTCAGTATCAGGTTGAGTATAGGTGTTTGTTTTAAAATAGAGATGGTCCTGTTTATTTGAATACTGCATATCGATATCATAAACATTATGCAAATTAATACGGGATAATGTGTGTTGTGTATTTCCATTGTGGCTAGGCCACACAATTGGCCCATATAGATAATCTCTAATAGAATCAAGAAAATCTCGATTTTTCAATGACGGTCCAACATACTGATTCGCATGAAAAAAAGGCAAATATAATTTTTCTTCTAAACCAATTATTTCTTCAAATGCACAATAATCAATAGATAATACTTCTAATGATGAAAATGGCGTGACATCTAGTTTTCTCAAACCATGCATTCTATAAATATTTAATCGATTTAATGCTAAGCAATGTTCTAAACCACCCAAATGATCAACTGAAACAGTTTTCAAATCTATTATTTTGAGTTGCGGCGTAAACGAAAAATTTGGCAACGTATCAACACGATCACAAGATAATTCTTCTAAATCAGGCATTTCATCTGGCCATTTCACTGACGTATTCTGCAATGTCACTTTCACTAAGTTATTTAATCGAGATAAATCAAGCGGTGTCTGATTATATAAGTCGAATTGAATTGACAAATGTGTTACTTGTCTTAGCCTTTTCAAACCCACTATTTTCTTCACATCTCCCTTTACCGTTATTTTTTTTGCATTTTTTAGGAGTGAAAGATCTAACAAATCCATATCAGTATTCGATTCCACTATCAAGGTAAACTCTTCTAGTTGATGGTGAGGATCCATCGCATTAATAGCACCAATACCTTTTTTATTGAGTGTTAATCTTATTTTTTTAACATTTTTATAATCAGCCGAATCTACCTCATTACTCCCAAATTTACATGGCTCCTCCATGATT
>JABDCN010000059.1:1016-4262 GCA_013288125.1 Gammaproteobacteria bacterium
CCATGATTAGTTCTTCCAAATTATCACATTTAATATTTTTTTGACTGATTTCTTCTCCCTTAACATGTGAAAAAGTAAGTTTTTTTAAATACGGCAAAGAGATAGGAATGTCAGATGATAATATTTGCCGTGTTTTACAATCATTATGATGGTAATCTTTTAAAGTCAATTCTTCTAATTGTGTTGTCAATCCTAAAATATTTCCAATAGAAAAGGTTGAGATCGTTAATTTTTTTAAATGAGGAAAAAAAGATAAATCAATAATATTTTTATAAACACTATTATTTTCAAACGAAAAATCGATCAAGGCATTTGCAACAATAGGTTCTTTAACGATTGGAGAAAAGAGCCTAGCATCAGTCATGACATATAAAAACTGAGGAAGGTAATTTTCATTAAACTGCTGTTCAAATATAAATGTTTTATCGTGCGTCGTATATTTCCAGGTATGGATAAAACCTTGCGCGGCCAAGTCACACAATAAATTAATACGTTCATGTACGATTTTAGTCTCAATATTTGCATAATAAGCTAAATAAGTTTTATTATATAAATAATTAATAAAGACTTGATGAGGATGACTTCCTACATCAATTTCATCCTCACATTCAGTAAATAATTTAAATGCGTTAACTAGTTCAATTCCTTTTTGATAGTCAATGATGAAGTATTCATTAATATTTTCACCAGCCGCTAAAAGATGCTGCTCTATTATTTCGCTAGGTAATATTTTAACATCATGATAATGAGATAAAATGTCATCAAAAGAAGAAATAGAAATGAAACCTTTCATGGTATACATTTTCACTATAAATTTTTCAGCGATTAAAAGCTCCCAAAATCTCGCATATTGCTGCGCTTCTTTATTATTTGGAAACAATGCACCCCAATCATTAAAAATTATTTTTTTCTGTTCGATGCTTTTTGTTTGCGTAGTCGATAACCAACAAGGTTCACGATGAATAAATCGCGCAATATTTAAACGACTATCGTGTATTTTATGAGTAGAATAATTTTCTTCTAATTCAGATTGCTCACACATTAATTGATGATCAATGAATTTTTTTATAATGGCTCTTTGTTGCATGATTGTCTCTACGTCACGTCACCGGCAATGTCACGCCGCGCTGACCTTGGTACTTCCCTTTTCTGTCTTTATATGAAGTTTCACACTCTTCATCTGACTCAAGAAACAATAATTGCGCAACGCCTTCGTTCGCATAAATTTTCGCAGGCAGCGGCGTCGTATTAGAAAATTCTAAAGTAATATGCCCTTCCCATTCTGGCTCAAGCGGCGTGACATTCACAATGATGCCGCAACGCGCGTAAGTCGATTTACCTAAACAAATCACTAACACATTTCGCGGAATACGAAAATATTCTACGCTGCGCGCTAAGGCAAATGAATTCGGCGGGATAATGCAAACATCAGCGTTTACATCAACAAAACTTTCTGGCGCAAATTGTTTAGGATCCACAATAACAGAATTAATATTCGTAAAAATTTTAAATTCATTGGCACAACGAATATCATAGCCATAGCTTGATGTGCCATGCGATACAATTCTTCCTGTTCCATTTTCTTTAACTTGACGCGATTCGAACGGCTCGATCATTTGGTTTTGTTCGACCATTCGTCTGATCCATTTGTCTGATTTAATAGTCATTTGTTTTTTCCTCTAAACCACCACCTTAACTGGCGGAAACTTACTCGAATAATCTTTCCGTTGTAATGAAATTTTCGCCGCTATTTTTCTCGCTGCTTCACCAAACTGTTTTGCCATCTCACTCTCTGGTGCTTGTAAAACAGGGGGAAAACCAGCATCCGTCATTTCTCTCATCGATTTATCTAACGGTAATCTTGCCAACACTGACAAATCAAATTCTTTTGCTAATTTTTCTGCGCCTTCTTTTCCAAAAATATGATCTTCATGTCCGCAATTCGCGCATTGATACACACTCATATTTTCAATCACACCAATAAGCGGTACATTCAATTGCTGAAACATCGCGCAAGCACGTCTGACATCAGATAACGCTAAATCTTGCGGTGTTGTCACCATCACCGCAGCACACACAGGCATCTTTTGACAAAGTGTCAACTGAATATCACCCGTTCCTGGCGGCAAATCCACAATCAAATAATCTAAAGCTTCCCACGCCGTATCATAAAACATTTGCTGCAATGCTTTTCCTATCATCGGCCCACGCCACACCATCGCTGTTTGTTGGTCCACTAAAAATCCTATCGACATCGATTGCAAGCCATGCTGAATAATAGGGATAAATTTTTTATCTTTGATTTGAGATTTTTCTTTATTAACACCCAGCATCAAAGGTTGACTTGGCCCATAAATATCCGCATCTAATAGTCCAACCGAAGCACCCTCTCGCGCTAAAGCCAACGCTAAATTAATTGCAACTGTTGATTTTCCTACGCCGCCTTTGCCCGAAGCTATCGCAATAATATTTTTCACTTGAGATAAACCAGCAATACCTTGCCGGCCCGCATGAGGCTCAACCTGATGTGACAATTGAACGGTACATTTTTTACCAACTATCACAGGCGCCAACCAATTATAAATAGCATCAATCATCGTAGATTTTATACTGGCAAAGGGATAACCCAATTTTACCTCCACCTGTACTTCATCACCCACAACGATTTTTCTCGCTATTTTAGCGGTTAAAAAGTCAGTTTGCAGATACGGGTCTTGGTATGCCGTTAATCTTGCTTCAATTTCTTGTTCTAACACTGTAGTCACCTCAATAATTCTTGCTATACTCTATCATTTTTCACTCACAGTCAAAATGGTAAACATATGCCTAGCAAACGTCACATGCTCGTTACAAGTGCGCTAATTTACGCCAATGGCGCTCCTCATTTAGGTCATTTAGTCGGCACGATTCAAGGGGACATTTGGGTACGCTTCCAAAAAATGCAGGGCCACCAATGTACCTACATTTGCGGCAGTGACAGTCATGGCGCACCCATCATGATACAAGCAGAAAAAATGGGCATCACACCTGAGGCATTAATTGCTGAGACACACCAAGTCCAAGTCAAAGATTTTGCTGATTTTCATATTGGTTTTGATCAATATTATAAAACACATTCTGATGAAAATCGTGAACTCGTTGAAACGATTTTTAATCGATTAGCGGCGAACCATCACATCACAAAACGCACGATCACACAATTATTTGATCCAGTGAAAAATATGTTTTTACCTGACCGCTATATTA
>JABDCN010000060.1 GCA_013288125.1 Gammaproteobacteria bacterium
TTTCATCGCTATTTTTAAGGCATTTAAGTCATGACGATCGGATAAGTCTATGCCAGTTGAATTTTGCCAATGTACGTAAATGTCACGTGGTAAAGGAATGCGAGGATGTGGTTTTTCATTTAATGAAGCCATGCGAGCGACAGGATCGGCAATCATTTTTTCGATGGGGGTACCGTCATCAGCAAGACGATTGACAAAAGAATTATTCGCGCCATTTTCTAATAAACGTCTGACGAGATAGCCTAATAAATCTTTGTGTGTACCAACTGGCGCATAAATACGACAAGGTTTGTTAAGTTGTGTGACGATGTAATCGTATAATGGGCGGC
The DNA here is from genome assembly GCA_013288125.1 of Gammaproteobacteria bacterium. Lineage (GTDB taxonomy): Bacteria > Pseudomonadota > Gammaproteobacteria > DSM-16500 > DSM-16500 > Aquicella. Next base: position 330 of record JABDCN010000060.1, read on the forward strand.
CCATCCCATGTAAACATTGAAATTCAAAAGTTTGATTGCCGGCCATTTCTAAAATAGCCGCAACAGAATAAGCGTTATGTGTTGCAAATTGAGGGAAAAAAGTATCGGGATGTGCTAATAATTTTTTGGCGCAAGCAAGATAAGATACATCGGTCGCATTTTTTCGCGTAAAAACAGGATAACCTGAAAACCCTTGTATTTGGCTTGTTTTAATTTCAGCATCCCAATAAGCCCCTTTCACTAATCTGACCATGATGCGTTTTTGATAGCGCTTTGCGAGATCATAAAGCCAGTCAATGACGAAAAAGGTACGCTTTTGATAAGCTTGAATGGCTAATCCAAAACCATCCCAATCGGCTAATGAAGGATCAGAAAAAACACGCTCAATAATATCGAGTGATAAATCTAAACGATCTGCTTCTTCTGCATCAACGGTTAAACCAATGTGATATTGTTTGGCTTGTTGTGCGAGCGCCAATAAAATGGGCGTTACTTTTTGCATGACAGCTTCATATTGCGAGTAATCATAACGTGGATAAAGTGCAGATAATTTAACTGAAATGCCAGGATTCAATTCCGGTTGATCACTGCGCGCAGCTTTACCAATAGCATCAATCGCTGTGACATAAGCGTGAAGATATTGCGCTGCATCTTCTTGTGTGCGTGCTGCTTCGCCTAACATGTCATATGAAAAACGATAATTCATTTTTTCTAAATCAATGGCGCGATCTAATGCTGAAGTAATGGTTTCTCCCATGACAAATTGTTTACCAATGGCTTTCATCATTTGTAAGATAGCCGGCCTTATCATTGCAATGCCTAGGCGACTGGTTGCACGCTTTAAAGCACTGGTGAGTGTGGTGCTGGTATCAATGGCGGGGGCATATACTTTGCCAGTAAGGAATAAAGACCAAGTGGCGGCATTCACGAATAAATCATTATCGCGGTCAAGGTGGTTTTTCCAATCGACGGTGGAGAGTTTGTCGCTAATAAATTTATCCATTGTTGCTTTATCAGGGATACGTAACAAAGCTTCCGCAAGACACATGAGGGCAATCCCTTCATCAGAAGAAAGATCATATTGATGAAGCAGGGTGTCTATTTTCCCCTGGTTTTTCTGATAAGCACGTGCTTCGATGACGAGTTGTTCGGCAACTTGCTTGATATGGGCGAGCGCTTTTTCATTGAAAGTCGCTTCGGGCAATAATGTATTGATACAGGTTGTTTCATCCATTCGATATGCATTTGTGATAGTATCGCGCAGGGATGACGTGGATGGAGTCGCATTTGTGGGCATATTTTTCCCATTAAAAAGTTGAGAATCGCGGTAATTCTATAACATTTTAGAGAAAAAGAAATGAAACGTAATAATTTATCTTTATCACGCCGTTTTCGAGGATTGATGCCCGTGGTAGTTGATGTGGAAACATCTGGTTTACAACCGGGGACCGATGCCATGCTAGAAATCGCAGCCGTGATATTAGAGGCTGACGCAGAAGGAAAATTATATAAAAAACAAACGATTTCTTATCATGTAGAACCTTTTTTAGGGGCGCGGATTGAACCAGAAGCACTTGCTGTGACGGGGATTGATCCCACCTCGCCTTTACGTTTGGCTATTCCTGAAGCACAAGCGTTATATCGTATTTTTAGTCATATACAGCATGCGCTGTTGCAAGCAGGGTGTTATCGCGCCGTGTTAGTTGGGCATAACGCCTGGTTTGATTTGAGTTTTATTTTAGCAGCAGTCAGGCGCAATCGTATCAAAGAAAATCCATTTCATTCGTTTACGACATTTGATACGGCAACGCTTGCCGCTGTTTCTTTAGGCGAGACAGTGCTTGCGCGCGCAGTCAAACGCGCTCGTATTCCTTTTGATATTTCGCAAGCACATTCCGCAAGTTACGATGCTGAACGTACAGCAGAATTATTTTGCTGGATTGTGAATAAAATTATTTAAATTTGTTTAATGTACATATAGTCACGAGGACGTATAGGATGCGCATTATTTTTTGCGGAAGATTTTTTAGGAAGTTTTTCCCAAAGTTCGTCACCATTTGAGGAAAAAAAGCTATATTCAAAACGGTTCCATCTGATGGCGCTTTCAATCGTAATGGTTTCGCCTTTATTGATATCTTTTCGATTAAATATATTTCCATAAGATACTTTTCTGTCCCAGCGTGCAGCTTCTCCTCTGATTTCAACAGCTTGAGTATGTGCTTCATCAACAATGTCTTCTATGTCTTTATCTATGCCAGAAGTATAAATCGCATTGAGAAATTGTTTACAAGCGGCGATTTTAATTTCAGTTGTTTTAGGATCTCGACCAGCTTCTGTGAATGCAAAAAAAACTCAGTTTTATATTGTTTTTATCTTTTTTAAGTAAGAAATCTAATTTTTTCTGTACCATGGCAGCCACTCTGCATTTTTCTTTCGCTTTGTTAAGCGTGTTTTGGTTGAGAACATTGCCATCAATTATTTTATCATCCCTGTGCGTATGGGTTGCATTGGTATGCAGCATAATGACACGATTAATTAGCTTACTTGTTGTAACCATTTTTTTTTCGGATGTGTTTTTATTTTTGATGATGTTTTTAAAGTAGGGTGTTTTTAAACTGCTATTCAGAGATTCGAAAAAATGAATTTCTGATTGTATTTGGTTAAATGTCAAATGTGAGATATTCATTATGAGGTGATGAATATGTTTTAAAAGAGAATTTTGTTGAAATGGTTTGGGATTATCTTTTAATAGTGCAGAGAGATTTTTCCATTGCAAAGCATAAGATAATTTATTCGGGTAAAGTTTATTTAAAATAGTATTTTCAGTATAGGAAGAGTATAAAGCTAAAAAATCGATGATTTGTCTTTTAAAATGAGCGAGATGACGGGTATCTAATTTTAGTGATTTTGTTTTTAGAGAAATACTTTTAGTCGTGTCTTTTTGGTTACTTTTTAATAATCGGTCTACTGTTGTGGTTGGAAGTGCAGTTAGCGATATTTCGTAGGGTTGTAAATTGTCTTTATCTAGTTTAAGTGTAGCAAGCTTTTGTTTGTCGTCATCAATCGTATAAGAGAAAGTATACTCCATTTTTAGGCATAAAATTGAAGTTGCTTGTTTTTCTTCAACTGCTTCTTTATTACGATGAACTAAGGTGGGTTGTGATGAAAGGTAAATTTGCAAGCGAATTTTTTTATTTTCTTCATCGTGATAACAATAAACATTTTTTTCATTCAAGTTTGTATTGTAATGATTGTCATCATCATCAGTGATAAAAAATAATGCTTGATTTAAAAAAGGCTGGATAACACCTTGCGATGTGATGATGCTAGTAAAAAGATTTAATTTTTTTTGTAGAAGTTGTTCTGTTGTAGCATCTGGATCATAGTCAGTGAATTGAAATAAACAATTATCGGTAAATTTGAGATTACTTAAATTGGGATTTCTACGAATAAAAACATGTTCAGATCGATATAATCGTATTAAATATAATGGACCATCTCGATTAAAATCATCGACAAACTCGCCGTAAACGCCGGCTTGACTGGTAGGTCTTTTTGATTTGAAATCTAGTTGAGTTAATGCTGTTTTTTGTTGATTTTGATCGTCTAATAAAACAACTTGTGTAATAGCATCCATTAGATCAATGGATTTTTTTATGTTATTGCCATCAGCAGATGAAGAGGGGTTGGATTCTCTTTCTTCTTTTTCGTAAAAAAAGTTATATCTATTTTTTTTATTTTTAGCGATAGAAAAATTTAATTCAGCGTAACTGATCTTTAAATCGCTAAAATATTGTCGAATTTTTTCTTTATCATTTTTTTCTATCGCTTGGCGGAGTGCAAAATAATCTGTTTGATATCTTTCATTATTTTCAGAAACCTCACCAATTGTTAGGTGCAAATCATCTAAATAGGTTTGCATTTCCT
>JABDCN010000061.1 GCA_013288125.1 Gammaproteobacteria bacterium
GGTCAAAACTGGTCTCTTGCAACAACAAATACCAACGGCATTACCCCGCGCAAAGAAGCTATTCCACCAACGATTGATGCACAGTACGTCGTTGGTTTTGTTTGGAAGCGGCAGCCGCAATTCAGAGTGACTCAAAATTTCGGCTCTCCACTATGGGCGGCCATCTCCATTGAAAATCCACAGACGACATTCGGTGGTACTGCTTGCGGAACAGCACTCCCTGGCGGCATTACCAACGAAGTTTGTACAGCAGCAGGCGCCCAAACCTTTATCTATTCCATTAATCACACGCCTGATGTGATAGGAAAGCTAGCCTTCGAAACAAAGATAAATGAAAAAAACATGATTCATGTCGAAGCTTTTGGCCTTTTTCGTCAACTTTATGATCGCGTTCAATATACTGGCAATGCTGGTAATCGAAATTTTAACACGACGGCCGGCGGTATTGGTGGAGGCATCGTTGCTAAAGTCCTACATGGATTATTGGAGCTTCAAGCTAATATATTGAGTGGACGAGGCGTCGGTAGTTACGCATCAGGACAATTGCCTGATGCAACCATCAGTTTAAATGGAAGCCTTGCACCTATCCCTGAAACAATCTATATGCTTGGCGCAACTTTACATGCCACACCAGCCTTTGATTTCTATGTCTTTGGAGGTCAAGAAAAAGAAAACCGGAAATATTTTCAAGCTAGTGGTACGTTCTTTGGTTATGGCGTGCCAAATGCCAATAATACAGGTTGTAGCGTTGAAAATGGTACTTGTACCGGTACGACCAGCGAGCTTTCGCAGATTACACTAGGCTTGTGTGATAAGTTTTATCAAGGCGGCTATGGAGAATTACGCGGGGCCCTACAATATTCTTATACCCGTCGCCAACTATTTTCTGGAAATGGTGGTGGTGCAACTTCACCTATTGGTTATTCTACTAATGATAATATGGCCTTTTTCAGTCTTAGGTATTATCCATTCGCTTAGGATCAGACTAACAATTAACTTCATCAAATCATGATAATGGCGATTGTATGCTAACTTACTCACAATCCATATTATTGGGTGCAATTCAGGGTATAAGTGAGCTTTTTCCCATTTCAAGTCTGGGGCACAGTGTGCTGTTGTCACCATTATTTGGTTTGTCTGTAGGACAACACGATCCTTATTTTCTAACATTTCTTGTTGCAACACATACTGCAACTGCGACAGTATTGTTTTTATTTTTTATCAAGGATTGGCAACGCATAATAAGCGGATTATTTCGTTCTCTTAAAACGAGAAGAATTAGCCCATCCGATTCAGATGCTAAACTCGGCTGGTTGTTAATCATTACAACTGTCCCCGCGGGTATATTGGGTCTGTTGTTCGAAGAAAATCTTAAATCTTTGTTCGCTTCCCCACAGCTGGTTGCTTTTATACTAATTTTAAATGGAATATTACTTTACATAGCAGAATTGTTGAGAAAAAAATCGGAAAATAACAATTTCCAACTTGGAAGCAATGACCGAATTGCAAAATTGACCTGGCTTCAAGGAATAAAAGTGGGCGTATTACAATGTATTGCATTAGTGCCTGGGTTTTCTCGAACCGGCGCAACTATTGCTGGAAGTCTGCTTATACGATTCCGAGAAAGTTTTTTTATGTGCCACATTGTTATTAGTATTTGCTATTGCAATACCAGGTAAGAGTAAGGTGATTAAAAGAGATGGAAAAATTTTGCCTGAAGTTCTAAACATAAAAATCCTTATTTAAATATATCCTGCAGATAAGAGGAAAAAATAGTATCAAGAGAAAATGAGATACACAAGAATAAATTTCGTTATGTTTGTTGAACTATTTTTTTATAGGCTTTTTTAATTGTTGCCATTGAAACTGTATAAATTCCCCATTCTGTAGTATGGTAGGCCAAATCGAGTGTAAAGCTTGATGGTTGGTTTTATCAAAGCTGACAGGTTCACCTATTCCAATATCAACATTACGCATGGTTTCAAACGTATCAATCATTCCTTCGCGAGAGAGATTATTATTTTTTGCCGCTTCAATGAGCCCTGTTACAAATAATTTTGCAGCTAAATAACCTTCTAATGATACAAAACTGGGAACCGCTGTAGCATTATTTTGTTTTAAGCATTGTCTATATTCATTCACTGCAGGTAAGTTTGATTTAAGATAAGGCACAACTTGCGTCACAATCACCTTGTTATTACCGACGTCTTGTAAAGCCTGAGCTAGTGCTTCGCTTCCCACAAATGAGACATTAAGAAAATATGCATCAGGAAAGTATTTTGCAGCTAATTTGATGAATTTCGCACTTGGGGCATAGGTACCCACAATAATGATTGCTTTAAATGCATGTTTTGCATTTATCAGTTGAGAAAGACCTTCTTCCACATTTAAAGTATTTCTCTCATAACTTCCTACGGCTAGGCTTTCAGGCTTTTGATATCCTTCTGCTTTCAGGGCTTGCATTGCACCTTGATAACCAGATTCACCATAAGCATCATTTTGGATGAAAAAAGCAATATCTTCAGGTTTTATGCCTATAGATAATAAACCCTTAATCATGCTATCCGTTTCTTCTGCATAACTCGCTCTGAAATTAATGACATATCGATCAGGCGGAACTTTGCGTAATAATCCAGCGCCAGTGTATGGAGCAAATAATAGTGTTTTATCAGTATTCGCAATAGGAACAGAAACCACAGCAGTCGGCGTTCCAACATTACCAATGACAGCTAGCACGTCGTCTTTTTCTAATAATTGATGCATATTAGATGCGGCTAAGCTTGGTTCATATTTGTCATCCATGACAATAAAGCGAATTTTGCGTCCGTTAATACCGCCTTGTGCATTGATTTTATCAAAATAACATTCGAGTCCTTTTTTCATTTCTTGCCCTAAAGCTTGCGCTGGCCCACTAAGCGCTGTACTCATGCCTATTTTAATATCGGGAGGGCTATTATGAGTTACATCAGCCAGTGTTACATTGATTGCCATACAAAAAATGATGCTACCTATCAATGTTTGGTATAAGATTTTAAACATATTCCTTGTCCTTATTAAGTAATTTTGTAGCAGTAGGCTCCATGGGTAAGGTAACTGTAAAAGTAGCTCCGGCACCAATTCCACTGCTGTCAGCTTTTAATGATCCGCCTAGCTCGATTGCAGCGAGGGCGCTGCTATGTAAACCATAACCGTGACCATCTTTTTTTGTCGTAAATCCGATTGAAAACATTTTAGTTATATTTTTTGGATCTATTCCTTCACCATTATCACTGACTGTTATCAAAATATTACGATGATTTTCCGCAGATACAGCGTTAATCGCGACAGTAATTTTTTTATTAAGTATGTTATCAGGCCTAAGCGCATCTTTGGCATTTTGAATAAGATTAACAATGATCTGTAATAATTTTGCTTTGTCAGTGACGATGGGATTTTTATAATTGAATTGCTTTTCTAACGTTATTTTATCTTCATCGAATACATTACCACACATTTCAATAGCCAATTCTACCACTTCAGGCAAGTTTACTTTTTCAGCCAATCCTGAAATACCGGTCATGGATTTTTGCATTGATACAATATTTTCTACATGGTTGATGTGTTCGGAAAGTGAAGTAAGTTCTTCTTGTATTTTATTATTCTCATCATTAATCGTTTCTGAAAGTTGAATGATGTAAGCCGGGATTAATTTCCCTTTAGCATCATCAGCAAGAAATCTCGTAAGATCGTTTATATGGTTCTTTATCATATCTGTCAGAGCCAACAGTTTATTTATTTGCGTATTTTTGGATAGTTCACGTATTAAGCCCAATGATACTGTGATGCTATTCATCGCATTGCCTACATTGTGTAAAACGGAAGAGGCAACATCGGCCATGCCAGCCCTTCTAGCTGACATCACAACTTGTTCGTTAGCTTTTTGAAGTTCTTTGGTTCTTTCATGGACTAATTCCTGTAAATGCTCATGGATGAATTGTAGTTTTTCAGTCATTTTATTAAACGCCTTGCTCACTTCATTTAAGTCAGGATATGGTATTTCAGATAATCGATACGTTAAATTACCTTCTTCTTCAGAAATTTTTCTCATTGTATTGATGAGGGATTGTAATGTAGTTGATAACGTCTGCAGTAAAAAATAACCCAAAATTGTCATACAAGTTACTGTGATGATGATAATAGCAATACTGATAGACTTATTAATTACTGTAAGTCGAATTGCTCTTGTTGTTAAATCAA
>JABDCN010000062.1 GCA_013288125.1 Gammaproteobacteria bacterium
TCATGCGTTATCGTATCCATTAAATAACCCAAGCCTAGGAAGATAGTCATGATGAGACACGCTGTCACGATAAAAATAAAAAATAAAGGCAATTTTTTTTGAGGCATTTTTTTTGTGACGGGCAGTGTTTTTAGCGGAATAATAGACAATGACTTCTTCATGTTGCCGCGATAGGCACGGATATGTTGATAAAGTTGATGCTTGATGAGTTCCAGTTGATGATTGCCTTGAACAATATGTTGAAATTGACCTTTGTATCCCATACTTAAGCAAAGATACATCAATTCCATTAAATCGATATATTGCGCGGGATGCTGAATAATGCGCTCGAGGATTGCAAAAAACTGTTCCGTTTGATTGGCTTCAGTAGGTAGAGTCGCTAAAAGGCTATGCCTTTTCCATTGTCGTTCCCACATGCCGTGAGAGAGTAAATCATCAATCATGGTCGACATAATATATCGACTAATGGTGACTTGTTCTCCCGTGTAATGCGGTTGAATGGCTTTCATGAAGCTATGCAATGCTTGAGAGAGTTCTTTTTCCCATTGAATCAATTGGCGATAAGATTTGATTTTGATGAGTTGTGAAATCAGCGAAAAAAGAGGAGCTGCCGCATCAACAAGGGGATTCAATCCTGCTTGAGGGTGATGAGTCAATTGGTTGTTTGCTGATAACAATGTTTGGTCTCCCATGCGAAATGGAGAGGATAAAGGATATTAGAATAGCATGGGAAGTTGTAATGGAACAAAGAAAAATGCCCTTCTCTCCTTTAAGAGAGAAGGGTTAAGAATGGTGCAGAAGAATTAGTTAGTCTAACAAACCGTAGATTTTTAATTTCTTTCTTAGCGTGCCGCGGCTTAAGCCGAGTACAATCGCAGCGCGAGATTGATTTCCTTTCGTGTATTGCAATACAGCTTCCATGAGTGGTGCTTCGACTTCTGCTAAAATCAAATTGTACAAGTTATCCGGCAGTTTGCCGTTCAATTGCGTGAGATAATTCTCAAGCGATTGACGAACGCTGTCGTGCAACGGTTGGTTCTTTTGAACTAATTCAAAAGGTGCTTGTTTGTCTATAATAGTAGCCATGGTGTTTCTACCTCGTAATCATCGTACATAATAAAGCTGTTATTTTACGCTTTGTGCTTTGTTAAAACAACTCATTTTTTAAACATTTAGAGGTATTTTTGCATAAATTTGTAAAATGAGCAACTCCTTTGCACAATTAAAGGATAAAAAATAGGCTTTTTGATGGAAATGGTAAATAAAACAACGGGTTTACATGATGCTGCATTTTTTGGGTTTATTTCTGGGATTTTCTTGTGGTGACTCTTCGGGCTCATTTTTGTGACTCTTCGAGCTCATTTTTTGGAGTAACAATAGACATCTGAGGCTTTGAAGGCTTTGAAAAGAATTTTTGAGCGATCATTTTTTGAGCGAATTTATCTGCCAAACTGACAGCGATGGTGCCCCTGACTTCTGGGAAACAATCGGGATTTCGTATTTTCCAGGTGACCATCTCGGGAAAAGGAAAAACATACGCATAGATTACTTTCAATATATCGGATGGTAATTTACATAAGAGGGAGACAGTGTCATTTTTTTCTGCGTCCAATGTTCCTTTATGAAATGTGATACAAGCGTGGATTGTTTTATTGGCTAATAATTGACGGAGAAGTAATAATAAGTCGCCAGAGTTGTAAATTTTATTTTCTTTTTCAGTCGTCAGTATGGGTTTGCAAATTTCACTGATATTTTGGTTGACGCTATTAGCAATAACTGTTTTACCATTGGGTAAAACGGCGATGGAAGAAATTAAATCATGGTTTTTTATTAAATTATGTGTGATAAAGTGGATGGAATTTGCTTTTAGATTTAAATAAAAATAACTCAATCGGCCAATTTTGCGAAATGATTGTTCCGACTCCGATTCTGATTTCGATTTCGACTCATGCAAAAGATATTCGCCAGATTTATCATATGAACTAATGAGGATTTCTTCATTTGGCAGTACTGTTATAGCAAAAATTTTATCATTCTCTATAAAAGGAGATAATTTAAAAGTGTTAATAATATATCCTGATGAATCAGTTAGACGTAATTGAGCCGTTTGATGGTTCGATTCATTTATACCAATGAGAATATTTCCATTTGTTAGCGCTGTAATAGCAGCTATTTTGCCGTCATAAAATGAAGCTTTCATGACATTGCCTGATGGATCAAGAAATATGAGTTTGCCAGAAATGTTCTCGTCTTCATCGGCATCTGTACCAATGACGATATTGCCATTGGGTAATGTTGCAATAGCAGAAATTCTATTGCAATTAAGTAAGGGGTTTATTATTTTTATTTCAAAACCGTCGAGTATGATTTCGATTAATTCACCATCATGACCAAACTTGGAAGTGCCGGCAAGTATGTTGCCATTTTGTAATACCGCTAATGTTGAAATGCCTATATCATTTATTAAATGTTTAGTTGATTTATCTGATGTATTGTAAAGCATTAACTGGCCAGTCACTTGATCAGAATTATTATCTTTATTTCTTATCGTACCAATCAGAATATTTCCATCTTGCAAAGCGGCTACTGTCGCAGTGCCATGAGTCATGAGGAATGGGTCAATTTCAAATTTAAAATGTGTTTTATAAACGAAGGGGTTGCTTTTCTTACTTGAGGGAGTGTTTTCATAATCTGATGTGAAATCTGAATAAATGAAGTCGTAAAGTAAGTAGTATGCTGTGTGATGACACCAATCAAGTATATCCAAATAAGGTGGCTGGAATAACTCAGCAACATTTGAATAATCTTTTTGAATAAAATTGATAAAAGATCGAAAAGAAATATTGTCATGATCATCAAGCGCTTTAATGGGTTTTGATTCTAAAAATAATCTGAGTAAACGAATAGGAAGAATAGAGCTGGTTTGAACGCCAGGTTTGTTCATTAATGCTAGCAAATGATCCTTACGCATGGTCTGTCCTTATTTGTATCTAAAAACTCATTACATATTCATCCACTTTTCCAAATAATGAATATTGATCAACCCTTTCTGAAAAGAATTCCCACGCAAAATATCTTGATGCAGCGGAATATTTGTTCTAATCCCTTCAATAACGGTTTCATCCAATGCATTTCGCATACGTGCAAGTGCAAGTTCTCGCGTATCACCATATGCAATAATTTTTGCAATCAATGAATCATAATAAGGCGGTACTTTATAACTGCCATAAATATGCGAATCCACTCGAATGCCAGGGCCGCCAGGCGCATGAAAATAAGAAATCGTGCCAGGTGATGGTGCAAAGGTACGAGGATCTTCAGCATTAATACGACATTCAATCGCATGACCACGAATGACAATATCTTTTTGTTTACAAGATAATCCTTTGCCATTTGCAATATGAAATTGTTCTTTCACGAGATCAATGCCAGTAATCATTTCAGTGACAGGATGTTCAACCTGAATACGCGTATTCATTTCGATAAAATAAAATTTTCCATCTTCATAAAGAAATTCCATCGTACCAGCACCACGATATTTCATGTCGCGACAAGCTTGTGCACACAATTCACCAATTTCTTCGCGTTGCTGTTGTGTAATGCCTGGCGCGGGCGCTTCTTCAATAATTTTTTGATGACGACGTTGAATGGAGCAATCACGTTCACCTAAATAAATCGCATTTCCTTTTCCATCACCCAAAACTTGAATTTCAATATGGCGTGGATTTTGTAAATATTTTTCGATATAGACTTTATCATTATTGAAAGCAGATTTTGCTTCACTTTTCGTGAGAGCAATCGCATTGATGAGATGTGATTCTGTATGAACGACACGCATGCCGCGCCCGCCGCCACCACCTGCTGCTTTGATAATCACAGGATAACCAATGCCGCGCGCGAGTTTAATCGTTTCAGTATCATCTTCACCAACGGGACCATCCGAACCTGGTACGCATGGCACGCCAATTTTTTTCATGAGTTTGATCGCAGCGACTTTATCGCCCATTTGACGAATCGTTTCAGGTTCCGGGCCAATAAAAATAAAGCCACTTTTTTCAACTTGCTCAGCAAAATCAGCATTTTCTGATAAAAAACCATA
>JABDCN010000063.1 GCA_013288125.1 Gammaproteobacteria bacterium
GATGCTCGATAAAATAGCTGAACTCATTGAAGCTGAGATTGATCAATTGATTGGACGTTTTAGTCAATTATTAGAACCCTTGATTATGCTAATACTTGGTGTTTTAATCGGTGGATTAGTCATTGGTCTTTACTTACCTCTTTTTAAATTAGGAAGCGCATTTTGATGATGGATACCTTGCAATTTTTTGCAGACAATCCGACTTGGTTTATTGCCATTGTTGCTTTCCTTTCTTTATTTATCGGTAGCTTTTTAAACGTTGTGATTTACCGTTTACCGCGCATGATGCAACAAAATTGGAGTGAAGAATGTCGAATTTATCTCGGATTAAAACCACATGACGACATTGAAAAACTCAATCTATGCATGCCCTTTTCACATTGTCCACATTGTAAAAAATTAATTCGCCCATGGCACAATATTCCTCTCTTCAGTTATTTTTGGCTAAAAGGAAGATGTGCTTATTGTCATGCAAGAATTTCATTACGCTACCCCCTTGTTGAGGCATTAACAGCGATTGTTTCTGTTTATATTGCATGGCGTTTTGGTCTGACTTGGCAAATGTTAGCTGCTTTGATATTTGCTTGGATTTGTATTTGTCTTACCTTTATCGATTTAGATTTTCATTTATTACCCGATCAACTCACTTTGTTATTAGTATGGCTAGGATTATTTTTCAGTTTATTTTCGATTTTTTGTGGTTCACATGACGCAATTATTGGCGCGATATCGGGCTATCTTATTTTTGCCATTGTGCAATTAATCTTTGGTTGGTTTACAGGTAAAACTGGGATGGGGCAAGGCGATTATAAATTCCTTGCTGGAATGGGGGCCCTATTAGGCTGGAAAATGCTGCCGCTTATTATTTTATTAGCTTCAGTGAGCGGCGTTATTTTTGCTTTTACCTACATGATCATCAAACGTCATTTCAAAAGTGTTCCACTGCCCTTTGGGCCTTATCTTGCAGTTGGTGGTTTTATAGCTATACTTTGGGGAAATGAAATTACGCAATATTATATGACGATAACTATATAGAGCGCTAACATGCTTATTATTGGTTTAACAGGCGGCATAGGCTCAGGCAAAACAACCGTTGCAAATTTGTTTGCTGAACTTGGCGTTCCCATTATCGATACTGATCATATTGCGCGAGATGTCACACAGCCAGGCACAAAAGCTTTACAAGAAATTATCGCGCACTTTGATTCATCACTTTTATTACCTGATCAAACACTTAATCGCGCCGTATTACGTGATCGTATTTTTCAAGATGAAAAAGAAAGAAAATGGTTAGAAGCGTTACTACATCCTCTTATTTACCAAAAAATTTTATCTCATCTACAACAATTATCTGCGCCCTATTGTATTATTGTGATTCCTTTATTATTTGAAACAAAAGAAAAAGGATTTAATACTTTAATTAATCGTGTACTCGTCGTTGATACAGATGAAAACACGCAAATTGAACGGATAACATCACGAGATCATCTGTCATTAACACAAATCCAAAACATGCTAGATGCTCAAACGACAAGAGAATTTAGATTAGTACATGCTGACGATGTGATTACTAATCATGGTGATATTGAAGAGCTCAAACCACAAGTTAAAAAATTACATGAATTTTATTTAGCAAATAACATAAATCCAAGCAATCACATTCATAATTAACACCAACAAAACAGCCGCGCTGCCAATGTCTTTTGCTTTACGCGATTGGGGATGATAATCCAATGAAATACGATCAATAATTGCTTCAATAGCCGAATTAATGGCTTCCACAACTAACAACAAAATCAATAACAATAAAAGTAATAATTTCAAAGAACCAGTAACAGGTAAGAAAAAAATCACTGGCAGCGCAATCAATAAAATAATAACTTCTAAACGAAAGGCTTCTTCAACCCATAACACTTTCAAGCCATCTACGCTATTCTTAGCGGCCCGAAATAATCTTTGTATGTTCATCTAGCGATTCCCGCATGTTCATCAATATTTGTCCAATATAAAAACAAAATGTGATATTATCATACTAGCTGCCAAATCAACCCAATTTTGCTAGAATGATACAGATGAACGATAACACGATTATTTATGATCATCCATTAAATGAAGTCATACGGGTTTGCCTGCGGCTAGAGCATTTATTTCAACAAATTGATCATCAATTGGTTGATGCGACTGTCTTGGGAACACGTAATCTCATCCAATCCATTGCTGACACCCTACACGTACTAGATAGACCTGATTTAAAATCCAAGCTTGCAAAAGAAATGAACTATCATTTGAGCACTTTATTGCGATATGGTGATACCCCTGAAGTCGATATTGACCGCTTGAATCATCTTACACAGCAATTAGAAACGCTATCGCGCAATCTCATCGATAGTAATGTGAAAATTGGTCATCGTTTACGCGATCTTGAATTATTCAATATTTTAAGATTACAGCTTGCCAGTCCTGGCGGCGCTTGTAGTTTTGACGTCCCCTTATATTCTTACTGGTTAGAACAACCAGCAGATACTCGATTAAACATCATCAAAAATTGGCTAGAAGACTTCGAACAGATCAGATCAGCCACTTCTTTGGTGCTTGATCTTGTCAGAAAACACGCAAAAATCGAGCAAAAAACCGCTGTTCATGGCTTTCATCAAGAATTATTAGACCCACAATCCCCTTTACGCATGATACGTGTTGGCATTATCAAAGATATCGCAGCTTATCCTGAAATTAGCATAGGCAGGCATTTTTTGAGCATACGGTTCTTTTCCCCGGATATTGAAAAACGCCCAGGACAATTCACGGAAAATTTACCCTTCTGGCTAGCTTATTGCAGTGCTTAGTGAGATAATAATCAAAATATATACACATAAAAAATAAACGAGGTAGAAGAAATGTTACAAAGACCCAATGCAAAAACCATTTTTAAACAACCTTTGTCTTCTATAAGTGAAAATGATTACATTTATCACTTGCCGAACCAAAAAATATCCTATGTTATTAATTATAAAACAAGGCAGCTAACCATTTTAAATCGTGATAATTTAAGCGATCCTATTTTTTCATTCGCGCTATCCAGAGAGCATAGCCGGTTAGTTAACGTATTTCCAAATGGTTCTGTCTTATTGTACTTATATAATGATAGTTTTGATGATAATTTGCAGAACATGGGATATTATCTGGCGAGAACCAAGCCACTTTTAGAAAATATGAATGTGAGCTCACTAAAAGACTGCATCAGTGACACTTGTATACTTTTTTCCATCCACGTCAAAAATACTTCTTATATAAGAATTAATGAAAACGAACATGAAAATAATTATAATGTGTGTGTAATTGATGATAATACTTTTTTTACTGTTGACAATGGGAATGGATATCTTGAAACCCGAAACCGTAACAACTATATAGAAGTATATCATTGTGAAAATAGAAATATTCGTCGTTCAATACCCACCGTTGAATGTCTTTCTGATTTTCAATTTGAACCTCGCTCACAAATCTCTCATTTAATCCCTTTAGAAAAAAATCTTTTTTGTTACAGTAATGAAAATAAAGATTTATTCAACATCGTAATTTTTGAATTTAATCTCAATCAAGATAAAGTAAAAGAGCTACAATTAATATCTCTTAAAAAATCATCCGATTGCGAAAAAATCCGTTATATTCCACTTCCCAATGGCGAGCTATTAATCTATGGTTTAGATAATAATGAAGCACGGATTTATCAACCGAGAAATGGTAAAATAATTCAATCATGGAACTGGCCAGAATTGATAATAACAGGTGTATGTAATATCCTACCATTTCAAGATAGCAATCATATATTACTTCATCATACAATCCTTCAAACTATCTTTCTTTTTAACATTAAAGAATGCACACTAAAAAATATCCCTCTACCGCCCGATATCAAAATCAGTTTAAATAGCAAACCTAAGATTTTATCCAATGGTCAAGTATTAGTTCCTGTGATAGATCAGGATCTCAATCCAACTATCT
>JABDCN010000064.1 GCA_013288125.1 Gammaproteobacteria bacterium
ATCCAGTTCTGCGCGGCGACGAATAAAGGTCGCGGCCGGAAATTTTTTATTGGCGAGTAAATTAAAAAAACTCTCGAAAGGAATTAAAGCGGGCACGGCTTCAACAGACCATCCAGTTGCTTTCTGCAAGACTTTATTTATTTCCGGCACTTGCGGAACACGATCTTTCGGTAAATTTAGCAATTCGAGACCATGAAAATATTCGTCACAGGCACGATTTTTGACGATGGGAATTTGGCGGAGCATGAGATCATGCCATACCGCGTTCTCTTCATCTGTATAGTTTGCATTGCCGTGTTCATCGGCTGGGTGGGCAACATACGTGGAGGTTTTTTTGTACATACAGGTTCCTGCTTAAGTAACGGTTGCTTTAAAATTCGCTGTTAATCCTTTCCAGCAAGCCAGGTAATCGCGTTGGCGAAACGGGGCCTGTAAGGCGGCGCTGGTCAATTGCCACACTTGTCTTGATTCAAACATAAAAGCGAGCGTATTGGAATAATATTTCGGTTTTAAAGGAGTTGAAATAGCTTTTTGATAGGCTTTTTCATCGGGACCATGCGCTGACATACAATTGTGTAAACTGCCGCCGCCAGGCATAAAACCGCTTTCTTTCGCATCGTAACTGCCATAAATTAATCCCATGTATTCGCTCATAATATTGCGATGAAAATAGGGCGCACGAAAGGTATCATCTGCTACCATCCAGCGCGGCGGAAAGATAACAAAGTCCACATTGGCAGTGCCAGGATAAGCAGAGGGGGATGTTAATACCGTAAAAATGGAAGGATCTGCATGATCGAAACTGACGGTATTCAAGGTATTAAATCGAGCGAGATCATATTTATAGGGTGCGTAATTACCGTGCCAGGCAACGACATCCAGCGGTGAATGCAAAAGAGCGGTTTGCCACAATCGCCCCTGGAATTTGACTAATAAAGTGTGCGCGCCAGCCTGATCTTCAAAGGCGGCAACAGGCGTTTGAAAATCACGCGGATTGGCCAGGCCATTGGCGCCAATCACGCCTAAATCCGGCAGACGAAATGGCAATCCGAAATTTTCGCAAATATAACCGCGTGCTTTTTCCTGCAATAATAAAACCTGAAATTTAATGCCGCGCTGGATGACGGCTATTTCACCAGGACTCACATCGAGTACACCAAACTCTGTCTTAAAACGTAACGCGCCTTCCTGCGGCACAATTAAAAAATCACCGTCAGCATTATAAAAATATTCTTTGTCCATGGAGCGTGTCGCAGCATACAAATGAATCGCGGCACCCATTTGCAAGGCAATTGCGCCATTGCCCGCTAAGGTGATCAGTCCATCAATGAAGTGACAAGGTTTATCGGGATAAGGTATCGCGTCCCAGCGCATTTGTGTAGGCGGGGTGTGTGCTGCATCAAATGTGCCAGCCAACAAAGCATGCGCGGCAGGAACAAATTCATCATGCATCACAGAAGGACGGATGCGGTACAACCAACTGCGCAGATTGGCATGCTGGCAAAATTATATTGGTTTACGATTGAATTTGGTTTAATTAACACGAAAAAAGGCTTGCGTGCATATGGCGGCGGCATTCTTTCTTCCAAAGAAGAAACTATTTATTGCGTGGAAAGCGAAATACCGCTGCGTAAACCATTTAATGTGCTCGATGTGTTACGCACGCCTTACCGCATTGATATTGTGCAACCCATTTATTTTGTCATCGATGATTTCGAGGTGTTATTTCATCTGACCGATATGGATTTGCTTGGCATGATTAAGGAAGCGCGTGCATTAGGCATGCATGAACCGCTTTTTGAAAAACAATAGGGAGTTAAGTCGAAATAACCCCATAATTTGGAGACAACAGCATGACAGAATTGCGCGCGATACGCTGCGTGGGCTGCGAAGGCGGCATACCTGCTTTAACAACGGATGAAATCAATCAATTACTGACACAAGTTAAAGGCTGGCAAGTCAGCAAGGACGGCAAATTTATCAGCCGTCGCTTCACCTTCAAAGGTTTTTACAAAACCATGGCGTTTGTGAATGCTATTGCCTGGATTTCCAATACTGAAAACCATCATCCTGATATGGAAGTGGGTTACAACTACTGCTTAGTTAAATACACAACGCATGCAGTGGATGGGTTGACAAAAAATGATTTCATTTGCGCTGCGAAAGTGGATGGACTGGAAGCTGAGCAATTGGCTTGATGGCATACTGGTATTCTTTGTTGGGCTTCGCACACAACGCTCAACCCAACCTACGACTATGACTGGGTTGTGCAACGGCAGTTTCTTTTTCAAAAAACTTATTATCTCTGTATGTTACGGCGACTGGCGCACGAACTATGTTGCCAATAACCTGATGATAAAATGCATTCTTAATACAACTCGCGAGCTGTTCGAACTGTTTTTCTTCTTTTATCAATCTATGTGCTTTTATCAGGGGAAGCTGTAGCTCGATTATATAATAATCACCATGGAAACTTGGATTAACTCCTCGAGCAAATGCCTTTCCATAGGAGTTCCATATTGTCTGACATATCTCTTCCTTAGAAGAAAACAATTCTCTTTCTTTGAAAAGTTCAGCTAGCTTAAGACTATTAAGTTTTTGTATTGCAGTACGGCCACTAGTGCTTATCATAAAAAACGCCCGACCATGTTTTTGTTCAACCCGTGCATGCGCAGCTTTGATTGATCCATGGTTTGCCTTTAGTTCATCTTGCCATGCTTCATCGGAAAGTGAAAAATAACCTTTTATCTGTTCTTGCAAAACTCGTTCATCACGAGATATTGCATAAAATTTTCTACATACTGATTGCAGCTTTTTATTTTCAATAGGACTGAAAAAAGTGAATACGTGGCATAAAACTTCCTCAGGTGGGCTAAAAATAGGTGCTTTCTTATTTTCTTCCATCCTTTTCTCAACAACTAACTTAATTAATTTCCTATGGATCTTTACTTCGTCATGATTAATGAGGTTACGAATACTGTTTCTTAAGGAACTATGCCCTATCCCTGTTTTCATAGAAGAAAGAATGTCTTTAATTTTTTGTACGAGTCCAGAAAATTGTTCCGGCGCATTTTCAATATTATTTTTATCCAAATTATCGACATCCGGAAGTTGAACGTTGTCAGATAGAATCTGCGCTACATCCAATTCATCCATGCCTGCATACTGATACACAGCGACAGCAATTTTTTTCACGTCCTCAAATCTGCTGCTTTTATTTTTTTTTAAGTCGGTTGTTGCTTTATAAGTATTTAATGCATTGATAACAGCATTGAGGAAATTTAAATCTTTACGGACTGTGCGTGTATTCATAAAAGTAATTCCGGAGATAATTTTGCTTTAAAAATATACAGCAATATACTAAGATGGGGGCATACTAAGATATTGAGCATAAAATATCAACAATCGTCACAGTGAAAGCCCAACATAGAGTCACGTGACGCCAACTCATTTACCTCGTATACTGCCCTCTTTTTCATTCTTGTAAGGACTTCCCATGATCAAATTACATACCAATTTCGGTGATATTAAAATTGAACTCGACACGGAAAACACGCCGAAAACGGCCGAAAATTTTCTTAATTATGTCAAAAATGGTTTTTATGATGGTACTATTTTTCATCGTGTTATGAATGGTTTTATGATCCAGGGCGGCGGCTTTGATGGCAAGATGAATCAAAAACAAACTCAGCCTACCATTCAAAATGAGGGCAAAACAGGCCAGACCAATAAAC
>JABDCN010000065.1:0-494 GCA_013288125.1 Gammaproteobacteria bacterium
AAAAGATTTAATAGTTTTAATCCCGATCTCGTGTTGACTTTTATTCCAACAGATTGGATACAATTATTTATAGAAGGTTTTGGTGAAACTAAAACCGCCCCCAATCAAACCAGCGGCTATGGCTCAGATGCCGGTATATTATGTTTACTTAAACCATACCTGGTCGTTGATGCTGAAGTCGGACAAAATATAAACGGTTCAATTGGCGGATATCAACGCTATGTTGGTGCCGGTTTGGCGGTGATGATATGATTCGCGCTTTAATTCAATATTAAAAAATAATAGGAGTAAACTCTGTAAGTTCTGTGGGTTCTATAAACTCTGTAGATACTCCCCAATTTATCCCTGTAGATGCCGCCGCTATCGAAATAGCCTTTTCTATCACTTCAACCCCTGCCTCCAAATAATGCGCATGCTCACTCAAATATCGGCGCCAAGCATTAGCACCAGGTTGATGCGAATACAATCCAAGCAAATGACGTGTCATTGCAGAT
>JABDCN010000065.1:504-3487 GCA_013288125.1 Gammaproteobacteria bacterium
TAATCTAACTTTATTTTGTAATTGCGTTTGGACATAAGGGATAAAAGCTTGCAAGACTTCTATTCGAGTTAAAATAGAAGATGACGAAAAGTAATGGGCTTGAATATCCGCTAAAAAATAAGGTGTTGAACAAGCTTGTCGGCCTATCATCACACCATCAACATGCGGTAAGTGTTCATCAATATCTGATATTGTTTTAATATCGCCATTAATCATTATTTTTAAAAAATGGAAAATCTTTTTTTATTTTATGGACAATCTCATATCTCAAAGGTGGAACATCTCGATTTTCTTTAGGACTTAATCCGCTGAGCCATGCTTTTCTTGCATGAATGATCACCTGATGACAACCTGCTTTTACTAGCAACGCAACAAAATAATGTAATGCTTCATCACTTTGATCATCAACCCCAATTCGACATTTCACCGTGACTGGAACTTTTACATTCGCTTGCATCTCACCAACACAATCCGCAACATGCTCCGGTTCTAGCATTAAACAAGCACCAAAACGACCACGACTGACTTTAGAACTTGGACATCCAACATTCAAATTAATTTCGTTATAGCCCCACTCTTCGCCTATTTTCGCACAAGTAGATAATGCTTTTGCATCGCTGCCGCCTAATTGTAAAGCAAGATATTTTTCGGCGGGATGAAAATCCAATAGACGTGAAACATCACCATGTAAAATAGCGTGTGTCGTTATCATTTCAGTATAGAGATGGATATCAGGCGCAATCAAACGTAATAAATAACGATAATGTTTATCTGTGTAACCCATCATAGGTGCCACTGAAATAATCGACCTATCCAGCAACAACGGGTTCATATTTTTCTTCAAGACGATAGGCGGGCAGCATCGTACTCCATGCTTTACATCCCGGACATTGCCAATGCAGTGATTTACCCGAAAATCCGCACGAATTACATTGATATTCTGATTTATCAGCTAATAAGTTTTTCATTAAATTTTGTAAAATATGCAAGTCTTCTTTAGCGCGACCTTCAGCACTAGAAATATAAATATTAACAAAAGTATATAAACCACGAAGAGAAGGATAACGACGAACATAATCTGCCACAAAAGTTGCGGCGACTTTGTCTCCCTTACGTTTGCGAATACGTTCCGCTAAAATTAAAACAACAGGAACGCGAGGATGCTCATCTAATAAGTGTTTAAGATAAATCACTAAACTTTCTTCATCTTCTAATTGTTCATAACAAAAGGCGAGCAGCTCAATTGCTTCAGATAAATAATCTGAATTTTGATTTTTTATTTTCTTTAAACTATGAATGGCTAATTTATATTCGCCTGTTTCAATTAATACTTTTGCCTGCAATAGACTTGCGCGTACGCACGCATGATCAGCAGATAAAGCTTTTTTCAGAAATTGTATTGCTTCGTCAAATTGTTTTTTGTGGGCTGCGTTTTCAGCTAACTCGCAATAATAATGTGCGATAGTTGGCTGCATCGATTGACGCGTTACTGCTTCATACTGATGCGCTGCTTTGACTGCATTTTCCCAGTCTTTTTCTTGTTGATAAATATCAATCAATGTTCGAAGCGCGCGTGCAGAATGCGATTTTGCATTCACCAATTCGATAAAAATACGCTCTGCTCGATCTAATACACCTGCGCTTAAATAATCTTGGCCTAATTCAAATAAAGATTGCTCTCGATACACTTTTTCTAATTGAGGTCGTGCAATTAAATTTTGATGAATACGAATAGCGCGATCAACCTCACCCCGTTTACGAAACAATTTTCCAACTGCAAGATGTGTTTCAACGGTGTCACTATCAACTTCTAACATTTTAATAAAAATATCAACTGCTTTATCTGTTTCTTCATTTAATAAAAAATTTAAGCCGATAAGATAATCACGCGGAATATTAATCTTGTTGCGCGGCTGTTCTTTAGGTTGACGCGATCGTCTTCCTAAGTACCATGCCGTACCAATGCAAACAAGAAAAATGATTATTTTGATCATCTTCATTAAACCTTATCCTGCAAGGGGATAGCCCGTAAATTTTCAATTTCTTTTTCAGCCAAGGTCAATCGTTGACGTAATCGATAGGTGATTATTTTTGCTTTGATCAATAACCAAAATCCTACGATCATGCCAATTAAACAACCGAGGGCAAATGTTAGAACGAGTAATAATGATAAAGCTAAAGTAGCCTGCCCAAAATAATAATTGATTGTGACGGACTCAGAATTCAACGTCGCAAAAGTGATGCCAAAGATCACTATAATTAAAAGAAAAAAATAACTGATAATTCGCACAAATATTCTCCGATTACTCTATCACTTTCATGCCATTTATATGACTCCTCAGACCGTCGTCCCGCGGCTTGTCCGCGGGATCCAGAAATAATAATCTAAGTTTGTTAGGTTTCTCTGGATCCCGCGGACAAGCCGCGGGACGACATGTCTGAGCTAAACATTCTGCTATCTATTCTATCACCTTCAATCCATTCATATACGCTTGCAAAACTTCCGGAATATGAATGCGTCCTAACTCATCTTGATAATTTTCTACGACTGCAATTAAAGTACGACCAATTGCAAGTCCCGATCCATTCAATGTATGCACTAATTCTATTTTACCTGCAGCATCTCGCCATCTGGCTTTTAATCTACGCGCTTGAAATGCTTCCATATTACTGCAAGAAGAAATTTCACGATAACGATTTTGCCCTGGCAACCATACTTCTAAATCATAGGTTTTTGCTGAGGAAAAACCCATATCTGCTGTACACAAAGATACAACACGATAAGGTAAACGTAATTGTTGCAATACTTTTTCTGCGTGTCCTGTTAATTCTTCTAATGCCTGATAAGATAAATCCGGATGAACAATTTGCACTAATTCAACTTTTTCAAATTGATGTTGCCGCAACATACCACGCATGTCTTTACCATATGAACCTGCTTCACTACGAAAACAAGCACTATAACAAACATATTTTATTGGCA
>JABDCN010000066.1 GCA_013288125.1 Gammaproteobacteria bacterium
GCTAGCACCGTTCAAATGCTGACTTTTGCTAGTAAAATGCCTAACTGGTCTTTGGGTCTATCTTCTACCTTTCGCGAAGTAAAAGAATGCTATAAGACTTGCGCCGAAGCATTTCTTCAAAATCAAAAACAAGCTATCTTTGATTCAATTCAATCTTATGCCAATGATAATGAATGCCAAAACTTAATTGCTTTATCTATTATTAAACTACTCAAAGAAGAATATCCCGTATGTAAAAAAAATAAAGATAGTTTGAGTTCGTTATTAAAAGAAATGTCTATTGATGACCTTGATAGATATTTGTCTCATGGGGAAATTATCGCTATCCCAGCAAGTATTACAGCCAGCGTCAATTTAGTTATTATTATTACTTGTGGATTGATGGCGCTTGATATCAATCCCGAATTAAAACATGCATTAGCAACCGAATTAAAAGACGCTGGTGTTGATCGAGCCATTTTAGAAAATGATATTCAATCCTTAAAAAGATTTTTTGAACATAATGAAAAACAAAATGGCCTCTTACATCGAACCTATTTGGAATCCTTACGTCGTGAAAATCTTTTAAAAACCAGTGATCATTTAGCAATAGAAACAATACAAACACGCTACACCAGCAAGCCTATCCCCATTGGTGATCATGGTGTCATTCCTGCTAAATCAACTATCATGTTTTTACCCGGCACTGTTCGTTTTGATCCTTCTTTATGGGATGATCTAGAATTGTTTGACCCTACTCGTTATGAAAAAAATGCTTCATTATCTAAATATCCTGCTTCTATCTTTTTTGAGGGCCCAAGACAATGCCCAGCTAAATCAATTAGCTCACATTTATTTAAATCTATAGTGAGTTATTTAACGCTTTTTTGTGATTTAAAATTAGAATATGGCAAAGATAAACATTCTGATAAAATTGGTATTGAATATTCCCCTATCATGCTAGAAGGCAATCTTGAATCGAGTCATTCTTGTAAATCTAAATAGCGAAACGAAGTATTACATGAAGCAAAAGAAGCAACACTTAGACAGTCTATTATCGATGGTGGGATAACTTATTTAAAACCTATAAACACTCAATTTCCTCTTATTGAACTAGATGATAAAATTCGTTTTTGCGGAATAGTAGTTTATCACATAGCCAAATCTAGCTTATAAAGCAATGACTTAAAAAACACTGTTTTATTAGTTAAATTTAAAATCAATAAGTTAGGCACTATAAAGAATTGCATTTTCTGTTATAATTACTTACATGAAAACAAAATCACTTATCAAAACTAACCCTTATCTCAAAGACGCAGCCAAACGAAAAATGCTGGTAGCGCGATCTGTGAGAACTTCTTGTGGTGTTGAAGGCATAGAGCTTAAACAAGATACCGTTATGCCTGAAATTACCGAAAGAAAAGAAAATCTATAAACACCTCAAACAGACTGTTTAATCAGCATCTTAAAAATATCTTTTATTGGTTCGTAATTTCCACTAAAACCTGCATGTATCGCTAAGATGTATTGTTTAAACCCTTCTTGATTTGTCGTTTGATCTATTGAAATATAATTTAATGGCGGCATTTTTGCTTGTATAGCCATTAAATCAGCCAACAATCGCGCTGTCCTGCCATTACCCTCACGAAAAGGATGAATCAAAATAAGTTCAACATGCACAATACCTAACGCTAAAGCTAACTGATCCAAATCGGAATAATGACAAGGCGTATACTTAGCAAGAAAATCACTTTCAAGTTTTGTCATTAATTTTTCAATAAAATTTGATTGAGCAAAAGGGAACCCTTCTTTACTCATATCAACACGTCTGTATTTTCCTGCAGAAGGATAAATATCAGCTAACCAAAAATCATGAATATCGCAAATATCTTCTGCAGAATTGACTGGGATCACATCTCCACTTTCCACTATCATCTAAAAAGTGAAAAGTGAAGATGCGACCCCAGATTCTATCAACAATGTTTTTCTAATTTTATATGCCTTAAAATATCATTTGGTAACACATTTGATCTAACTGGTCTGTTGGAATAACCCGTTGGGCTTATAAAAAATAAATAACCATGCGTGAATTGGTTATCTAAATAAATGCCTTCTTGATCTACACCTAACCATGAGTTAGAGGATTGAATGATATGAGGCGCATAATAAAAATATCCTGTTTTATTTTTTTGTTTTGCGACATATCGACCAGCAGGAATTGAATAAGTCACAGAACCAGATGGTAAGGAAAATGATTTCGTTAATATAAAACATGATTTTTCGGCAGGAGAAACATCACTCGCTGACGTAAATAGAAAGCTATCTTGAAACTTATCACTTAAACTTGCCTGCGGACCGCCACATCCACTTAAAAAAACGACTAATGAAAGAATTGCTATCTTTATTGCACTATTCATGATCAAAAACCCGTAAGTAAAATTGAGTTCACTATGTTATCAATTTTTAATTAAATGATCAATATATATTCCTTTTATGGAAATAAATTTGATTATGAGGTATTATCTCGCCCAGTTTTTAAGATTGTAAGATCTTTTATATAAAGTAATTCCATAGTTACAACACGAGGCCAGCATGCAAGTAATTAAGCAACGCAATAAATTAACTGCGATATTTCTTGCGATATTATCTTTAATCTTGGTTCAAGGAATTGGCCAACTCTATGGTGGTCGAATAGGCAAAGCCTTTCTTTTATTCGGAATTCTTTTACTCACATCCTTAGCAGCCGCCCTTGGCGTCATGCGCTATTGCTTAGGTGCGTTTTTTATTTATGCTATTACTTTGATTACAGTAATATACTTTGCCTATGATGCTTACAAAATCAACGCGCATAAAGATGGTGTAAAATTGCGTTGGTATAATCGCTGGTATATCTATCCCATATTTATAATAATTTTTCTATTTTTTAATTTTATTAATAATACTCTTTTTGATACTTACAAACACTATAGAATAATGACAACACACAATTCACCGATTTTACAAATCGGAGATATCGTAATGGCTGAAATGAATTATGGACATCGTCCTGGCTTTTACTTGGTCTACAATGAATTTTTTGATTGGCCAGTTATTATTTTTTCAACTGCAAAATATACCGTGGGATCATTTATATTTTTCACACACCAAGACAATAATGGTGAAGACGCCATATTCATTCGTAAAATCCTTGCTCTCGAAGGTGAAACATTTAAAACCCAGAATGGTTCTATTAAAGTTCCCAAAAATAGCGTGTTAATTTTCCTAAATGATGGTGTATACGCCAGCATTCCTTATCAAAATATTCAGGGCAAAGCACTTTATATTTTATGGTCATCTCATTTTTCGAAAATAGGTTCGATAGTTCGCGATAAAAACAATTTGATTAAAGATGATTCTGTGAGTGAAAATTTTTACATCGGGAAAACAATTCTTGCCGAGATAAATCACTACGATAAAAAAAACAAGTTATCATTAAGCAAACAAATAGCAGGAAAAATA
>JABDCN010000067.1 GCA_013288125.1 Gammaproteobacteria bacterium
GGCACATGTCCCTGTTTTGCCAGATACCAAAGCATGCGCGTCGATGCGTACATCCCGGAATTTCCCGCCGATAAAATGGCCGTTAAAATAATGGCATTCATGAATGAAGCGGCAAACGTAATGCCTAATTGTTTAAACACTAACGTAAACGGACTGACTTCAACACTGGTGTCCGCCAATTGCGCAGACGTATAAGGAATCAATAAACTCATTACAAAAATGGACAACACAAAAAATAATAATATGCGCCAGAAAACTTGTTTCACGGCTTTGGGAATACTCTTGTGTGGGTCCTTGCTTTCACCAGCCGCAATGCCAATTAATTCCGTACCCTGAAATGAAAATCCTGCCACCATAAACGCACCAAAGATGGCAAGCCAACCACCGGGAAACGGTGCGTCGGCAATTTTCCAATTCTGGAAACCAACTGCCGGGCCGTGCGTCACGCCAAACACCATGCAAACGCCCGTAAAAATAAACACAAGAACAGCGGTAATTTTAATGAACGACAACCAGTATTCTGCTTCACCAAATGCCCGCGCGGACAAGGCATTTAATCCGACAAATATACCCAGGAAAACAGCGGACCAAATAAACGGAGAACTCGTGGGAAACCAAAATTGCATGACCAGTGAAGCCGCGGAAATTTCTGAAGCCACTGTAATCGCCCAGTTGTACCAGTAATTCCAGCCCAATGCATAACCCAATGCTGGATCGACAAACTTGGCCGCGTAGATATAAAACGAACCGGTTGTCGGCATAAACGCAGCCATTTCACACAAGCTGGTCATTAAAAAATAAACCATCACGCCAGTTATTAAGTAAGCCACCATCGTGCCGCCGGGCCCCGCGGTATAAATAGCATTACCGCTTGCTAAAAAAATGCCTGTACCAAGCGAGCCACCAATGGCAATCATGTTTATTAAGCGGGGATTTAATTTGCGCTGCAATATGTCAGTTTGAGGTGCGTGTTTGGTTGGTAGTGAAGATCCTGACATAAAAAACTCCTTTTATTTAAGTGCTTATCATAATGCAGATAACTTAACGCTAACTTAAATGTAGGTTGGGCTGAGCGTTGTGTGCGAAGCCCAACAACATTGGTATTCTTTGTTGGGCTTCGCACACAACGCTCAGCCCAACCTACAATACTGCGAATGAAAATCATGTGCTTTTAACAAACAATCGGTTAGTATTGCTCTCTAAAAAAGCACACATAATCAAGACGTGAGGAATAAGCATGCAGCATATCGATCCCGTATCCCATATATCCAAGTTATCGTATGAGATAGGAATAAAGAGCTATGAGCAATATCAAAAAACAGCCAATCAAAAGGACTTAGCTGACGCAATATATCATTTTGGGATGGCTATTGACGGTGAACCATGTGCATCTTTCTGGCTAGCCAAGATAGCCACTCATGAATTACAAAATCAATCACTTTCTGAAGAAGACCGAACAACCTATCGCGAGATACTACAAGCAAATCTGCAAAAAATTGCAAATAAACTCGCACATAATCCAGATGCCGTTTCACGACTGGATTATGATCAGAAATTGGAGTTATTTTCATTATTCTACGGTGATATGAACGTTTGTGATTTAAACATGATTAGTCTTTTTCGTAATGCGTCTTCTAACGTTATCCGATCCATTACCCGTCATGAAGGTGAAGTTGAACTACTGACTGCTGAGACATTACATTCTAGCCATTTTAGATCGTTCGGGCAGCACAAACTTATCTTACATTTTTTTAGCGCTGGCATGTTCGGCTGTTCAAAAGGATTTGCACCGCTCATCGAATTTCTTGAAAAGAATTACAATAACCTCCCAAACGTTCCATCCATTCAGCGCAAAATACCATGAAGGAAATAATAAATGAATTGAGTGATTTTTATTTTCATAACTTTGATTATGATCTGAAACAGATTTTCCTGCGTGTTCTAATTAGGACATTACTACAACAATATCAAAATACGGGCCCTTATAACATAGCCATTTTTCCAATCGTCAAAAATTTAATGGCTGAATTAATCCCTACCGAGATTAGTCACCTGCCCTTCGAATATTATAAAGACCTGCTGGAAGAAAAAAAACGTTTACACCTGCTTCAGGCTGAAGAATCCAAAGAAGCTTTGCAAGCCTCGATTGACAAACAATTTAAAATTGATATGGCTTATGCCAACGCGCTTAGCTGTGAAGAAAATGAAAGCTACGGTGAGCGGGCTGAAAGTTGCATGAGCTTAATTGATCTAATCCCCGTTGAAAAACGCAAAACTCAATATGCAAGGGAGTACGGTTATGCTGCTTACGTACTGGGGTCAATGAACTACATAGCTGCAACTACCCACAACAGTTTACAAGAGCTGAAAGTTGCGAAGAAATTTCTAGAATCAGCCAGCGATATTAACATGCTGAGCGCAAGATATTTTTTAATAAAAATATTGCAGCGTAATTCGCAGTCAAAAAAGACTGCACAGATGAAACGAGACGTAACCAAACATTTAGATGTTATTGCCAAGGCTTGCTCACTTTCTGCCGATTGCTTACCACACTTAACCCCCGATTGCTTGTTTGATTTATACAAGATATTTGTTCATTATGGGCCAAATAATCCTGATTTTAAAAAATCAGCAGCGAATATTTTAAATAAAATAATTGAAAACATAGATTGTCGCTGCGTGCCAGCACTCATCCTTGCTGCAAATAATATTGAAAACCTTCCTGCACCGCAGCCACGAGATTGGCTTGAGAATAACAAATATTATTTTGTTGCTGCCCTGCATGGCCATCAAGAATCATTACAATCTTTAATCAATTTTTTTCGGCAGCACAAAGCAACGCCAATAACAAACGTATTAATTAAAATTCAAGATGCCTACCGATCCAATAATCAATTTCAACTCGCAACGATCGTCTTGTGGGAAGAATTCATTAAACTGTTGGAAATTCACTATCCAGACGTGCAAAAAAAGGATTTTCGCCCGTTTACAGTTGAGTTGGTCTATGCCACTGCTTCACAACCGAACACTACAAAATATAACGTGAATGTTTTAGATAAACCCGATCGTCCGTCGATTGCATTTGGTCCAACAGAAAATTAAATCCTTTTGCATGGATGCCAGGAAATAAATAGTCAAATAAACCAAATCGCTCAAATTCGAGAAGGTTTGCGCGCGCATTTCCTCTCGTGAAATGCTTGCACAGTTTGCTTTTAATTTCATCGTTATTTAATGTCGATAAATTAACATACATTTCTTTCATAAATTCGGGCTCATAGATTGGCTTATAGCCAAACGCAACCAGGAAAAGATAACGGAAAATACTTTTGGGATTGAAAGTGAATGTTTTGGCTGGATCATCAATGGTGTGTAATTCACCGTCAAGAAGATGTTTTAGTGCAAATGGATTTTTGC
>JABDCN010000068.1 GCA_013288125.1 Gammaproteobacteria bacterium
CCACTTGTTGACCACTAATCATCGGAATACTCAGTGGTGATAATCGTTTATCTAAACGAGCTGCCACACACGTATTTCCAATATCAGAGTGAATGGCATAAGCAAAATCAACAGGCGTTGCACCCGTTGGCAATTCAATAATTTGTCCCTTTGGTGTGAACACATACACTTCATCTGGAAATAAATCAATCTTAACATTTTCGATAAATTCCAAGGAATTTCTCGAGCTTTTATCCATTTCCAAAATGCCTTTCAACCATTCGCGTGCACGTGATTGCGCATCATCAAATACTTTTTTCTCCGATTTATAAAGCCAGTGTGCGGCAATCCCATTTTCTGCTGTTTTATGCATTTCTTCCGTGCGAATTTGCACTTCAATCGGCACACCATAAGGGCCAAATAAAGTCGTATGTAATGATTGATAACCATTCGCTTTTGGAATGGCAATATAATCTTTAAAACGCTGCACGATAGGTTTATAAAGACTGTGTAAGGTACCTAACACGCGATAACACGTATCCACTTTATCAACAATAATACGAAAACCATACACATCCATAATTTCTGAAAATGATAAATGTTTTTCATCCATTTTTTTATAAATACTATAAAGATGTTTGCCGCGCCCTGATAAAGTGGCAGAAGGAATATTATTTTTTTTCAGCGCTGCTCGCATTTGTTCATGTATCATTTCAATGATTTCTTGACGATTACCACGTGCTTTCGCAACCGCTTCTTTAATCACTTTAAAACGAAAAGGATAAAGTGTCGCGAAACCTAAATCTTCTAATTCAACACGAAAAGCATGCATCCCTAAACGATTGGCGATCGGCGCAAAAATTTCTAATGTTTCTAGTGAAATGCGGCGACGTTTATCAGGCGGTAAACCCGCTAACGTACGCATGTTATGTAAGCGATCTGCCAATTTCACTAAAATCACGCGAATATCACTCGTCATTGCCATGACCATTTTTCGAAAATTTTCAGCTTGTGCTTGTGCGTAATTTTCAAAATGTATTTGTGTTAACTTGGTGACGCCGTCGACTAAATCGCCCACTTCTTTGCCGAATTTTTCAGTAATTTCACTTTGCACAACGGGGGTATCTTCAACAACATCATGCAAAATAGCAGCGATGATAGTCGGCGCATCCATACGCATCGCAGCAAGAATACTGGCAACAGCTAATGGATGTGTGATGTAGGGTTCACCGGTATAACGTGCTTGCGTGCCATGCGCTTCTTTTGCAAATAAATACGCTTGCTCAACCATAGCAATTTGCTCATGGGTGAGATATTGTGATATTTCTTCGTGTAATGTTTTAAAGTCAGTCATGATACTTAAATTATGGACGGGATATCATAACTTGGCTACTGTTGTTAGTATGGTGATTCACAATTTTTTAATGGGCCCCGTCGCTTCAATATTTTAAATTAACAGGAGGTTTGATATGCATTGTGGAAAATGTAAACCCTGCTCCGGATTATGCCCCCTTTCATTTGGTCTTGCCTGGGGAATAACATTTGCATTAATCATGGCTGTCATTGCTTGGGTAGGATGGTTGACAGGCTATGGTTCTATGTTAATAGAACAAACGAGTAATTTTTATAGCGGTTATGATTCTTCTTTCGTTGGCGGCCTTTGGGGTGCCTTATGGGCATTCATTGAAGGTTTCGTCATGGGTTTCTTGATTGCCCTTTTCTACGATTGCATTTCAAAATGTTTTGCTAAATCTGCTTGCGGTTGTTTAAAATCAGGCGGAAGCTGCGGATGCGGACCAGAATGCAAATGCTGCTCGAGTGAGAAGAAGTGAGATTTGATTTAACCTAATAAAAAAAACCCGTCGTTGCGAGGAGGGCAAAGCCCGACGAAGCAATCCAGACAACCCAGCTAAAAACATGCTGGGGCAGACTTTTGCATGGATTGCTTCGTCGGGCTTTGCCCTCCTCGCAACGACGGAGCTTCATTCATAATAACTAAAGCTTAATTTCTTCAAAACAACGAAGCTTTTAGAAAAATTTCTACCACCAACTGAAAAATTTATTAATTAAAAATAAGAGACACATCCCATGAAAAATATCATCCAAACACCCCATGCTCCTGCTGCATTAGGCCCTTATTCTCAAGGCGTAAAAACCGGCAATATTGTTTATTTTTCCGGACAAATTCCCATCGATCCGACAACATTAGCTATCGTTTCACCAGATTTTAGAATGCAAGTTGAAACGGTATTTCGTCATTTGCGTGCAGTGAGTGAAGCCGCTGGTGGAAATCTTGATGCGATTGTGAAGTTAACCATTTATCTCACCGATCTGACAAATTTTCCTATCGTCAACGAAGTCATGAGTTTGTTTTTTCGAGAACCTTATCCTGCGAGAACGACCGTGCAAATTTCTGCGCTGCCGAAAGCGGCATTGGTTGAGGTGGATGCGATTATGTGCTTGGAGTCGAGGTAGATATTGGGCTGAAGCTGTGAAGTTCACGTAGGTTGGGCTGAGGCCTGCGAAGCAGGCCGAAGCCCAACGACAAAATTGAATTAATTAAAAAATTAAAGTGAAAGGATAAAGATTGCCTTGACTTGAATTGAGCTTCATTGTTGGGCTTCGACCTGCTTTCGCAGGCCTCAGCCCAACCTACGCGAGCTCAGCCCAACCTACGCGCTAGGTATGTTGATTATGTAGAAGAATTTCCGCCGCCCTTGTCGTCCTTCTTGTTCTTGCCATAAACTGAAGCTATCCCTTCCCTCTTCGCTTGCCCTCTCATATCCATTCCTTTCGTCGTTGTATCAGTAGCGCCTCTCGTCGTGGCTTCAGCCCCACCCGCTGCTTGACCAGCCGCTTGACCCGCTGCCTCAGTCTTACCTTGTATACCAGCAAGTGCTTCGCCTTCACCATAAGACTGTGCTTGTCCACTAATCCAAGTCATAACCTGTTGTGGAATAAGATAAACTGCCGCGAAACATTTATTTAACGCAGCTACCACTAAAGTAGTATAGGCCGTCAAGAGAACAACCAAGGTAACAAGCGCATTTGATGTAGTCCCACTCACCACCGCCGGCCTAACCAAGCTATACCACGCCGTATTAATCATACTAAGCACGACGGTCGCCAATAACATCGCTGCCATTAATCCAAAAATCATTAAACTGGGCCGTAAAAAGAGATTAAATAAAAGCATAATAGCGGGTTGCGCCTTACCCATAAGTTCATGTTCGCCGCTCGGGCTAATAATGCCTAATGCGACTAAGGGACCTGCCACCATCGCTTCTATAGTTGCTAAAAACCATCCGATCACACCAAAGGTAAACACCATAAAAGGAATCAAGGGGACATAAATAGCAAGCATCGT
>JABDCN010000069.1 GCA_013288125.1 Gammaproteobacteria bacterium
ACTTCGGCGGTGTTCGTTAAGACTATTCCCTCTCCTCCCATAAATGGGAGGAGCATAGCTAAAACTATTCCCTCTCCTCCCATAAATGGGAGGAGCATAGCTAAAACTGTTCCCTCTCCTCCCATTTATGGGAGGAGAGGGTTAGGGAGAGGAGGGTTTAAAATTTGCATCCTCCCCTCCCTAACCTTCCCCTCCAGCATTAGCTGGAGGGGAGGGAACAGTAGTTTCTAGCAATGAGGCTTTAGTTTAGCGTTTATGTGTCTTCATTTCACCCTTAAAATGTGTATAATAGGCCGTTAATTTTAACCTAATAAAATGGGGGGAATTAACATGATACGCCTAGCACAAAACGAACTAGCCCTCACCTTTGACGATGTCTTACTTTTGCCCGGCGCCTCATCTGTTCTGCCTAAAGATATCGACCTAAAATCACAATTAACTGCCAGTGTAATGCTCAATATCCCGCTTTTATCTGCTGCCATGGATACTGTCACAGAAGCCAATTTAGCAATCGCTTTAGCGCAAGAAGGCGGTTTAGGTATCATCCATAAGAATATGTCGATAGAAGAACAGGCGCGGCAAGTTCGCAAAGTGAAACGATTTGAAAGTGGGATTGTCAAAGATCCTATCACGATTTCACCTGTCACCACTGTTCGTGAATTAATGGAATTAGTCAAAAAATATAATTTTCATGCTTTTCCTGTCATAGATGGAAATCAAAATTTATTAGGTATTGTCACGAGCCGTGACTTACGTTTTGAAATAAATCTCGATCAACCTGTTTCAAATTTAATGACAACCAAAGATCGTTTAGTCACAGTGAAAGAACCTGCCGATAGAGAATTAATCAAAAAATTATTGCATAAACATCGCATTGAAAAAGTATTAGTGGTCAATGATGCGTTTCAATTACAAGGCATGATTACGGTTAAAGATATTTTAAAAGAACAAGAAAAACCCTTTGCCTCTAAAGATCAAGCAGGACAATTACGTGTTGGTGCAGCAGTGGGAACAGGTGGAGAAACAGAAGAACGTATTGCTGCATTAGTGTCTGCTGGCGTTGATGTATTGGTGATAGATACTGCACACGGACATTCTAAAAATGTGATAGAACGTGTGCGTTGGGTTAAAAAACATTATCGTGATTTGACTGTCATTGCAGGCAATATTGCTACCAAAGAAGCAGCGCTTGCTTTAGCAGAAGCGAATGTCGATGCCGTCAAGGTAGGTATTGGTCCAGGGTCTATTTGCACAACACGGATTGTCACAGGTGTTGGTATGCCGCAAATGACAGCGATTGCAAATGTCAGTTCCGCTTTAAAAGGCAGAGGAATTGGTGTGATTGCTGATGGGGGTATTCGTTATTCAGGGGACGTTTGCAAAGCCTTAGCGGCAGGCGCATCGGCTGTCATGATTGGTAGTTTATTTGCGGGGACAGAAGAAGCGCCAGGCGAAGTTGAGTTGTATCATGGGCGTTCTTATAAGGCTTATCGCGGCATGGGATCATTAGGTGCAATGGCACAACGTCATAATTCTAGTGACAGATATTTTCAAGAAGAGACAGCTACCGCTGAAAAATTAGTTCCAGAAGGCATAGAAGGTCGCGTGCCCTACAAAGGCAGTATGGTGAATATCGTTAATCAATTGATGGGTGGATTACGCTCAGGCATGGGTTATACCGGTTGCCCAACGATTGCCGCATTGCACGAGAACGCGCAATTTATTCGCGTCACGCCTTCAGGTGTACGCGAAAGTCATGTTCACGATGTTCAAATTACAAAAGAAGCGCCAAATTACCAAGTTGATAGTACACGATGAAAACAATAGATATACATGCACAACGTATTTTAATTATTGATTTTGGTTCGCAATATTCACAATTGATTGCACGTCGTGTGCGTGAAGCAGGTGTGTATTGTGAAGTGCATTCACCAGCCATGTCTAACGAAGATATTCTGCAATTTGCACCAGCAGGTATTATTTTATCTGGCGGATATGAATCTGTAACAACCGTTTCAACACCGCGCGCACCAGATATTGTTTTTGCTTTAAATGTTCCTGTATTAGGTATTTGTTATGGCATGCAAACCATGGCAGCACAATTAGGCGGCAAAGTTGAGCCTGGTGCAAAACGTGAATTTGGTTATGCACAAGTCGCTGTGCGTGAACCTTCTCAATTATTAACAGGCATAGAAGATCATTTAACTGAAGATGGTTTATCACTGTTAGATGTATGGATGAGTCATGGCGATCATGTGAGTGCATTACCAAAATTATTTGTTACGATTGCAAGCACGAGTAATTGTCCGATTGCAGGCATGGCAGATGAACATAGAAAATTTTATGGAGTACAATTTCATCCTGAAGTTTCACACACGCGTCAAGGCAATCGTATTATGGAACGATTTGTGCATGATATTTGTGGATGTCAATCGACGTGGACATCAAAAAATATTATTGATGAACAAGTCGCGCGTATTAAAAAAGAAGTGGGTCAAGAAAATGTTTTGTTAGGATTGTCAGGGGGTGTCGATTCATCTGTTGCTGCCATGATATTGCATCAAGCCATTGGCGATCAATTAACGTGTGTATTTGTCGATACAGGATTATTGCGTTTGCATGAAGCAGAGCAAGTGAAATCGATTTTCGAAAAACATGTTGGCATTCGTTTGATTTGTCTTGATGCGAAAGATCATTTTTATGCTGCTTTAGAAGGTGTGGCTGATCCAGAAGAAAAACGCAAAATCATTGGTAAAACATTTGTGAAAATATTTGATGAGCAAGCAAATCGTATGGATCAAATTGCATGGCTAGCACAAGGAACAATTTATTCTGATGTGATTGAATCAGCTGCGACAAAAACAGGCGGCAAGCATGTCATTAAATCACATCATAATGTCGGTGGTTTGCCTGATGACATGCAATTAAAATTAATTGAACCTTTGCGCGAATTATTTAAAGATGAAGTGAGAAAAATTGGGATTGAATTAGGACTGCCTTATGAATTAGTTTATCGACACCCATTTCCAGGCCCAGGATTAGGTGTGCGTGTGTTAGGTGAAATTAAAAAAGAATATGTTGAAAAATTAAGATTAGCCGATGCTATTTTTATCGATGAATTATATCGCGCTGATCTGTATTATAAAGTGAGTCAAGCGTTTGCTGTGTTTTTGCCTGTGAAATCAGTTGGTGTGATTGGTGATGCAAGACAATATGAACAT
>JABDCN010000070.1 GCA_013288125.1 Gammaproteobacteria bacterium
TCAACGACCTCAGCACTTGGCTCCGTCATTTCGAGGTAACGTTTTAACATTTTATGTGAAAGCTCATAAGTGTACTCAAAACGTTGAATAGCAGCATCACGGATGAAGTTATTTGATTCTTGCTGCTGATGATATGCAGTCACAGCCTCAGTTAATGAAGTGATGGCCTTTTCCAAAGAAGAAATATCCAATCGTTTTACATTCATGATGAACCCACCTAATTTCTCCAATGCCGACGCGCAGAGTCGAACTGCGGACCTACTGATTACGAAACATATCGAAGCAATTTATAGCAGTAAGTCACCATAATCAACAACAATTAAAGTCAGTATTTATGTGGAAAAGAGGATTGTAGTGTCGCCCTTCATTTTGAACTGTTGCAAATTTTGCAACAGTTCCTTTTTTAGATAATTCACCTGAGTTGTATATATTACGGATATGATGAGAAACGCCCGATTTATCTGTGCCAACGTAGAGGGTCAGACGTAGAGGGTCAAGTCTCGACAAAGGACATAACATCGCGGTGTTAATGTCCTTTGTCGAGACTTGACCCTTGTCTTTCTTGTCTTTTTTGAGATTGAAAAGCGAGAAATGGGACTGCAACAATTAACCCTAAAGGTTGCATAATGTAACGAAAAATGTTATATTTTGCATCCATGAGGGATTAAATATGAATATAAGCTCTTTCCTAACAGACCTAATTGCCAAAGGCTATTGTTGCTTTACTTATCTTCAAGTAAAAGAAGCATTAGGTGTGTCAGATATTGCTGCAAGAGCCTCTTTACGCCGTTTAAAGCAAAAAGGTGAACTAGCTCATCCTTTAAGTGGTTTTTATGTGATTGTACCACCAGAATATAGGGTTTTGGGGTGCCGACCCGCTGAGCACTTTATTGATGATCTTATGGAATTTATTAATGCACCTTATTACGTTGGCTTATTAAGCGCCGCACAATATCAGGGCGCCGCACATCATCGACCCCAGCAATTTCAAGTAATCACTACTCAAAAAAGACGACCTATTACCTGTGGACGTATAAAAATAGTTTTCATTACTAAAAAAAATGCAGAACAAACCCCAACTCAAAACTTTAACACCTCACAAGGCGCCATAGTCGTCTCTACCCCTGAGGCTACCGCGATAGATATGGTAACTTATCCTAATCGCTGCGGTGGCATTGATAATGCGTTAACTGTACTAACTGACTTAGTAAAAAAAATGGATGCTGATAAATTACAAAAACTTTCTTCCGCTACTGATGAGGTCACATGGATACAGCGGCTTGGATATTTACTGGATTTAATAAAAGCAAATCACTTGTCTGATGTATTGCATAAATCTCTTGAAAATCATCGTGTACGTGCGCGCCTATTAATAGCCTCCCCTAAAAAAACACCTGCGCTTGAAAAGCTTGCTGCCAAACTAGGAAAAAATAAAAGCTCATCGTCATATGAAACTAAAAACGATAAGTGGAAATTAATTATTAATAAAAAATTGGAATTAGAATAATGATCGCGAATGCACATTTAAATGAATGGCGTCAAACAGTTCCCTGGGCAGATAACAAAATGGTGGAACAAGATTTAATAATTAGCCGTTTATTAGTGGAGTTGTTCAATCATCCTAAAATTTCTGATTCGCTTGCGTTTCGTGGCGGCACAGCAATTTACAAATTATTTGCTTCTCACCCTGTCCGCTACTCTGAAGATATTGATCTCGTGCAAATTAAAGCGGAACCCATAGGTGAGACTATAACTGCTATCAGAAGTATTGTAGACCCAATGCTTGGTGAACCCGAAAGAAAGAGAAGTAAAAAAACATTTACTCTGACTTATGCTATTTTAGCAGAAGGCGAATCTGAACCGCAAAAATTAAAAATTGAAATTAATACACGAGAACATTTCTCTGTGTATGGTTTGAAACATAAAGATTTTAGTATCAAATCTCGATGGTTTTCAGGTGAATCAAAGATATTAAGCTACGAATTTGATGAACTTCTTGGCACAAAGATACGAGCCTTTTATCAACGAGACAAAGGACGTGATCTCTTTGACTTATGGTTTGCTTCTGACGGGCGGCATTATGAAGCATCATCTATCGTTTCATGGGTATTATCAAATAGAGGTAGAGCTAAATCACCTCTTACTCAGGGTAAATTATTTGATATCCTTATTTTTGACTTTGCACTTTATCAAGAAATCCGTGAGTTTTTTGCTGAGATATTAAAGCGGGATATTAAAATTCTAAATCATTTAAATGATCGTGGACATTCAGCTGCTTTGAAATATGTGACAGATTATGCGCAAGGCGTGTGTCAATCAGACAAAGCGATCATTAAATTGTTGAGACAGGGCAAGAAGAATCAGATTAGTATTTTTGCGTTGAAAGAAAGCTTGCCAGAACAGCGTGTTAACTTAAATATTCCAGAAAATGATACTGAAAATGATTGTGATCAAACGATATTTCAATATCCTATTCCAGCGCAAATTGGGAGTATTATTGCGGGGAATTCTTTTTTTAACGTCATGCAATTACTTGTGCAGCCTGCTATCGCGGCTTTGGATCACGGATTCTTTGATGCGACGAACAAATTCCTTGAAGTGACGATTTGTTCCCCGGGGTTAGCTTTCTTTATCACAGGTACAGCATGTTTTGCAGAAATGGCAATCGGAAAATGGATAGCATCACCTGAATATATGCAGGGAGCTCATTTTGCGCTGTGGGGAGGAATTTTCACGTTGCCTATTAACTTGGGTCTTGCTTTTATTCCTGGCATGCCAAGCTGGGCGCCGCCTTGTGCGACGACATTGGCATCAACTTTGCTTTTGCCTAAAATTTATCAAACCGCTGTTCTTTATGCGGATGAATGTAGGAAAAAGAAA
>JABDCN010000071.1 GCA_013288125.1 Gammaproteobacteria bacterium
CTTGATGAACATTAACTACAGAAGAATGAGAAATTAAAGGAGATGATTTTTTTAATGACGTATTTGCAGTTTGCAAATAATCCGCGATATCTTGCAGTGTTTCTACTTCCGCTAATAAATAATCTGGCAAACTCACATCAAATTGCCGCTCAACACGTTGGAATAATTCAGCGCGAGCCAAACTATCAATGCCAAGATGTCGTTGCAAAGAAGAATGTAACTTCACATCGCGTTGATGTATGTCACCCGTCTCATTTAATAAACGTATCGTAATCGCAATTAATTCTTTTTGAATCTCTTCATGAGATAGTTTTTTCATCTTTGTGCCGCTTCCTCTAAGGTATCAACATTCTAAGCAAAGATAAAAGTTGTCATCCTGAGCGCAGCGAAGGATCACT
The DNA here is from genome assembly GCA_013288125.1 of Gammaproteobacteria bacterium. Classification (GTDB taxonomy): domain Bacteria; phylum Pseudomonadota; class Gammaproteobacteria; order DSM-16500; family DSM-16500; genus Aquicella. The sequence goes on from JABDCN010000071.1 coordinate 399, forward strand.
AACAAATGTCATAATCGTATTTTAGTGATCCTTCGCTGCGCTCAGGATGACATCCCTAAAATATTACAACAAGAACCATGGAACGCGATTCGATCTCCCCATGATACGATTCAGTAACTGTTTTTTAAGCGGTGAAACCATATCTAATCCTATTATACCTAATTGCAAAGCCATTTGGGTAAGTAAAGAAGATTGAGAAAAGGCAGACGCCAGGCGATGTGATAACCCAATACTAACAGCTTGTTGTTTTTGAATGAGATCATGCACGACTTGCAATTCTTTAACTGTAAAAATGTCATGCTGTTTTGTTTTTTTCAAGATCGCTTCGATTAAGATCGCAATTTCATATAGCGCTAAATTAAATCCTTGTGCTGCAATGGGATGTAAAGTATGTGCAGCATTTCCCACTAAAAAAACATTTCCTTTTATCATGGTCGTTGCTTTAAGTAATTGCAAAGGAAAAGTGTAGCGCTTGGAAACAGCTTGCAATCGACCCAAACGATAACCAAATCTTTGTTGCAATGTTCTTAAAAAATCTTCGTCTGATAAAATTAATAATGAATTAATTGTTTGATTATCAGCAGTCCAAATCGTCGCGCATTGTTGGTTCGCGAGTGGGAGCATCGCAATTGCACCATGCGAATTGAAGCGTTCATAAGCAGTAAAATCATGTGATCGATTAAGTGTTGTGATTGTGACGATAGCAGATTGATCATACGAAAAAGTTTCGATGGGAATATTTAATTGCTGACGAACAGTAGAGTGTGTGCCATCAGCACCGATGACAAATGGTGCGGTGAGAATAATTTCTTCTGCGCCGTCCATATTAATCATACAACGCACAACGTTCGCGTCTTCTTCTTGCTCCAACGTTTTTAACACAGCAGCTCGATAGCAAGTCACATAAGATAATTGTTGTAATCTTTCATTCACAGCAGCTTCGATCAAACGCGCAGGAATGACATGTCCCAATTCAGATAATCCAGCATCATTTTTATCTAACGAAACAGATCCAAAACGTCCTTGCCTCGAAACATGTACACGATGAATTGGCGTCGCCTGTGTTTCTAGTGCAGACCAACATCCTATTTTTTTTAAAAATTGACAGCTTCCTTTATTTAATGCGAATAACCGATGATCTTCTTGAGAAGACAAACGCGCATCAACCAATGCGATGCGCCAACCTGTTTCTTCCAAAGCAATAGCAAGTCCTGCACCGACTAAACCACCACCAACAATAATCAGATCGTAAGATTGCATCTCACTTCGCCATGAGTGCTTCTATATCAGCTATTTCTTTTGGAATAGCTTTCGTTATCACATCACACCCTTTTGTTGTCACAACAACATCATCCTCAATGCGAACACCAATGTTATGCCAACGTTTCGCTAAACCAGGAATATTTGCGGAAAGATAAAGACCAGGTTCTACCGTCAGCACCATGTCAGGTTCTAATTTGCGCCATTTGTCGTTAATACGATAAGCACCTGCATCGTGTACATCTAAACCTAACCAATGGCCAGATCGATGCGGATAAAAAGGGAAATACGCTTTTTTATCGATTAAATCATCGACTTTTCCTTTCAAAATACCAAGATCGACCAATCCTTCTACTAATATTTTGACAATAACATCCTGTGCTTTTGTCCACACATTGCCTGGTTTAATAGATTTAATCGCTGCTTTTTGCGAGGCCAATACTAATTCATAAATCAATTTTTGTTCTGTTGAATATCGACCATTCGCAGGAAATGTGCGTGTCACATCCGCAGAATAATTTTCATATTCTGCACCTGCATCGATTAAAACTAAATCACCCGATCGAATTTGGGAATGATTGCTAACATAATGTAAAACACAGCCATTTTCTCCTGCACCAACGATAGTTCCATATCCAGGTTCTCCCCCATGTTTTGTAAATTCATATAACAACTCCGCTGCAAGTTCATATTCATACATGCCAGGTTGACAAGCTGCCATTGCTCGCGCATGTGCTAATGCTGAAATATCCACTGCTTTTTGAATGACTGCTTTTTCAGCTGAACTTTTGAATACGCGCATTTCGTGTATCGTCGATCCAACATCTATAATGGAACGAGGAAGTGCAACGCCGCTTCGAACACGCATTCGCAAGTTATTTAGTGTATCAATTAAGAGACGATCAAATGCCGCTTGTTTACCTAAAACACAATGAATGGCATCGCGCCCCATTAATAATTCAGGTAATAATTTGGCAAATTCAGTGATCGAAAAAGATTGATCAGCAAAATAATCTTCACACGCCCCGATTTGTCCTGCGCGAGCACCATCCCATACTTCATGCTCAGGATCTCGTGGACGATTAAATAAAATATATTCACCTTCTTTGCGTTTAGGTGCTAACACTAAGATAGATTCTGGTTCGTTAAAACCTGTCAAATAATAAAAA
>JABDCN010000072.1 GCA_013288125.1 Gammaproteobacteria bacterium
TGTCCAGATTCGTCGTCTGGAAAAATAGCAAAACCATACACTTTGCCAATTTGATTGTGTTTTTTACTAATTGGACCAGCCCAAACATTTCCTGGATTATGATTGCGCCATGCCCATGTTCCCTCGGAGAAACGAAAATGTCGATTATCAGTGTCCGTGTAAATTACTGAACTTCTCATTCCTCCAATAGCTCGAATAAATTGTTTCATATTTAAATCCTTTTCTATTTAAATTGACGGCGAATTTATATGCTAATTTCTAACTTGTCAAAATATATTTATAGATATTTTTTATCTTTTCTTTTTCTAGGGCTAATAAAAAAGCCATCATTATCTTTACACTATAATGATGGCTTAATTTGTTTTATTTTTCTTGATATTACTTATGATATTAAATATATTCTCTGTATATCTTTACAAAAATACTTTTATGTCATTCAAAACGGAATATCATCATCAAACTGATCTAACGACAACGCAGCTTCACCAGCACTCGCACCACCACTTGCCGCCGCACTCATTCCCGCAGCAGCAGACGCAGGCGCCGCTGATTTTTCAAATGCAGGCGCAGTATCAAAATTACCCGCACTCGCACCGCTGCCTTTGCTGTCTAGCATTTGCATATTGTCAGCAATAATTTCAGTCGTATAACGATCTTGTCCGGTTGTTTTATCTTGCCATTTGCGTGTTTGTATTCGACCTTCTATAAATACTTTTGATCCTTTACGCAAATATTCGCCGGCAATTTCAGCGAGACGTTGGTAAAACACGACTTTGTGCCATTCTGTGCGTTCCACTGTTTCACCAGATTGTTTGTCTTTCCATGATTCACTTGTCGCAAGCGTGACATTTGCGACAGCAGAACCTGTTGCTGTATAGCGAATTTCAGGATCGCGTCCTAAATTACCAATTAAAATAACTTTATTTACACCGCGTGCCATAATATTTTCTCCTATTTTAGGTGATTCTCAACTTTTTAATGGGGCCCGTTGAGAATCGTATTATTTCATTTTGTTTGCTCTTTAAGTTGAATGAAGTCAGGATGAGTGACCGTGTGGCGTTCCATCTTTAAATAAGCAATACCATCTTCTTTGATTAAAGCGACTTCTATCATACCAGGAATTAATTGTAATTTAGCTGCAATCATTTCCCAGCTAGCTTGTTGTGCGGGCAATAATCGCCACATTTTGGTGACTAAATAGCGCGGCGGTTGCATGAAGAAAGCGAGAATTAACCAAGTGAGAGATAGTATGATGCAGAAAAAATAAACGCCTGAAAAACTAAACTTACCGTATAACCATCCACCAAGAGCTCCACCTACGAAGATACCAAGAAATTGTGCGCATGAATAGAGGCCTAATGCACTTCCTTTTCGCGTCGCAGGTGCAGTGCGTGAAACAAGCGAAGGTAGAAAGGCTTCTAATAATGAAAAGCTGCCAAAGAAAAAGCAAATGCCAATTAACATCGAAATGAAATGCGTTGGTCTTGCCCACAAAAATATTTCTGCGATGATTAAAAAAAGAATAGCGCCAACAAAATAAGGTTTGAGTTGTTGTTTTCTTTCAGCCATGCCAATACAAAATAAACTGATGACAAATGCAGCAAGTAAACTCGGTAAATAAATTTGCCATTGTTGATGAATCGAAAAACCACTAAATTGTTGCAAGCTAAGCGGAATGACGATAAAACTGGCGGTAAAAACAGCATGTAAAATAAAAATACCGAGATTTAAGCGCGCTAATTCTGGTGTCTTTAATAAAGTAGGAAAAGAAGTGAGCTCAGGTTCTGTATCGCGATGCCATTCTTCATGTTGCGGCGTTGGAATAGCGATGAAAAGAACGACGATAGCAATCGCTGCAAAAAAAATAGCGAGAAAAAAAAGACTGTGGACCGGTAACCATTGCGTTAAAAGCGGGCCAAGTAACATCGCAATTGAAAAAGAAAATCCAATCGTAATACCGGCAATCGCCATGGCTTTGGTGCGTTGTTCTTCGCGTGTGAGATCGGCCATTAAAGCAAGAATCGTACTGCCAACCGCACCCGCACCTTGTAATGATCGACCGATGATCAACCATTCTATCGAGTGGGCTAAACCTGAGATGAGACTACCCAATGCAAAAATAATGAGCCCCAATAAAATAATCGGTTTACGTCCAAGATGATCAGATAATATGCCAAATGGAATTTGAAATATGGCTTGAAATAAGCCATAAATTCCCATGGAAAGTCCAATTAAAGCTGGAGACGCGCCGCTTAAATGGCTTGCATATAAGCTAAATAAAGGTAAAACCATAAACAAACCTATCATGCGTAAACTCATGATAGAGGAAAGACCAAAAATGGCGCGCCGTTCAATCGTTGATAATTTTTCTGTAAGCATAAGATGTCTTCCCTTGTTGATGAATGGTATCATACCCAAAGCGTTTCAATTTTAGGCGTTAAAAATAATATCATGAAACAAATTCGTATACGCGGTGCCCGCACACATAATCTTAAAAATCTTAATATTGATTTTCCACGCGATAAATTAATTGTGATCACAGGATTATCAGGATCAGGTAAATCTTCTTTAGCATTTGATACTTTATATGCAGAAGGACAACGTCGTTATGTTGAATCATTGTCTGCGTATGCCAGACAATTTTTATCCATGATGGAAAAACCTGATGTTGATCATATTGAAGGATTATCACCCGCGATTTCTATCGAACAAAAATCCACATCGCATAATCCGCGTTCAACAGTGGGAACGATCACAGAAATTCACGATTATTTGCGGCTTTTATTTGCAAAAGT
>JABDCN010000073.1 GCA_013288125.1 Gammaproteobacteria bacterium
CAAGTGAAATTGATCAACCGGAAAAATATATTCCACTGGTATTAGTCAGTTCATTGCTCTTGACAGGCTTACTTTACACGGCCCTACAATGGTCGTTTATCGGCAGCATGCGCGCTCAAGATCTCGCGCATGGCTGGGCGAATTTATCTTTTCCGGGTGATGCCGGTCCGTTTGCCGCGCTTGCAATGTTGGCCGGCATGATGTGGCTCAGCGTATTATTGTATACCGATGCATTTATATCGCCGTATTCAACCGGTTTGGTTTATTCCACCACCGCAGCTTACATGCTCGCAAGTATGGCCAGCATGGGTGATGCGCCTAAACATTTTTCTGATAAAAATAAATATGACACACCCTGGATCAGCTTATGCATAAATTTTCTGCTGGCAGCCAGCATGTTTTTTTTACTGCACGGCTGGCAGGCGATGTCTGCATTTCTAGTTGCAACATTAATGATTAGCTATGCTGTCGGCCCTATTTCCCTTATTTGTTTGCGCAAGCAATTGCCCGATCACCCGCGGGCTTTTCGTTTGCGTTGCAGCAGCGTTATATCATTTATCGGATTTTATATTTGCACGGCTGGCGTCTATTGGGCTGGTCTAAACAGTCTATTAAAATTATGCGCATTAACCTTATTATGTTTAGGATTATATTTATTGAATTGCTGCGTCATTAAAAAAACCGCGCGTGAACTGGATGGCAAAAATGCAGTATGGTTGTTGTGCTATATCACAGGATTATGCGTTTTTTCCTACTTCGGAAATTACGGGGGCAACGCTCTCATTCCACCTTACTGGGATTTACTTTACTTATTTGGCTTCGCACTCATTATTTTTAATCTTGCCGTATTATCCAGAAAATCCAGTGCCTATACGCAAACGATCACTGCAGAAAATCAGGCTCTGGAAGTTATTGCCTAACGTCAAATGCAAATAATGCCGGTATACTGCTAATATATTTTTAAGGAAGAAGATTATGTTCAGACCAAAACCAGTTCACGTTGAACAAGTTGCACGTCTTAGCCATATATTGGCGGCATATAATAAAATTGCTCACCAAGATCCGATCCAACTAAAGCAGTTGCTCCCTGCCCAGGAAATATGGCGTTTTTTTATAGATGGGTGTTTACAAAACGGCCGCGGCCTTGCCAAAGGACTATATTTTCAGTCATCTCATATTGATCTCACGATCAAACAATACATTGAAACACAGGAAAAAATTAAATTGGATGATAAAAAAGCGTGGCTGCAAAGTCCGCTCTGGCAATTTTTATTAGCGCATCACTGGCAATTAAGCGCAAACGAAGCAGCCACCCTCACCTTAAAAGATTTACTGGGACTGGATCGCGGTTGGCTACCATTTGAAGCAAATGAACCCGGTTATATCAAGGCACTCGTCGGCGCTTTTCAAACCATTTTTGATTTTTCAACGCATGTAGACAATGCATTTATCAAAAAAATGCATGCGCTTGCCATCAGCCAAGTCAAACATACAGAATATGAAGAGGAATGGGACGACAATCCCGATGAATTTAGGTCTAATAGTCGCGCTTATTTTAGATTTAGCAATACAAAAGTGACCGAAGCTTTCGTTAAACAAATTATAGAACAAAACCATTCACATCTTTCCATTCATCTAACTATCTCAGATCCTGAACTACAAACAAACATCGCCAGGTTTCCTATCAATCAAGAAAGTATGCACGTTATGCGGGAATATCTCGCCGATGAAAAAAACAAACAGGAAATTGATAGTGAATCCTATCGCCTTGCCATGGAATTGTTAACAAAATTAAGTGTAACCACCAATGCAACAGAATTGGCCCATTGTCTTTGGGAATTGATAACGAATCCAAGCCCCGGACATACCTTTGCATTGGAAAGTTTCCAACCCGACAAACCACACTATACTTTAACAAAGACAATGGAACGCTTTCTGGAAATTTATAATCTCGCGATTAGCGCAGCAACAACACCGCTGGATAAACTGCATGCTATCATTCGCGTTGTGCAAGCCAGTGAACGTCTGCATCCTTTTAAAGATGCCAACACGCGTACATTTTCCATGCTGATTTTAAATCATTTATTGCTGCGTAATGGTTTTCCGCCCGCCATCCTGCTCAATCCCAATCAAATGGGTACCAGTTCAGATCTTGAAGCGCTGGAGTTGGTTTTAGATGGCATGGAAAATACATTAAAACTCGCTAAAGGAGAAAAATTATTTTCAGTCGATACCAGCGAAATATTGAATTTTCTGCAATCACATGATTATCTGGCAGATAAATTTTCTTATTTTAATGAGGTTATCAGCATCGAACAAAATTCGCGTAACACACTGCAACGTGTCGTCAATCATTAGAAACAGGAGAATGAGAAATCAAAATGCTTTGGGTCGCGCGCTAACCGTATCTGCAACTTCTTCTTTACTGCCCAATTCTGTCTGGACCTTATTGGCTTGCTTCATTCTTTGCGAAAGACGGATTAAAGCAGATTCTGCATTTTTTACTTGATCAGAAAGACCCGTCGGAGCGGTCCGATTTTGACGTGCGGAAACCAGATCTTGCTTGATCGCAAGTAGGCTATCTTTTTCCTCTTTCAATGTTTTAACAATTGCAATCACATTTTCGCGTTGTTTAAGTGCGCTATTTAATTTAACATCAATTTCACCCAGTGTTGCGGCGTTCAGGCGCAATTGATAACCGTTTTTAGCATCCTCTTCCGAAAAATGTTTATCCACCATATTA
>JABDCN010000074.1 GCA_013288125.1 Gammaproteobacteria bacterium
TTATCGTGTCGCAGCAGGTGGGCGTGATATTCCTTATAGCAATTCATTTTCACTCACACCTGAAGTAGATGCTGATTTTATCATTCGTCTGCCAGGAAAAGCATTTTGTGTTTTAGAAAAAACGGATAAAGAAAATGTGATGTATGTTGGTGCAAGCCTACAAATTGGTGAACTTCATCAAGCCTTATATCATAAACATAATCTCGTGTTATCAACTGCTCCTTTAATTGATGTTGTCACACTAGCCGGCTTAATCACCAATGCAGGTCATGGCACAGGCATAGATCAGCCTAGTGTTGCCGGTTTACTTGTTTCAATGACATTTTGTCTTCCTAACGGAAAAATTGTCACGATCAGGGAAGGTGATCCTGATTTTGAAATTATGCGCGGCGGACATCTTGGCTTGCCTGGCATTTTGATTGGCATGGAAATAAGATGTATAGAAGCAAAAAAACTACGTTGTCATATGGAAGCAATGAGCTATGTCGAGCTTTTACAAGCCATTCGAGAAGGCAGACTTTCTGATAAACCCTATACCAGCATTTTCTACTCACCCACTTTTAGAACTAACGAATTCACCGATCCCAATTTAAAACATGTTCTTCTTATTCAATCTGAACCCGTTGATAAAGATACAACTGATGAACACAATCATCCGTTCATTAATCATCTGATACAACAGACTGAAATAGATGCACAAGAAGGATTTCATATCACAGATTTATTAAGCTTAGAACCAAAAATCATACCAGCCTATATGCAATACATTGTCGCACGTAATGCTGTCGGTGAAAAAGATCGCGTGATTATTGGCGCATGGCCTGATGTCTATCATTATCAAACAGCTTATCCAAATAAACTAAATGATTTTGATGTTTTATTTCCTGTTAGTCGAAATTGCGAAGAAATCATTGATGCCTTCACAAAATTAAGTGAAACACTTCAAAAGCATACAGATGACGGTGAATATCCTGTGACATATGCTGCTTACGCACGTTTATTTACAGGAACAAATGGCGGCTTATCCACTAGCGCACACCAACCAGACGAACATATCTGCGGTTTTGATGTTGTTTCAAGTCCTAACATCCCGGGATTTGAATCTTTTCGAGATGAAATGTTTAACTATCTTGTTCATCAATTAAATGGCAAACCACATTGGGGTAAATACGCGCCTGAAGAAGAAGACTATAAAACAATGTACGGCGAAAATTTCAACCAATATTTAGAGGCGATAACAAATTGGTACACCACTCATGGCATGGAATTTGCGCGAAGCCCGTTGCTAAATAATTTTCTATGCAAAATACTTAACTTGCCTCAATATGCACCTCAAAGAGAACACGAAGAAACCTTATCTTTAACACCAATCAAGAAAACTAAAACGGCGATTGAAATGGCTAAAATTGTACTGCCATTGATCGTGGGCGATCATGAAGCTGCTGTTAGATTACGCAGCCGGCTGAATGGTATTATTAATGCTAATTTATCTAGTTCTAATCAAACTATTTATCAATTACCCTCAACATCACACAAAAAAGATGAGAAAAAAGAAACAACAGGTTGTCGTTGTGTGTTGTTTTGATATGATAAATGTTTCATAAAGAGAATAATAACTCATGCTAAGTATAAGACCTGATAAATTTGCCGGACAAAAATATATTTCGGAGACCTTACAAGAATTAAAACTCACAACAAATAATAGGGGTAAATGCGGCGGGCTTACCCCTATGGGTATTCAAGCATTTTATGCAAAAGAAATTGATGTATTTAATACGCGTATTGTCTACCTCCACGATGCATGGGTAAAACTAAATAAGTTAAAAGAAAAAATTATTAATTGCATTTCAACTAACGAACTTCAAACACTTGAGAGTGAATATCAAACGCTTATCAACGAATTAAAGTTACCTGATCCCACTGTTTTTTTCCGAGGCGTATTAATATTTCAAAATCCCTTAAAATTTACAACATCATTAGGTTATCAAATTACTCCCTTTAGTATTGAAGAAGTTGCCAAGTTTATCAGCAATAAAAAAATTGAAGAAAATGGCGGCCTTTTACAAGTGGCGCATTATTTCGCTGCTTACACAATAAATAAATTAGAAAAATTTTTTTCTCTTATAAAAAAGCAGGCCAAAGGACATGAAATTACGATGTCTTTTCACGCCGTAAAACATCGAATTGGCATTTGCTATCCAGGACACGGTCAAAATTGGGTATTCATCCAACCAAACGAATTCCCTATTCATTATATTGAGCATCAAGCATTAGCTAAAAAAGCTTTTACTGCTTGTCTTAATGGCAGAAAATCAAATGATTTGGCTATTTCAACCCGTTTCTTTACAATGGGTAATTGTATACAAGAAACGAAACAAGTCATTTCCGACTTAAATAACAATAAAGCATTCCAAGCATTGCAAACATGCACACAAAGAGATGTCGACTTACAACTACCTGATGATAAAAGCCATTTATTATTTTTCGCTGCTAAATATGGTCATGTACCTGTTCTTGAAACATTGCTAGATACGTGGCACATCGACCCTAATATCACA
>JABDCN010000075.1 GCA_013288125.1 Gammaproteobacteria bacterium
GATATAACTAACCTGCGCAACAGAGAAATGCAAAACAGTTGAGAGATACAGTGCCATAAATATCCCTACTGCACTGCCTAATGAGTTAACAAAAGTAGCAAATACTGTTACCCAGATTTTCGTTGAAAATCCTGAGTAGCTCGATAACAAATATTTTTTGATGATTTTAAATACATCCATATGCCACGACTTAAGCTTGTAATTGTTTGCTGGAATTCCGACAATCATACTGACTGTCTATTAAGAAAAAATGAGAAGCTCATCTTTTTATGGCGGCCATTCTACTATCCATTATTTTTTATTTCTATGATTTCCGTTGTTTCACATTTTATCTTGCTTCTAATTTTCCTTTTAAATCCGCAAATGGCACCATAACATGTTCTCGATATGCTGGACGATCTTGCAAACGCTTGTACCAGTCTTCTACTTTTGACAGAGAGGGTCGTTCAATCTCTAACTCAAAATAACGATATAAGGTAGTACCTGCAGGGATATCAGCAAGCGTCATGGTTTCGCCGCCTAAATATGAATGGTGACCAAGCATACGATCAAGTAGTAAAAAATATTCTCCACATCGTCGTATACTTTCATTGATAGCTTGCCAATTTCGCTGTGACTCAGGTGTTCGATAAAACCCCCAGAATATACCCGTCAGAAAGTTCGGTTGTAATGTTGTTTGCGCCCAATCCATCCAACGATCCGCTTGGGAGCGTATTCCGGCATTATCAGACCAAAATACTCCATTGCTATAACGTGCTGCTAAATAACGCAAGATAGCATGCGACTCCCAAACAATAGTTCCATCTACATCTTGAATAACGGGTATGCGCCCATGAGGATTCATCGTCAAAAATTCAGGGGTATCAAGACCGCGAAAATCACCGCCAGTTGGTATATGTTCATGTGGAAGAGCGAGTTCACCGATAAGCCACATGACTTTTTGTACATTGAAAGCATTTCGGCGCCCCCAAATTTTTAACATGCTATCTCCTAGCTAAAAAATAGTCAGTCATTAATTAAAAATGGTATCTATCGTGTCATTATGTAAAATTTTTTTCGTAAGTATGTTTAACAATTTCAAATAACTCAGGGTTACCAAATAAACGCGTTTTCTTTGTTATTTTTAATGTATCTAAAGGAATTGAATGCGTAAGCATAGTTTCTTGAAATGGTTCAGCTTTAGCAACCAATTCACCATCATCACTTAGTATGCAAGAATAACCAGGGCACACTTCATTATTTTCGTCCCAAATAATATCACTTGTCACAAACCAACAATGATTATCAAATGCGCGTGAGATGAAATGACTTTTACGATGCAAATAGTGGAGCATGCGCGCGTCTTTTGCAACGCGATTAAATGAAGGACAAAAGATGATACGCGCGCCTTTTAATGCAGCAATATGAGAGGGTTCTCGATAAGCGCTGTCCAAGCAAATAATAATACCGTATTTTACTCCTTTCTTTTCAAAAACTGGAAAATCACGGCCTAATGAGTAATAATCATATGGTGCATATGTATATGCTTTCCTGTATTTTCCAATATACTTTCCTTTTTCAATTACGATAACAGTATTGTAAATTCGCTCGTTGTCTAATTCATTCACGCCCAACAAGACAGTGGTGTGTCCAATGTTAGAAAATTCTTTGCATAGATTAGAAAAATTTTTATCTTGCAGATTAATTGCATTTTTAAAAGCATCGTCTTTTTTGGAAAAATATCCATGCAAATAGCTTTCAGGAAAACATAGGATATCAATGCCTCGTTTATCGGCTAATTCGGTCTGCTCTAAAACTTTATCTAAATTGATCCTGCTATTACCTTCATGTATATGGCCTTGAAAAGCAGCAACTTGTAAATACTCAATCATGATATATCCCTTCTATAACGAACCTCATTCAAAGAAATATCTTGATTATAAGGCTCTAATTTGGAATGACTAGTTTCATTAAAACCCATAGCTTCATAAAATTTTCTTGCTTGATCATTTTCTTTTAACACCCAAACAATCACTTCACTGAAACCCATCTTTTCTAATTCTAATATGGCTGCCGTGCATAGTTTTTTTCCTAATCCTTGATGCCATGTTTCAGGATGCAAATACATTGCACTTATTTCTCCACATATTTTTGCATCAGTATCTTTGTCGCGAGAAGGACACAAGCTTGCAAATCCAATAATATTATTATCACGCTCTATCACCAGCACTTTTACATTTTTATCTAATAAATGATGCCATTTTTTCTCACGTTCTTTTATTGATAAAGCATCAAGTACAGTATCAGGAATATGGCCGCGATATATTTTTTGCCAGGAGGCAACATGACATATTGCGATTTGCTCTGCATCAGAGATATTTGCAAATCGTATAGTAAGCGAATTATTCATCATTGAGAAAACTTACACATATTATTATTGATATCATTCAAACCACTCTACCTTCTTCCAATTACCTAAATCCATTTTTTTAGCCTTAATTCTGTCTTTATCATTCCCAATATGAATTTCTAATTTATGACCATCTGGATCA